>DATFLO010000116.1:0-31108 GCA_035267605.1 Gammaproteobacteria bacterium
TGTCGCGCCGACCTCAGTCGGTATCCTCCAGGAACGGATAGTCCGTGTAACCCCGCTCGTCGCCCCCGTAGAAGGTGGAGTCGTCCCACTCGTTGAGCGGTGCCCCCCGGCGGAAGCGCTCGGCGAGGTCCGGGTTGGCGATGTAGGGGCGGCCGAAGGAGGCCAGGTCGCAGCGCCCATCCCGGATGCGGCTACGCGCCTCGTCGGCGGTGTAGGCGCCGTTGCCGAGGTAGCTGCGGCGGAAGCCGTCGTGGATGGCGTCGATCACCGGCTCCGGCCGGCCCTCCACCTCGTTGCCCTGGAACGAGTCCTCCACCACCTCCATGAAGGCGACGCCCCGGGCCTGCAGCTCCTCGGCCAGGGCGCCGTAGGTGGAAACCGGGTCATCGTCGTGCATGTCGTTGAAGGTGCCGGTGGGGCTGACGCGGATGCCGGTGCGCTCGACGCCCCAGACGCCGGTAACGGCGTCCACCACCTCCAGCGGCAGGCGCAGGCGGTTGGCCACGGAGCCGCCGTAGTCGTCGCTGCGCCGGTTGCTGCCGCTGCGCAGGAACTGGTCGAGCAGGTAGCCGTTGGCGGCGTGGATCTCGACCCCGTCGAAGCCGGCCTCGCGGGCGTTCTCCGCACCCTGGCGGAACTGCGCCACGACGTCGGGGATCTCCTCGGTCTCCAGGGCGCGCGGCTCCAGGCAGGGGACCATGCCCGACTCGGCGCTGATGAACACCATGGTCTCCGGCTGGATGGCCGAGGGCGCCACGGGCTGCCCGCCGTCGGGCTGCAGCTCGGGGCGGGAGACCCGGCCCACGTGCCACAGCTGCAGGTAGATGCGGCCGCCGGCGGCGTGGACGGCGTCGGTCACCTTGCGCCAGCCGGCCACCTGCTCGTCGGAGTGGATGCCGGGGGTGAAGGCGTAGCCCTTGCCCTGCTGGGAGACCTGGGTGGCCTCGCTGATGATCAGGCCGGCCCCGGCGCGCTGGGCGTAGTACTCGGCGTTCATGTCGGTGGGCACGTCGCCCGGCTGGCTGGCGCGGGAGCGGGTCAGGGGCGCCATGATGATGCGGTTGGGCAGCTCCAGATCGCCGAGGGTGTGGGGTTGGAAGAGGGGGTCTGCAGCATCGGACAAGGAGGGTTCTCCTGTGGGTGGCAAGTGTGAATGGCTTCCTTCCCCCATCTTGGGATCGGCGGCCGGCCTATCAATGGCGGGCGGGGCCGGAAGAGGCCCCGGCCCTGGCCTCCCCGCGGCCCCCGCGCTACGCTTGCCGCCTACCCCGGCGTCCTCGCCGGCAATGTATACCGGCCCCGAAGGAGACCCGCATGGCCCCGGCAACCAAGCGCGGCAGCGCCCTGCAGCGCTGCCTGGTGATCAGCCTGGTGGTGGCGCTGCTGGCGCCGCTGCTGAACGTGCTCCTCGGCATCGGGGAGCTGGGGGCGAGCCCCTTCCTCTCCCTGCCCGGCCCCGACGGCGAGCGAATCACCCTGGAGATCGGGCGCGGTGGGTCGTGGTACGAGCGCCTGCAGGAGGGCGCTTTCTGGGAGGCCTGGTTCCGATCCGCGCTGGCCTACTTCGTGGTGGCGCTGGTGGCCAGCCTGGCGGCGGTGCTGGGGCGGGGCGAGAGGCGGTAGGGGCGAACCGGCAGGGCGGCCGCCAGGCTCCTGGCCAGGAGGAAGGCGGGCAGGCAAACCCAGCCGCCACCGCGCCTGCACGGTCCGTCGCGGCCAGGGCCCGACGCCGCCTCCTTCCGGGCAATTCCGCGTAATACCTATGGCACACCCATCCGTACCGACCCCGCCCCCCGCACCCACCAGGGCCGGGCGTCCTTCCCGCGGTGAACTCACCGGACCGAGCCGCTGACGAAGGCGATAGGCCCTGGGCAAACCAGGGCCTGTCACCATCGATCGCCTCCCAAGGAGGATGTATGCCACTGACGCGCATGGGCCCCCGTTTCCTCGCCGGCCTGATGATGGCCGCCCTGGCCGGGCCGGTCGTCGGCCAGCCGAGCTCGCCGCCAGGTCAGCCGGGGTCCGCCGCCGCCTCGTCGAAGTTGGAGAAGGCCCGCCAGAAGGCCCAAAGCCTCCAGAAGAAGATCGGGAACCTGCAAAGCCAGGCCCTCGAGAACAACCCCGACCTTCGCAAGCGCCAGGAGCAGCTCAAGCAGCGGGTTCAGAAGAAGATGGCGGAAAATGGCTTCTCCGCCGACAAGCAGCAGCGGTTCAAATCCCTGCGGGGCTCCCTCGGCCAGCAGGGGACCGCCGGGAAGGCCAGCCGCGAGGACATGCAGGATCTGCGGAAGCTCATGAAGGCTCGCAGGAAGGCCCAGCAGCAGGCCATGCAGGATCCCGGGATCCAGAAGGCCCGCCAGGGCTTCCGCGACGACCTGATGGCGGCCATGAAGGAAGAGGACCCCAAGGCCCCCCAGCTGGTGAGCAAGCTGCGCAAGCAGGTCCAGGAATTCCGGCGCCTCAAGCGCCAACAGGCGGGCCCGCCCAGGGGCGCCAGCCAGCCTAGCCAGCCGTAAAACCGGCCGTAAAGCCGGCCGTTAAACCCGGGCCGGCCTGCGGGGAGCGAGGACGGTGCGGCCCCGGCCGCCGTCCTCGCTCCCCGTGGCGGTTGCCGGCGAAGGCCCGTCTCACTCCCATTCCCCCGCGCGCGTCCCATCTTCCCCGGACTGCAGCCGCGTGCCGTGCTCGCGCTCGCTGCCCACCGGCACCCCCTGCTCCTCCCACGAGCGCAGGTCGATCTGCTGCTCGTAGACGTAGTACTGCATGCCCTTGACCAGGGTGTAGCACATCATCAGCAGCAGGATGGCGAAGGGCAGGCCGGTGGTGATGGTGGCGGTCTGCAGCGCGGCCAGGCCGCCGCCCACCAGCAGGATGGCGGCCACCACGCCCTCGGACACCGCCCAGAACACGCGCTGCGCGGTGGGCGGCTCGGTCTTTCCGCCGGCGGTGATGATGTCGATCACCAGCGAGCCGGAGTCCGAGGAGGTGATGAAGAAGGTCATCACCAGCAGGGTCGCCAGCAGGCCGGTGATGAACGCCAGCGGCAGCTGGTCGAGGAAGGCGAACAGCGAGCGCGCCACGTCCTCCTGGGCGATGGCGGCGATGCCGCCGCCGCCGAACATCTCGATCTGCAGGGCGCTGTCGCCGAACACCGTGAACCACAGGAAGGTCAGGCCGGTGGGCACGAACAGCACCACGGTGATGAACTCGCGGATGGTGCGGCCATAGGAGACGCGCGCGATGAACATGCCCACGAACGGCGACCAGGCGATCCACCAGCCCCAGTAGAACACCGTCCAGTCGTTCTGCCACTGGGTGCGGGTGTAGGTCTCGGTCCAGGTGGCCAGGGTGGGGAAGTGCTGCAGGTAGAAGCCCAGGTTCTCCACGAAGCCGTTGAGCAGGAACAGGGTCGGGCCCACCCCCAGCACGAACAGCAGCAGCAGACCGGCCAGGGTCATGTTGAGCTCGGACAGCCGCCGGATGCCCTTGCCCAGCCCCAGCACCACCGACACCGTGGCCATGGCGGTGATGACGGCGATCAGCACCATCTGGATGAGCAGGCTCTGGTCCAGCCCGAACAGGTAGTTGAGGCCGCCGTTCACCTGGCGCACGCCCAGGCCCAGGGAGGTGGCGACGCCGAACAGGGTGGCCAGGGTGGCGACGATGTCGATGACATGACCGGGCCAGCGGTAGATGGCATCGCCCAGCAGGGGGTAGAACGCCGAGCGGATGGACAGGGGCAGGCCGCGGTTGAAGGCGAAGAACGCCAGGCACAGCGCCACCAGGGCGTAGATGGCCCAGGCGTGCAGGCCCCAGTGCAGGTAGGCGAGGCCCATGGCGTCCTCGGCGGCCAGCAGGGAGCGCGGATCGGCCGCGTGGGGGCTGCCGGGGGGCGTGACGTAGTGGAATATGGGCTCGGCCACGCCGTAGAACAGCAGGCCGATGCCCATGCCCGCCGAGAACAGCATGGCGAACCAGCCGAGGTGGCTGAACTCGGGGCGGGCGCCGTTGCCGCCCAGGCGGATGCGGCCGAAACGGGTGAACAGCAGGAAGATCATGAAGAACAGCAGGACGTTCACCACCACCACGAAGAACCAGCCGGTGTAGGTGGCGATGGTCGCCTGGACGGCGTTGAACGCCCGCGCGGCGGCGTCCACGTTGGCCAGCGTGATCGCCACGAACAGCACGATCACCGCGGCGGAGACAAAGAAGACCACCGGGTTGAGGTCGATGACGGCCTCGCCCCGGCGGTTTTTGAATACAAGGTTGTGCATGAACCGTCTCCCTGCCATGGCCGTGGGCCGGCCCCGCCCCGGTTACGGCAGGGGGCGGGGCCGGTCGTCCCGCCCTTTGTTATCACGGGGCAGGCGGGCGGACAATCAGGGCGCCTTCCGCGGGATCGGGGAGGGCGCCCCCTCGCTCCCGCTACTCCTCCGCCAGGCCCCGCATCACCTTCCCCAGCATGTATTCCAGCTCGGCGGCCTCGCCGCCGGAGAGGTTCTGCACGGCCTCCGCGTTGACCCGGCGCGCCGCGGCGGTCACCGGTCCCTCCAGGTCGCGGCCCAGCTCGGTGAGGTGGACCCGGCTGCCGCGCTGGTCGCCCGGGTCGGGCTGGCGCTCCACCAGGCCGTCGCGCTCCATGCGGTTGAGGGTGTTGGTGGTGGTGGCCGGCTCGATGCCCAGCCGACGCGATAGCTCGGTCTGGCTGATGCCCTCCTCCTCCCACAGGGCGAGCAGGAGCGGGTACTGGCCGACGGTGACGCCGTGGGGCCGCAGGCGTTCGGCCAGGAGGGCGGAGAACCGGCGGGCGAGGTGGTTGACGATGTAGCCCAGCGAGTCCCAGCGGTTCAGGCTCATGGGGCGGTCTCCCGGTGCCGGGGCCTGCGCGGCGGATGGCAGGCGCCAGGCGGTGTCTGGCTCGCCTGTTTTTGTTTAGCTTACTAAATAAAATCGCCGGATCAAGGCCCCCTCCGGTTTCCTTGACGGCCTCGCGCCGATTGGCTTCCACTGGAATCAACCGGGCGTCGTTCGGGGACTCCGCCATGACCTACCGCCTCTACTATTGGCCCACCATCCAGGGCCGCGGCGAGTTCGTCCGCCTGGCCCTGGAGGCCGCCGGCGCCGACTACGACGACGTCGGCCGCACCCCCGACGGCCCCGACTTCGGCGCCGTGGCCGCCGTGCTGTGGGGCGAGGATCCCGGCCCCCCGGCCTTCGCGCCGCCGGTGCTCGACGTCGGCGGCCACCTGCTCGCCCAGACCGCCAACATCCTGCTCTTCCTGGGCGGCCGCCACGGCCTGGCCCCGAGTGGGGAGCTGGAGCGGCTGTGGGTGCACCAGCTGCAGCTGACCCTCGCCGACTTGGTGGACGAGATCCACGACACCCACCACCCGGTGGGCGTGCAGCTGTACTACGAGGACCAGAAGGCGGAGGCCGCCCGGCGCGCCGAGGGCTTCCGCGAGCACCGGCTGCCCAAGTTCCTGGGCTACTTCGAGCGTGTCCTGGCCGACTCCCCGGACAGCCACTGGCTGGCCGGGGACCTGCTGACCTACGCCGACCTCTCCCTGTTCCAGGTGGTGGAGGGGCTGCGCTACGCCTTCCCCGAGGCCACCGCCCGGGTGGAGCGCGACACCCCGCGCGTGAGCCTGCTGCGCGACCGCGTGGCGGCCATCCCCGAGGTCGCCGGCTACCTGAATTCCGAGCGCCGCATCGCCTTCAACGAGGACGGCATCTTCCGCTACTACCCCGAGCTGGACGACTGAGCGGCTTCCGGGGCGCGCCGGAGGCCCGGCAATAGAAAGGCCGAGCACCGGGGAGCGCTCGGCCGGGCTGCGTGCGATGGCCGGGGCTCAGCCGTTCAGCTTGCCCTGGATGTGCTGGAGGACCTCGCTGTGCTCGTGCTCCGGGCTGAACATGACGATGTCGGTGTCCTCCTCGGCACGCACGGTGTGGCCGGGGGGCCAGAAGAACAGGTCGCCGGTGCGCGAGGTCTCTTCCCCACCGTCGCTGTAGCGGGCGGTGATCGCCCCCTCGACCACGTAACCCCAGTGCGGCACCTGGCACCTGTCGCCCTCCAGGCCCTGGAGCAGCTCCGTGATGTCGGTGCCGGCGCCGAAGGAGAAATACTCGGCGCCCATCTTGCCCAAGCCGGTCACGTCGCCGAACCCCGTCTGCTGCCGGGCCACGGCGCCGGGCACGTCGATCCGGATCGGCACGTCCTCTTTTGCGATACGCATGCTTCTGTGCTCCCTGGTTGTCCCGCCCCCTCCTTCTCACTAATTCGCGCCATCGCGCTCCCTGTCAATAGGACGTGAACCGGGGGGCGGGGTCGCCCCGTCAGTCGGGGGGCGGCGCCTCGCCGGTTCGCTCCGCCACCAGCTGGATCACCGCGCCCTCGCCGTGGTGGTAGCGGCCCTCGTGCACCGGGCGCACCGCCTCGGTCAGGCCCAGGATGCGCGCCGCCGCGAAGTCGGCCTCGATGGCCTCCCGTCCGTACAGCATCTCCGCCACCGGCGGGCCGCCGGTACGGTAGTCCAGCTGCTCCGGGCGGTAGGCCTCCAGCAGCAGCCGCCCGCCCGGCCGCAGCGCTGCGAGCATGGCGCGGTGGATGCGGAAGCGGTGCTCCGGCGGCAGGTGGCAGAAGATGGCCACCACGCCGTCGTATTCCCCCTCGGGCCAGGCCCACTCGGCGAGGTCGGCGTGGACGGTGTCGATGGTCACGCCGCGCTCGGCGGCCAGGGCGCGGGCCTTGTCCAGGCCGGCGGCGGAGAAGTCCACCGCGGTGGCATGGAAGCCCTGCTCGGCCAGCCATACGCTGTTGCGGCCCTCGCCGTCGCCGGGCAGCAGGATGCGCCCGCCCGCCGGCAGGTAGCCGACGTTGGCCGCCAGGAAGTCGTTGGGCGCGGTGCCGTAGGCGAATTCCTCGCCGCCGTAGCGCTCGTCCCAGAATCCGGGGCCCATGCGCGGCTCCTTTCCTCGTGGTGCTGGTGTAAAGGGGTCAAGTGTCAGGGTGTTCTCTGGTAATTAGCAAGCTTAATAAGTTTTGTTCGGATGGCAAGACCGGTCCGCCGGGCCGGGTAGCCGCCGCCCCTGCGCCCCCGGCCTCTGATAGGTTGGGCGGGACACGATCCGCCGGACGAGCACCAAGGGAGCGCGCATGTCGCCGCTGTGGGAGCTGTGGCGCTGGTTCCAGACCAACGAGGAGCTGCTCGGGCTGCTGGTGGCGGCTTCGTTCGTCCTGCTGATCTTCTCCCTGGCCCTGCTGCCGTTCGTGGTCAGCCTCATCCCCGCCGACTACTTCGCCCGCGAGCAGCGCGGCACCAGCCGCCTGGCGCGCCTGCACCCCACCGCCCACGCCCTGCTGATGGTGGTCAAGAACCTGTTCGGCGTGGTGTTCTTCCTGGCCGGGGTGGCCATGCTGGTGCTGCCGGGGCAGGGCCTGCTGACCATGGTGGTGGCGATCCTCCTGCTCGATTTCCCCGGCAAGTACCGCCTGGAGTGGCGCCTGGTGCGCCACCCCAGTATCATCCGCGGCATCAACTGGCTGCGCCGCCGCGCCCGGGCCGAGCCCCTGACCCTGCCGCCGGGGGCCGATGACGGCGAGGGGGATTAGACCCGCCGGACGCTGGCCATGCCGGCGGGCCGGGGGATTCCGGAAGGGCGTTCCGCGTCCGGCGCGGAAATGGCAGGGTGGGAATAACGAGGCAGGGTCCGGCCGGACGGCTGGCGACCCTGGTCCGAAAGGCGGCGGGAGAATCCTGCATGAGGGCGGACGACGACAGCGGCGCCGCGGTTGCCGACGCCGAGTTCCAGCGCTCGCTGGTGGAGGCGATCCACGAGGCCTCGCCCGACGGCATCCTGGTCGTCGACGGCGAGGACATGATCGTCTCGCACAACCAGCGGCTGCTGGAGGTGTGGGGGATCGCGCCCGAGGAGGTCCCGGGGGCGGACGACGGCAGCCTGGCCGGGCTGCCCGACCATCGCCTGCTGTCGCGGGCACTGGAGCGGGTGGCGGATCGGGCCGGCTTCCTGCAGCGGGTCCAGGAGCTGTATGCCGATCCCGCCCGCGAGGACCTGACCGAGGTCGCGCTGGAGGACGGGCGCACCCTGGAGCGCCACTCCCGGTCGCTGTGGAGCCCCGGTGGCCGCTATCTGGGCCGGGTCTGGTTCTTCCGGGACATCACTGAGCGCAAGCAGTACGAGCGCAGCCTGGAGGCGCTGTCCCACCGCGACCCGCTGACCGGCGTGGCCAACCGGCGCCACTTCTTCCAGCGCGCCGACGAGGAGATCGCGCGCGCCCGCCGTTTCGGCCACGATCTGGCCTGCATCATGTTCGATGTCGACTGCTTCAAGCGCATCAACGACCGCTGGGGCCACGCCGCCGGCGATCAGGTGCTGCAGGACCTGTGCGCCGCGGTGGAAGAGGTGCTGCGCCGGGAGGACCTGCTCGCCCGCCTGGGCGGCGAGGAGTTCGCCGTCCTCGTGCCCGAGACCGGCCTGGAGGGGGCCGCCACCCTGGCCGAGCGCATCCGCCGCCACCTGGCCGAGCGCGCCCTGCCCGCCGGCGAGGAGGGCGTGCGCTACAGCGTCAGCGCCGGCGTGGCGGCGCTGGTCCCCGGCGAGGACACGGCGGAGCCGGTGCTGCGGCGGGCCGACCGGGCCCTGTACGCCGCCAAGAATGCCGGCCGGGACCGGGTGAGCACCTCCGGGGAGGCGCCCTGAGCCGCCGCCTGCCCGGCGGCGAGCGCCCGCCCGAGGGGGCGGCTCAGGGGCTCACCGCCATGAACCAGGCCGGCTCGATGGCGGCGAGGTCGGTGCGCCGGGGATGGGCGAGGTAAGGCGCCGGGTCCAGCACCTCCGGCCCGCCCGGCTCGCGGGCGAATACGCACCAGTGCCAGAACGGGCGCCCCTGCTCGTAGTGGTGCCTGGTGGCCAGCAGCGCGCGGTCGGGCAGGGTGTCCCAGCCGGTGAACGGTGTCTCCCCCGGGACCGCGGCGATGCCGTAATGGGCCAGAAGCCGGCGCACATACGCCGTGTCCGACCACAGGGCCGGATCGTCGGGGCGGATGCCCAGGCCGGCGGCCGTCTCCCGCACCGCGGCGTAGGGCTCACCCGCGAGCATGGCCACGCAGGCCAGGCCGCAGCCGGTCGCGTCCTCCTGCACCACCGCCTTCATGGCCGTCCCTCCTCCGATTCGCGGCGATCCTCAGCATGGTATCCGCTCCCTTCTGGGATTCGTAGTCCACCCGCACCACCTCGCTGGCCAGCCCTCGCGCCTCCAGCGCCCGCCGCACCGGCTCCAGGTGGGGCGAGGGCCGGGCGTCCAGGTCGGTGAGGGGGAACACCCGCACCTCGCCGGCGAGCGCGGCCAGCTCGCGCAGGGCCCGGAGGTGGAAGTCCCGGCCCAGGTGGTCGCCATAGAGGAACAGCAGGTGCGACACCAGGGCCAGGTCGAACCGGCCCGCCCGGAACGGCAGACCCGGCAGGGCGGCGGCCACGTAGCGGCCGGCGCGGCGCCCGGCCGGGTAGTCGGCCAGGAAGGTGTCCATGGCCGCCCGGCGCAGGTCCACCAGCTCCTCGGGACTGCCGCTGCGGTCCCAGCGGAATTTCTCCCGGTTGGCTTCCAGCTTGGCCAGCATGGCGGGGATCACCTCCCCGATGCGCGCCCGGATGGCGCCGGCTTCGCAGGCGTAGAGCGGGTCGGCGGAGACCACGGCGCCGCCGCGGCGCGTCAGCCCGGCGTTGAAGGCGGCCGGGCCGCCGCCGCAGTCGAGCAGGGTGCCGGCGAGATCGCCCTCGCCGAGGGCGAACATGGCGCGGTATTCGGCGAAGGAGCGGCCGAAGGGGACGATGGTTTCGAGACGGAAGGCCATGGCGCGTGTCCTGTGTCGGCGGAGGAGACAGGACCTGCGCCCCGGCGGCGCCGGACTGGAAAAGACCGCAGGTCCCCGCGGGGCCTGCGGCGGCGGAGGGAGGCGGTGCGGCGGCTAGCCGACCGTCACGCCCCCCTGGCCACCGGCGCGCGGGCCCCGATCCGGATGGTCCGGACGGCGCCATCGGCGGGCGGGCAGGGCGGGCAGACGGTTCGGGGCGTGCATGGCGACAGGATAGCGGGGCCGTTCAGAAATGGAAGCCGCCGCCGGCGAAGTAGCCGACGTCGCCCTGGTCGCTGCGGTACTCGGCCTTGGCCAGCAGGAAGGCGCGCTCGCTCAGCCAGTAGTTGGCCTCGGCGCCGGCGAGCAGCTCGCCGTTGTCGTCCACCACGCGGTAGGCCAGCTCCGGGGCCACCGCGGCGCGCTCGCCCACCTCGATGTCGGCGCCCACGGCCACGCCCAGCGCCAGGTCGTTGCTGGTGTCGGAGGCCGAATCCTCCTCGGTGCGGGTGCGCACCAGCCCGGCGCGGGCGCGCAGGAAGGGATCGACGCGCTCGCTGTGCCCGGGCATGTGGTAGGTGGCCTCGCCCAGGAAGGTCTGCTCGGTCTCCTTGAGGTCCACGCCGTTGTGGGAGCCGTCCAGGGTCTCGCGGCCGTAGCGCAGGCCGGCGTCCACGTGCTCGGTGACCGGGACGTTCACCCGCCCCTCCAGGGCCAGGTAGGTCTGGTCGTAGTCGCGCAGGTCGCTGTCGCCGGTGATCACCTGGCCGATCAGGGCGCTGGCGTAGCGCTTGCCCAGCAGGCCCTCGGCGTGGGCGCCGGGGGCAGCGGCCAGGCCCAGGGCGGCGCAGGCGGCGAGGTGGACGGCCGTGGAACGGAAGCGCATGGATCCTCCCGGATGGCAGTGAGTGGAGCCGGGAGTGTAAGCGCCCCGGTGGCCGGAGACAATCCGTCCGGGGATCGCAGGATGCTGTTTCTGTAGGGGAATCGAAAAAGTCTTTGGGGGAATGTGCGACGCCGCGCGGCTAGCCCGTGACCTCGGCCAGGAAGGCCAGGGTGTGGGGCCAGGCCTGGCCCGCGGCGGCGGGGTCGTAGCTGTCGCGCTGGTCGCAGAAGAAGCCGTGCCCGGCCTCGGAGAATACCACGCTGGTGTGGGGCCGGCCGGCGTCGTCCAGGGCGTGCTCCACGGCCTCGCGCTGGTCGCGGTCGATGGCGTGGTCGTGCCCGCCCCAGAACAGCAGGTGCGGGCCGCTGCCCTCGGCGAAGCGGTCGGCCAGGCGGTGGATGCCGCCGCCGTAGAAGGACACCGCGCCGGCCAGCGGCAGCTCCAGGTTGGCCAGGAAGGCCACCCGCCCGCCCAGGCAGAAGCCGATGCCGGCGATGGCGTCCTGCGCCACGCCGGAGCCGGTGAGCCAGCCGTGGGCGGCCTTGAGGTCGGCGGCCAGGCCCTCGTCGGTGAGCTTGCCCATCTCCGCCCGGGCGCTGTCGATATCGCCGTAGTCGGCCTCGAAGCCGGGGGCGGTGCGGTGGTAGAGCTCCGGGGCGATGACCCGGTAGCCCTCGCCGGCCAGGCGGCCGGCGAGGTCGCGGATGTGGCCGTTGACGCCGAAGGCCTCCTGGAGCAGCAGCAGGCCGCCGCGCGGCGGGCCGCCGGCGGGCTCGGCGGTGTGGCCGGTCATGGCGGCACCGGGCTCGGGCTCGAGGGTGACGGTGTCGGTGGCTGTCTGGCTCATGGGCGGGCTCCTTGCCGATCGGGCCCGGCCGGCGGTCGCGGCCGGGCGGCGGGAAATGGGGCCACCCTACCCGGCAGTCCCCGGGGAAAGCCAGACGTCCGCCGGCCTCAGTCCCAGGTCAGCACGATCTTCCCGCTCGCCGCGCCCGCCTCCAGGCGCTCATGGGCCCGGGCCGCCTGGTCCGCCCGCAGCCGGCTGGAATCGAGCACCGGCCGCAGCCAACCCTGGTCCGCCAGCCGGGCCGCCCGCGCCAGGATGTCCCCGTGGCCCCGGCGCCCCTTGCCGCGGATCAGGGGCAGCAGCATGAAGATCACGTGCAGCGAGAGCCCGGCGAGGTGGGCCGGGGTCAGGTCGTGCTCGCCCAGGGCCACGGTGGTCACCACCTCGCCGTGGGGGCGGGCCGCCGCCAGGGCGTTTGGCAGGTTGGCCCCGCCCGCCGTGTCGAAGACCACGTCGAATCCCTCGCCGCCGGTCAGCCGCTCCACGTAGTCGGTCACCCCCTCCTCCCGGTAGCGCACCACCTCGTCCGCCCCCAGCGACTGCGCCAGCTCCGCCTTGGCGTCGGTGGAGACGGTGGCGGTCACCTCGGCGCCGGCCGCCTTGGCCAGCTGGACGGCGATGTGACCCACGCCGCCGGCGCCCCCGTGGATCAGCAGGCGGCTCCCCGCGCCCACCCGGGCCCGCTGGAACAGGCCCTCCCAGGCGGTGATGGTCACCAGCGGCAGCGCCGCGGCCTCGCGCATGGCCAGGGATGAGGGCTTGCGGGCAAGCAGGTCGGCGTCGGCGAGCATGAGCTCCGCCAGGGCGCCTTCGGTGCCGGCCACTCCCCCGGCGCATCCGAACACCTCGTCGCCCGGCCGGAAGGCGCTGACGTCGTCCGCCACCGCCTCCACCACCCCGGCCACGTCGCCGTGCAGCACGGCCGGCGGGGTGGGTGCGAAGGCGGGGCCCATGCCCCGGATGAGGCAGTCCACGGGATTGACGCTGGTGGCGGCGGTGCGGATCAGGACGTGTCCCGGGCGGAGCTCGGGGACGGGCAGGTCGGCGGCCTGGAGGACGTCCGGCTCGCCGAAATCCGAAATGATCATGGCCTTCATGGCTGGCTCCCGGTTGGGCATGTGCTTGGTATCGAGCCTGGGGAGTCCGGTGGTATAAGTAAAATATGGTTTTCCTGCATCAGATATAGGGAGGGGATATGGAAACCCGCTGGCTGCGCTATTTCGTTGCGGTCTACGAGGCCGGCAGCCTCTCGGCCGCCGCCCGCCGGCTGTTCGTGGCCCAGCCCTCCATCTCCACCACCCTGGCCCGTCTCGAGGAGCACCTCGGCGCGCCGCTGTTCGTCCGCCACCGCAAGGGCATCACCGCCACCCCCGAGGGGCGCGAGGTCTACGCCACGGCCACCCGCCTGCTGGGGGAGATGAAGGCGCTCGAGGGCCGCTACCGGTTGGATGCCCCGGACGAGGTCCTCAGCCTGGCCGTCACCCCATCGGTCAGCGGCCGCCGGCTGGTCCCGCTCCTCCAGCGGCTGCAGGATGCGGAGGAGGCGGTGGCCCTGCGCCTGGTGGAGGCGGGGGAGGATGCCGACGCCCGCATTGTGTCCGACTGGGAATGCGGCGGCGACGAGGCCTTCGTGCCCCTGTGGGAGGAGCGCTACGTGCTGGCCCTGCCGGCCGGTCACCCGCTGGTGCTGTCGGCGAGCATCCGGGTCGCCGATCTGGCCGGCGCGGCTCTGGTCGAACGCTGCCACTGCGAGCTCAAGGGGGAGGTTGGCCGGGCCCTGGACCGCCTGTCCGCGGCCCCCCAGGTGGTGGCCCGGGCGCAGAACGAGGAGTGGGCGGCGGCGCTGGTGGAGGCCGGCGTCGGGGTGGCGGTGCTGCCGGAGGGCAGCGTCGGGGAGCATCCGGGAATCGTCCTGCGCGAGCTGGCGGATCTGTCCCTCAAGCGCCGGATGGGCCTGGCCCACCGACCGGATCGGCCGGCCTCCCGGGCCTTGCGCCGGGCGGTGGCCACGGCGCGGGCGCTGTCGCAGGAAGCGCGGGCGGCTTCCTAGCCACGGCGCGGCGCGCGCTTGCCCGGGCCGGCCGCGGCGGCGATGATGGTCCCGGTTCCTTCGGTCCCCTTTTCGAGGAGCGATCCATGTCCGACAGCCGCCCGATCACGGCCGTCCATGCCCTGGATGTGGCGCCCCGCGCCACCCCCTCCCGCTACCCGGAGCCCTTCGCCTCGCGCATGGCCGGCCGCGAGAAGCGGGCGCTGGGCGATGCCTTCGGGCTGAGCAGCTTCGGCGTCAACCTCACCCGCCTGGCGCCGGGGGCGGTTTCGGCCCTGCGCCACGCCCACGCGGTGCAGGAGGAGCTGGTCTACATCCTGGCGGGGCGGCCCACCCTGGTCACCGACGAGGGGCGCACGCCGCTGGAGCCGGGCATGTGCGCCGGCTTCCCCGCGGGCACCGGCAACGCCCACCACCTGGTCAACGAGACCGACGCCGAGGTCCGTTACCTGGAGATCGGCGACCGCGCGGCCGGCGACGAGGTCGTCTATCCCGACGACGACCTGCGCGCGGAGTGGTCCGGCGGCGGCTGGCGCTTCACCCGCAAGGATGGCACCCCCTACTAGTCACTCCGGTATGCTGGCCCCATGAGCGATCCGGCCATTCCCGATCTGCCCCGCTACCGCCGCCCGCACGAGCCGGGCCCGGACGCGCCGATGCCGCCCGAGCTGGACACGGTGGAGGGCTGGCGGGGCCGGGCGCGCCTGGTGCGCCCCGAGGCCGAGCCGGAGGGGGAGCTGGTGACCGGCGGCCACTGGGCCCCGCTCTACCCCCGCCGCGCCACCGTGCCCATCGAGAGCGACGCCGACCTCGACGCCACCAGCGCCTATCCGGCCAACAGCCGGGTCCCCGGGGTGTACGACTACGGGTCGCCGCAGGGGTCCGCGGAGGGGGAGACGGATTGATCCCCGCCGGCCCCCGCTGCCGGTGGGCGCTGGGCCTGCTGCTGGCGGCGGCCGCGCCGGCGGCGACGGCGGCCTGCAACGGGCCCCTCGCCTACGCCGTCGGTGACGTGGATCCCCGCTTCGGCATCTCGCGGGCCGCGTTCCAGCGGGCGGTGGCCGATGCCGCCCGCCTGTGGGAGGCGGCCGCCGGGCGCGACCTGTTCGAACGGCGGCCGGACGCGGATTTCCGCATCAACCTCGAGTACAGCGAGCACCAGCGCACCACCGAGCGCGCCCGCGACCTGGACCGCAGCGCCGCTTCCCTGGGCAAGAAGGTGGACCGCGCGCGGCGGCGGCTCGAGGCCCTGCGCGACCGCCTCCATCGCCGCCTGCGGCAGTGGCGGCACCGCCTTCGGGCCTTGCAGGCCGACCGCCGGGCCCTGAACGAGCGCGTGCGGACGCTGAACGAGCAGGGCGGGGCCTCGCCGCGGCAGGCGGCGGAGCTGCGCGACCGCCGCAAGGAGCTGCAGCGGCGGGCCTCGGAGCTGCAGGCGGGGCGGGACGGCATGGAGCGACTGCAGGGCCGGGTCAACGAGCTGGCGGTGCGGGCCAATGCCCTGGTCCTGCGCCACAACCGCCAGGTGCGCGAGCGCGACCGGCTGGCCGGCGGCGGCAAGAAGTTCCACCAGGGCTACTACCAGCGCGGCGGCGCGGCCGGCCGCAACATCACCATCCGCCAGTTCAGCAACCGCGACCGGCTGCGCTTCGCCCTCGCCCACGAGCTGGGCCACGCCCTGGGCATGGGGCACGTGGAGGCTCCGCGGGCGGTGATGCACGCCGTCTACGGCCGCGGGCCCCACCCCCGCCTTTCCCTCACCGACGCCGACCGCAGGGCCCTGGAGGGCGTCTGCGGCAACGGCTAGCCGCGCCCAGGGAGTGACCGCGCCTCAGCCGCTCCGGAAGTACTCCGAGAAGTACTTCTCGCCGCCGTCGCACAGCAGCGTGACCACCGTCTCCAGCTCGGGACGGCGCTCGCGCAGGGCCTTGGCGGCCAGGAAGTGGGCGCCCGAGCTGGGGCCCACGAAGCAGCCGTGAACCGGGGCCAGGCGGCGCATCTCGGCGACGGCGTCGTCGCTGGCCACGGTCACCAGCTCGTCGATCTCGCCGCGGTGGCGCTCGATGATCTCCGGGACGAAGCCGTCGGCGATGCCCTCGATGCGGTGCCGGCCCACCCGGCCGGTGGCCACGGTGGGGGACTCCGCCGGCTCCACGCCGACGGTCAGGCAGTCCGGGTTGGCCGCGCGCAGGGCCTGCCCCGCCCCGATCAGCGTGCCGCCGGTGCCGATGCCCATGACCAGGGCGTCGGGCGCCCGGCCGGCGGGGAGCTGGGCCAGGACCTCCGGGCCCAGCCACTCGCGGTTCTCGGCCACATTGTCCGCGGAGGCGAACTGGCGCGGACAGAAGTGGCCGGGCTGCCGGCCGAGCTCTTCGGCGCGGGCGAGGGCGTCGTTGACGTGGAAGTCGCCGACCTCGATCACCTCGGCGCCATAGGCCTGGGAGATGGCCGTACGCTCGGTGCTGATGCCCCGCGGCAGCAGCACCTGCATGCGGTAGCCCTTGATGGCCGCCACCATGGCCAGGGCGTTGCCGGTGTTGCCGCTGGTGGCCTCGACGATGGTGTCGCCCGGCTGCAGGCGGCCATCGGCCTCGGCGCGCTCGATGAGGGAGTGGGCGAGGCGGGCCTTGACCGAGCCGGAGGGGTTGAGGAACTCCAGCTTGCACCAGATCCCTTCCAGCGGCACCAGCGGCGTGCCGCCGACCCGGCTGAGCAGGCTGGCCGGGTCGGTGTCGGGATGGCCGGGGGCGGACCCGGGCGGGGCGGCGTCGCTCATGGGGCGGCCTCGTCGGTGGGGTGGGCCGGGGATCCTACCGGCTTTGTACCGCCTCCGGCCCCCCGCTGTCAGCCGCCGGGGGCCGGGGAACCCGGCAGCGCCGGGCGCGTCTAAACCTTAAAACCGGTTGTAAACTTTAGCCCGGAGAGGGTTCGCGCACGTCCGGGCTCTTCGCCAGAGGAGGCAACCCATGGCGGACGAACAAGCGGCCGATCTGGTGCTGATCGTCATCTCCGGTCCCGAGAACCCCAAGCGGCTGCCGTCGGCCTTCTTCCTGTCGGCAACGGCCGCGGCCAACGAGCAGAAGGTGGTGATCTACTTCACGGGGCCGGGCACGGAGCTGCTCAAGAAGGGCGTGGCCGAGGCCATCCACCCGCTGGAGGGCGGCCAGAGCCTGGCGGACTTCATGGAGCTGGCCGAGGACAACGGCGTGGAGTTCATCGGCTGCCAGCAGTCGCTGGACCTCAACGGCATGACCAAGGACGACCTGTCCCGCGAGCTGCCGCTGCTCACGCCCAGCCAGGCGCTGCCGGCCCTGGGCTCGGCGGGGCGCGTGCTGACCTGGTGAGCCGGCCTTCCGGACCTGGCGCCGCGAGCCCCCGAGTCGTCATTGCGAGCGCAGCGAAGCAATCTCCCGACCGAAGCCTGCGTTCCGGGAGATCGCCGCGTCCCGCCAATAAGCCTGCCCGGAGCGGGAGCCTGACACTCGGCCCCGCAGGGGCTTAGTGGCGGGATTCGCGATGACGACCAAGGGGGCTGCAACCGAAAGGTCGCCGCACCCCACGGCGGGGTCTCGCAACGACAACCCGGGAGGTTGCCGTCATTGCGAGCGCAGCGAAGCGATCTCCGTGGCGGAGCCCCGCTCGGGAGATCGCCACGGACCCTCCGGGTCCTCGCGATGACGGCAAGCGGAGGGGCGCGGCATTGCCCCGGCCCCCGGTCAGTGCGAGCGCAGCGAAGCGATCTCCGTGGCAGGGCTCCGCCGGAAAGCTCGCCACGGACCCATCCGGGCTTTCGCGGTGACAGCCGGGAGGCGGCCGGGAGGGGCTGCCGGTTGACCCCCTTTCCCGCTAAACGTTACAACAGGTTGTAAGCTGTAACCCGAACGGGGAGGGCCCATGACCACCATGACCATCGGCCAGCTGGCCGGCGAGATGGGTCTCGCCGCCGAGACCCTGCGCTACTACGAGCGCCGCGGCCTGGTCACGCCGAGCGCGCGCTCGGACTCGGGCTACCGCCTGTACGGCGACGGGGCTCGCGAGCGGCTGCGCTTCATCCGCCGCGCCCAGGCGCTCGGCTTCAGCCTGGATCAGGTGGCGGAGCTGCTGGCCCTGTCCGACAGCCCCGAGGCCGACGCCGGGGCGGTGAAGGCCCTGACCGAGGAGCGCATCGCCGACATCGAGGCCCGCATCCGCGACCTGGAGCACCTGCGCGACGGCCTCCGGGCGCTGTCGGAGCAGTGCCCCGGCCATGGCTCCACCGCCGACTGCCCCATCCTGGGCGCGCTCAACCGGGACGGCGACTGAACGCCCGCCCGCTCCGCAAGGAGACCCCCGATGAAAGAGCTGGATCTGGGCATCGAAGGCATGACCTGCGCCTCGTGCTCGGCGCGCGTGGAGCGGGCCCTGGCCCGGCTCGACGGCGTCGAGGAGGCGAGCGTCAACCTGGCCTCGGAGCGCGCCACGGTCCGCTACGACGAGGATGCCCTCGACGCCGGGCAGATCGCCGGGACCGTCAGCGACACCGGCTACACGCCGGTGATCGGCGAGTACGAGATCGGCGTGGGCGGCATGACCTGCGCCAACTGCTCCTCCCGGGTGGAGCGCAAGCTGAACAAGCTGCCCGGGGTGGTGGCCGCCAGCGTCAACCTGGCCACCGAGCGCGCCACCGTGCGCTACTTCCCGGACGCGGTGAGCCCTGACGACATCGCCGCCACCATCCGCCGCACCGGCTACGAGCCCATCCCGCTGGAGGGCGAGGGCGAGGCGGCCGGGCCCGAGGCACGCCGCGAGCGCACGCTGACCGTCATGCGCCGCGAGCTGTGGCTGGCGGCGGCGGTCACCGTGCCGGTGCTGGTGCTGTCCATGGGCGCCGCCCTCCTGCCCGGCCTGGCGGACTGGCTGGCCGCGGCCGCGCCCTGGCCGGGGGCCTGGGACTGGGCCCAGCTGGCCCTGACCACCGTGGTCCTGGCCGGGCCGGGGCGGCGCTTCTGGGGCCCGGGCCTGACCGCCTACCGCCACCTGTCCCCGGACATGAACAGCCTGGTGATGACCGGCGCCGGCGCCGCCTGGCTCTACAGCGTGGGCGTGGTGCTGGCTCCGGGGCTGTTCCCGCCGGAGGCGCGCGGCCTGTACTTCGACTCGGCGGCAGTGATCGTCACCGTGATCCTGTTCGGCAAGTACCTGGAGGAGGTGGCCAAGGGCCGCACCAGCCAGGCCATCCGCAAGCTGATCGGCCTGCAGGCCAAGAACGCCCGCCTGCTGGAGGACGGCCAGGAGCGGGAGGTGCCGGTGAGCCGGGTGCAGGCCGGCGACCGGCTGGTGGTGCGCCCGGGCGAGCGCATCCCGGTGGACGGCACCGTCGCCGACGGCAGCAGCTACGTGGACGAGTCCATGCTCACCGGCGAGCCCGAGCCGGTGGCCAAGGGCGCCGATGACGAGGTGGTGGGCGGCACGGTCAACCAGCACGGCGTGCTGACCGTCGAGGTCACGCAGGTGGGCGGCGACACCGTGCTGTCGCAGATCATCCGCATGGTGGAGCGCGCCCAGGGCGCCAAGCTGCCCATCCAGGGCGTCGCCGACCGCGTGGTGCGGGTGTTCACCCCGAGCGTGCTGGCGGTGGCCGCGGTCACCTTCGTCGCCTGGCTGGCCCTCGGCCCGGCGCCGGCCATCACCATGGCCCTGGTGAGTGCGGTGGCGGTGCTGGTGGTGGCCTGCCCGTGCGCCATGGGCCTGGCCACGCCGGCGGCGATCATGGTCGGCACCGGCCGCGCCGCCGAGCTGGGGGTGCTGTTCCGCAAGGGCGAGGCCCTGGAGCGGCTGTCCCATGTGGACACCGCGGTGTTCGACAAGACCGGCACGCTCACCGAGGGCCGGCCGCGGCTCACCGACCTGGAGGCCGCCGGCGACGAGGGCGAGGCGCTGCGCCTGGCGGCGGCGGTGGAGGCGGCCAGCGAGCACCCGCTGGCCGAGGCGGTGCGCGCGGCGGCCGCCGAGCGCGGCCTGGACCTGCCGGCGGCCGAGGGCTTCGAGGCCGTGCCCGGCCATGGCGTGCGCGCCACCGTCGACGGCGCCCCCGTGCTGGTGGGCAGCCGCCGGCTGCTGGACGACGCCGGCATCGATCCCGGCGACTGGGCGGCGCGCGCCGAGGCCCTGGCAGGCGACGGCAAGACCCCCATCTACGTGGCGGCCGGCGGCGCCGTGCGCGGCGTGCTGGCGGTGGCCGACCCGCTCAAGGCGGACGCCGCCGGGGCGGTGGCCGCCCTGCACGACCGCGGCCTGCGGGTGGCCATGATCACCGGCGACAGTCGCGCCACCGCCGCGGCCATCGCCCGCCGCGCCGGCATCGACGAGGTGCGCGCCGAGGTGCTGCCCGACGGCAAGGCCGAGGCGGTGGCCGCCCTGCAGGGCGAGGGCGCGCACGTGGCCTTCGTCGGCGACGGCATCAACGACGCCCCGGCCCTGGCCCAGGCCGAGGTGGGCGTGGCCGTGGGCACCGGCACCGACATCGCCATCGAGGCCGCCGACGTCACCCTCACCCGCGGCGAGCTGGCCGGAGTGGTCACCGCCCTCGAGGTGGCCCGGCGCACCCTGGGCACCATCCGCGGCAACCTGTTCTGGGCCTTCGCCTACAATGTGGTGCTGATCCCGCTGGCGGCCGGGGTGTTCTACCCGGCTTATGGGCTGCACCTGAACCCCATGGTGGCGGGCGTCGCCATGGGCCTGTCGAGCCTGTTCGTGGTCTCCAACAGCCTGCGGCTGCGCCGCCTGCGGCCGGCGGAGCTGGGAGCCGCCGCGGCCGCCGAGCCCGGCGGCGCGGCCCGGCCCGAGCCCGCCGGCAATGCGCCGCGGGCCGCCTGAATCCCCATCCCCACCGAGAGGAGCCAAGCCATGGCGGACATCGATCTCAAGGTAACCGGCATGACCTGCGGCCACTGCGTCAATGCGGTCAAGGAGGCGCTGGAGGAGGTGGCCGGCGTCGAGCGCGCCGACGTCTCCCTCGACGACGGCCGCGCCCGCGTCAGCGGCGAGGCCGATCCCCAGGCCCTGATCAAGGCCGTGGCCGAGGAGGGCTACGAGGCCGAGCTGGCGGCCTGAGGGTCCGGATTCCGGACGCAGATCGGCCCCCTCCGCGGAGGGGGCCGATGGCGTCGGGGCCTGCCGTCATTGCGAGCGCAGCGAAGCAATCTCCGTGGCGGGGCTCCGTTCCGGGAGATCGCCACGCCCCGCCACTAAGCCTGCCGGGGGCTGGAGCTTTACAGTCGGCCCCGTAGGGGCTTAGTGGCGGGACTCGCGATGACGACGTGTGATGGGGCTTTGCTCCAGGAGATCGCGGCGGCGGCCGCTCCGGCAGCCCGCCCTCAGCCCTTGCGCTTGAGCACCCAGATCTCCAGCAGGGACCACTCCTCGCCGGGATAGTTCTCCTGCTCCAGCGCCGACATCTTGCGGTGGCGCGAGGCCATGCTGCCGACGAACTCGAGCTTGTCCAGCAGCATGCGCTTGGTGGCGTCGGCCTCGTCCAGGGCGAAGGGGTTGAGGAAGTTCACCAGCATGTAGCCCTCGCTGGAGCCGCTGGCGAAGGCGTCCAGCAGCTTCTCCACGGCGGCCGGCTCCAGGTAGACCAGGGCGGCGGTGGAGATGACGATGTCCGCCTCGGTCATGGCCTGGTCCACGGCGGACCGGGTCTCGAGGCCGGGGCTGTTGAGATCGGCCTCGATGGTGGCGTCGTAAATGCCGGCCGACTTGCCGTAGGCCAGGGCGTTGGCGGAGATGTCGATGCCGGTGACGTTGGCGGCGAAACGGCGGGGGCTGTCCACCTGCCGGGCCGCCTCGTGGTCGCGCCAGTTGTGGCGGATGGCGTCAAAGTCCATGCCGTTGAGGGTGGCCATGGTGGTGTTGCCGAAGCAGCCGGCGAGATCGACGAAGTTCAGCGGGCCGCCCGCGGCCTTGCTCTCCGCCCAGGGCAGGATCAGGCGGTCGAAGGTCTGCTTGTTGAAGTTGTCGGAGACGTACTCCAGGGCGTCCAGGATCCGTTCCTTGTAGGGGACGGGATCCTCGGCGACGTAGATGTCGTCGAAGTGCTGCTTCTTCTCGTCGGTCTTCACGTCCGGCTTGCTCATGGGGGGCATCTCCTGGGCCAGAAGGGGCGGCCAATGATCGGTGCGGGCGGGGCGCGGGGTCAAGGCGCCGCCGGTGATCGGATCGCGGGCTCGGGGCTAGCGGCGCAGCCAGCGGAAGGCGCGCTCGAGGAAGGCCCGTCCCTCTTCATCCTGCCACCGTCCGTGGGCCATCACCACCCGCCGCGGCTGCCACCCCAGGACCTTGGCCAGCGCCGCCCGGGCGGTGCGGCGGTCGAGGAAGCTCAGGCGCAGCTCCAGCGGCGCGTAGCCCCAGGGCTCGGTGATCCGCCACAGGCGGGCGATGGGACGCTGCCAGGCGGCCCAGTGGTCGCGCAGGAAGGCCTCGGTGAAGTTCTCGGACAGGTCGGCGAGGATGGCGGTGCGCGACGGCAGGTGACAGAACACCACCTCGTCGAGCAGCGGCGAGCCGCGGAACCAGGCCTGGTCGATGGCCCCGGCCCAGGCCGCCGGGGGATGATCGCCGAGCTCGCCGTCGAAGGCGAGGTCGGGGCGCTTGCGCGCGGTGGAGGCCGGGCCCCAATGCTCGGCCCCGGGGTAGGCCCGCTGCCACTGGCCCAGGCTCAGGTGGTGGAGCTTGTTGGGGCTGACCAGGAAGGCGACCTCGCCGCGGGCGTCCACGGCCGCCTGGAGGTCGTCGTCGAGGGCGATGGGCGACCACACCCAGAGCCGCTCGCCGGGCAGGCGGACGATGACGCAGCGGGTGGGGTAGGGGAAGCTGTAGAAGTCGACCACCGGACCCTCGGCCAGCCAGATGTCGGTGTCGATCGCCTGCAGCGGTTCGCCCGCGGCCATGGGAGGCCCCGTTGGTCGGGTGGGTCGGTTCGGTGCCGGACCCCGCGGTCGTCGGCCGGGGCCGCCTCCCTTTACACTAACCACAGGCCGGTCCCCCGGCCAGCCGCCCGCGCGCTGTCCATTGATCCGCATTCCAGGAGTCCGACGAGCAATGCTCGATAACCATCAGGCCGGGTCGGTCACCGCCCCCGCACCCCGTGAGGGCGCGGCCCGCGCCAACGCGGCCGGCGACGGGGAGCCCGCCCTCGCCGTCGCCGGCCTGAACAAGACCTTCGATTCCGGCTTCCGGGCCCTCACCGACATCGACCTGGAGGTGCCGCGCGGCGAGATCTTCGCCCTGCTCGGCCCCAACGGCGCCGGCAAGACCACCCTGATCAGCATCATCTGCGGCATCGTCAACGCCACCTCCGGCAGCGTGCGGGTGGACGGCTACGACAACGTCCGCCAGTTCCGCGAGACCCGCACCCGGGTGGGGCTGGTGCCGCAGGAGCTGACCACCGAGTCCTTCGAGACGGTGTGGGCCACGGTCAGCTTCAGCCGCGGCCTGTTCGGCAAGCCCCCGGACCCGGGCCACGTGGAACGGGTGCTGCGCGACCTGGCGCTGTGGGACAAGCGCAACAACAAGATCATGACCCTGTCCGGGGGCATGAAGCGGCGCCTGCTGATCGCCAAGGCGCTGGCCCACGAGCCGCGGGTGCTGTTCCTGGACGAGCCCACCGCCGGGGTCGATGTGGACCTGCGCCAGGACATGTGGGAGCTGGTGCGCCGACTGCGGGCGGATGGCGTCACCGTCATCCTGACCACCCACTACATCGAGGAGGCCGAGCTCATGGCCGACCGCGTGGGGGTCATCAACCACGGCCGCCTGGTGCTGGTGGAGGACAAGGCCGCGCTCATGCGCCGCTTCGGCGGCAAGCGGTTGACCCTGCACCTGCGCGAGCCGGTGGAGTACCTGCCCGAGGGGGTGGACGCCGCCAACCTGCAGCTGGCCGACGGCGGCCGCGAGCTGATCTACACCTACGAGAAGGCGGGCGAGGGCAAGGACATCGCCGCCCTGCTCACCGAGCTCACCGAGGCGGGCATCCGCTTCACCGACCTCCACACCGAGCAGAGCTCGCTGGAGGAGATCTTCGTCCGCCTAGTCCGGGAGGCGCCATGAACATCCACGGCATACGCGCCATCTACGGCTTCGAGATGGCGCGCACGGGGCGGACGCTGCTGCAGAGCATCGTCTCGCCGGTGATCTCCACCTCGCTGTATTTCGTGGTGTTCGGCGCCGCCATCGGCTCGCGCATCGACCGCGTGGAGGGGGTCCCCTACGGCTCGTTCATCGTGCCCGGCCTGATCATGCTCATGCTGCTGACCCAGAGCGTGTCCAACGCCTCCTTCTCCATCTTCTTCCCGCGCTTCACCGGCACCATCTTCGAGATCCTGTCGGCGCCGGTGTCCGCCTTCGAGGTGGTGATCGGCTACGTGGGCGCCGCCGCCACCAAGTCGGTGATCCTGGGGCTGATCATCCTGGGTACGGCGGCCCTGTTCGTGCCGCTGCAGATCGCCCACCCGCTGTGGATGCTGGCGTTCCTGGTGCTGACCGCGGTGTCGTTCTCGCTGTTCGGCTTCATCATCGGCATCTGGGCGGACAACTTCGAGAAGCTGCAGCTGGTGCCGCTGCTGGTGCTGACGCCGCTGACCTTCCTCGGCGGCACCTTCTACTCCATCGATATGCTGCCGCCGCTGTGGCAGACGGTGACGCTGTTCAATCCGGTGGTCTACCTGGTGAGCGGCTTCCGCTGGAGCTTCTTCGGGCTGGCCGACGTCAGCGTCGGCGTCAGCCTGGGCATGGTGCTGCTGTTTTTGACCCTGTGCATGACGCTGGTGTGGTGGATCTTCCGCACCGGCTACCGCCTCAAGTCCTGACAACCCGTCGCCATCCCGAGCGAGGAGACAGACATGGCATCCACCGTCGTCATCACCGGCGCCAACCGCGGCATCGGTCTGGAGCTGGCGCGCCAGTGGCACGCCCGCGGCGAGCGGGTCATCCCGGTGTGCCGCGAGGCCTCCGGCGATCTGCGCGCGCTGGGCACGGACCTCATCGAGGGCGTCGACGTCACCCGCGAGGAGGGCACAGCGCGCCTGGCCGACGAGCTCGCCGGCGAGGACGTGGACGTGCTCTACAACAACGCCGGCATCCTGCTCGACGAGAACCTGGCCAACATGAACTGGGACACCATGCGTCAGCAGTTCGAGGTCAACACCCTGGGCCCGCTGCGCGTGACCCACGCCCTGCTGCCCAACATGGGCGCCGGCGGCAAGGTCGGCCTGATGACCTCGCGCATGGGCTCCATCGCCGACAACGACTCCGGCGGGCGCTACGGCTACCGCATGAGCAAGGCCGCCCTCAACGCCGCCGGCAAGTCCCTGTCGGTGGACCTCGCCCCGCGCGGCATCGCGGTGGCCATCCTCCACCCCGGCTACGTCCAGACCGAGATGACCGGCGGCCGCGGCCAGATCACCCCGGCCGAGGCGGCGGAGCGCCTGATCCGGCGCATGGACGAGCTCGACCTGGAGAGCACCGGCACCTTCTGGCACTCGGACGGCTCGGTGCTGCCCTGGTAGGAAGGGGCCGGCGGGGCCGCCACAAGGGAAGGGAAGGTCATGGACCGCAAGGAGCGCCTGATCCGGCAGATCGAGGACGAGGCCCGCTACAGCGGCGACGACAGCGGGCGCCCCCGTCTCAGCGGGCGTGTGCTGGACGCCGTGCGGGCGGTGCCGCGCGAGGCGTTCGTGCCCGGCAACCTGGCGGGGCAGGCCTACGACAATACGCCCCTGCCCATCAGCGAGGGCCAGACCATCTCGCAGCCGTTCATCGTCGCGCTGATGACCGAGCTGCTGGACCCCGAGCCCGGCGACCGCGTCCTGGAGGTGGGTACCGGCTGCGGCTATCAGGCGGCGGTGCTGGCCGAGCTGGTGGCCGAGGTGTACTCCATCGAGTACCTGCCCGCCCTCGGCGAGTCGGCCCGCGAGCGGCTGGGACGCCTGGGCTACGCCAACGTCCACCTGCGCGTCGGCGACGGCCGCCAGGGCTGGCCCGAGGCGGCGCCGTTCGACGGCATCCTGGTCACCGCCGGCGCCCACGAGGTCCCGCCCGCCCTGGTGGAGCAGCTGGCCCCGGGGGGAAGGCTGGTGATCCCGGTGGGCCGGGCCATCTGGGGGCAGGACCTGCAGGTCATCGAGAAGGAGGAAGGCGGCGGGGTGACTACCCGCTCGGTGCTGCCGGTGGCCTTCGTGCCGCTGGTGGGGGGCTGATCCCGGGCCGGGCTCCGGTGGCCGGCTACCAGTCCTCGCTGGACGGTCGCAGGTCGAGCTCGAAGGTCCAGGCCGAGGGCGGCTGGTGGGCCAGGAAGAACACCGATTCGGCGATGTCGTCGGGGCTCAGGAAAAAGTCGTCGGGGCGGTCGGGGAGCATCTCGCGGGTGCGCGGCGTGGCCACCACGCCGTCGATGATGACCAGGGCCACGTGGATGTTCTCGGCGCCCAGGTGACGGGCCATGGACTGGGCCAGGCTGCGCTGGGCCGCCTTGGCCGGGGCGAAGGCGGCGAAGCGGGCGCCGCCGCGCAGGCTGGCGGTGGCGCCGGTGACCACGATGGCGCCGCCGCCGGCGGCGCGCATGTCGGGCAGGGCGGTCCGGGCGCAGGCATGCAGGCCCAGGGTGTTGACCCGCCAGGCGCCCTCCATGGCCTCGGCGTCGGTGTCGTCGATGGTGCCCCACTGGCCGCCGCCGGCGTTGTAGAGCAGCACCGAAACCGGGCCCAGGTCCCGGCGCACGGCCCCGAAGGCGGCCTCGACGCTGGCGGGATCGGTGACGTCGCAGGTGAAGGGGTGGGCGCCGTCGATGCCGCCGGCAAGCTCGGCCAGGCGCTCGCCGTCGCGGGCGAGCATGGCCACCCGGTAGCCGTCGCGGGCGAAGCGGCGGGCGAGGGCGGCGCCGTTGCCGGGACCGGCGCCGGGGATGATGCACACGGGCTGGCTCATGGCGGTCTCCTGGGCCTCGGGAATGGGGGCGAATTGTCGTTCCTCCCCCCAGAAAGCCACGCCCGGGCGAGTTTGTCGAAGGGGAAAGGGCCCCGGCGTTAGACTGGCGGCCCGGCCTCGACCATCCCCATGCAGGAGCCCCATCCGTGACCGCCTTGTCCATCCTCGACCTCGCCCCCATCCGCGCCGGCGGCGACGCCGCCGCGGCCCTGCGCGCCGCCACCGAGCTGGCCCGCCACGCCGAGGACCTCGGCTACCGGCGCTTCTGGCTGGCCGAGCACCACAACATGACCGGCATCGCCAGCTCCGCCACCGCCGTGCTCATCGGCCATGTGGCCGACGCCACGGAGAACATCCGCGTGGGCTCGGGCGGGGTCATGCTGCCCAACCACGCGCCGCTGGTGGTGGCCGAGCAGTTCGGCACCCTGGAGGCGCTGCATCCGGGCCGCATCGACCTCGGGCTCGGCCGGGCGCCGGGCACCGACCGGCGCACGGTGCGCGCCCTGCGCCGGGACCCGCAGGAAGGCGCCGAGCGCTTCCCCGCCGACCTGGAGGAGCTGCGCGGCTACCTGGCTCCGGCGGAGCCGGACCAGATGGTGCGGGCGGTTCCGGGCGCCGGCTCGCGGGTGCCGGTGTGGGTCCTGGGCTCCAGCCCGTCCAGCGCCGAGCTGGCCGCCCGCCTCGGCCTGCCCTACGCCTTCGCCTCGCACTTCGCGCCGGCTCACCTGGACGAGGCCCTGGCCCTCTACCGCGAGCGCTTCGAGCCCTCGGAGGAGCTGGCGGCGCCCTACGTCATGGCCGGCCTCAACGTGGCGGCGGCGGACAGCGACGCCGAGGCGCGCCGCCAGTTCACCTCGGTCCAGCAGCAGTTCCTGCGCATGGGCCGCGGCCGCAAGCCCGGCCCGCTGCCGGAGCCGGCGGACGACATGGACGCCCTGTGGGCGCCCGACGAGCGCGAGCGGGTGGGGCAGATGCTGTGGGCCTCGGCGGTGGGCGGCCCGGACACGGTGGCCGAGCAGGTGGCGGGCTTCGTCGAGCGCACGGGGGTCGACGAGGTCATGGCCACCACCCAGATGCACGACCCTGCGGCGGTGATCCGCTCCTACGAGATCCTGGCAGCGGTTCGCGACCGCTTGGCCTAGTCGTCGTCGCGGCCGGCGCTCACCGCGGGCGGGCCGCCGCCGTCCGGCCAGGCGACCGTGAATTCGATGGGCGCGCAGCACACCGGGCAGTCCTCGATGTAGGCGGCGTCCTCGCCGGCGGTGTCCACCAGCGTGGCGAAGACCTCGCCGCAGTAGGGGCAGGCGACCTCCACCTCGGGGGCGGTGTCGTCGTACATGGCGGCGTTCCGATGGCGGCAACGGGGCCCATGCTACCCCGGAACGCCGGTGCCTTCAGGGGCCGGGGCGTTCCCACCGGCGCGCCGCGATGTCACTGTGGAGGAACAGCCCGCCGTCGCGGGTCCGCACCAGCCCGGAAAGGAGCCCCCGTGGACATCGTGAGCCGCTTCGTGGACTCGCTGGACTGGGCCGTGATCATCGGCAACGGCCTGCGCATCCTGGTGATCCTGGTCGTGCTGTGGGCGGTCAGCTGGGCGGCCCGCAAGGGCCTCGACCGCTTCCAGGGGCGCCTGGCCAGCAAGGGCGAGGCGCTGGGCAAGGCCGGGGCGGAGCAGGCCAAGCGCGCCGAGACCCTGACCCACCTGCTGCGCCAGCTGGTGCGCATCGCCGTGCTGGTGGTGGGCGGGCTGGTGGTGCTCAAGGAGGTGGGGGTGGAGATCGCCCCGCTTCTGGCCGGGGCCGGCATCCTCGGCCTGGCGGTGGGCTTCGGCGCCCAGAACCTGGTGCGCGACGTGATCTCCGGGTTCTTCCTGATCCTCGAGGACCAGGTGCGGGTGGGCGACGTGGCCATCATCAACGGTACCGGCGGCCTGGTGGAGGCGATCAACTTCCGCACCATCGTCCTGCGCGACCTCGCCGGCACCGTGCACATCTTCCCCAACGGCACCATCGCCACTCTGGCCAACATGACCCGCGACTGGTCGGCCTACGTGTTCGAGATCGGCATCGCCTACGGCGAGGACAGCGACCGGGCGGTGGCGGCGCTCCAGCGGGTGGGCGAGGAGCTCGGCGCCGACGACTACTTCGGCCCGCTGATCCAGGAGCCGCTGGAGGTGTTCGGCGTGGACCGGCTGGGCGAGTCCTCGGTGGTCATCAAGGGGCGCGTCAAGACCTGGCCCATCCACCAGTGGGAGGTGGGCCGCGAGCTGCTGCGCCGGGTGAAGAAGGCCTTCGACGCCGAGGGCATCGAGATCCCCTTCCCGCAGCGCACCCTGCACCTGCGCCAGGAGGCGCCGCCCTTCGAGCGGGCCATGGCCGAGCAGGCCGGGAACGGTCCGGCCACCGGCTAGGCCCGGCGGCGGCAGGGCGGTATCCTTGGCCGCCCCATTCGTGCCAACCCCCAGGAGCCATCCATGGCCGGCAAGAGCAGCGGCTTCTCCGACCGCGAGGTCCAGACCGCCAACACCACCATGATCATGACCATCCTCAACGCCCTGGAGGAGAAGGGCGTGCTCAGCGAGGACGAGACCAACCGCCTGCTCAAGATGGCGGCGGACAGCACCCGCCACTACGACAACGAGATCAACCAGGGCGCCGGCGACTTCATCGAGAACGCGGTGATGGCCAGCCGCACCTGGGACTGATCCCCTACTCCCCGATATCCTCGCGCCACAGCTCGGGATTGGCCCGGATGAAGGCGGTCATCAGCTCGATGCATTCGGCATCCTGGAGCACCTCCAGGGCCACGCCGTGCGCGGCCAGGTGGTCCTCGTCCCCGGTGAAGGTGCGGTTCTCGCCGATGACCACCCTGGGGATGCGGTAGAGGAGGGCCGCGCCGCTGCACATCGGGCAGGGCGACAGGGTGGTGTAGAGGGTGCAGCGGCGGTAGTCCGCCGCGCTCAGCCGGCCGGCGTCCTCCAGGGCGTCCATCTCCGCGTGGCGGATGACGCTGCCCTGCTGCACCCGCCGGTTGCGGCCGCGGCCGATGATCGCGCCGTCGGCCACCAGAACCGCCCCGATGGGGACGCCGCCTTCGTCCCGGCCTTGCCGGGCTTGCTCGCGGGCCGCTTCAAGGAAGGGCTCGTGGTCCATGGGGGCCTCCGTGGCCGTTGACCATCCACCATGGGCCTGCGCGCCCCGCCGCACAACCTTCCGGAGGCCCCTTGCCGCCAGGATCTTCCCTCGACCTCGGTCCCGGCATCGCTCACGAGTGCGGCGAGCGCTGGAACGCCCTGGTGCTCGACCGCCCGCGCCCGGTGCTGTCCTCCGCCCCCGTTGGCGGCGGCGACCTGCTGGCGCGGCGCGTGGTCAACCTGTGCGTGGCCGGGCCGGGCTGCCAGGCGGCCTGCGCCGATCCGGCGGCGACCTTCGCCGGGCTGGCCGCGGAGCAGGGCTGGGACGGCCCGCTGGTGGGGCTCATGACCGGGGTGCCGGCGGCCCACCTGGGCACCGCCGCCCGCGGTGACTGGGCGGTGCTGGCCACCGCCGGCACCGGCAACGCCCACCGCGCCGGCGAGCCGGCCCCGCCGCCGGAGGGGGCCGGCACCATCAACATCGTGGCCGTCACCGGCCAGGGCCTGAGCGCCGCCGCGCGGGCGGAGGCGCTGGCCCTGACCGCCGAGGCCAAGGCGGCGCTTCTCGCCGATCGCGGGGTGCGCGCCGCCTCCGGCGGACTCGCCTCGGGGACCGGAACCGACGCCGTCGCCGTCGTCGCCGGCCCCGGCGGCGATACCCCTTTCACCGGCTACCACACCGCCTCGGGGCAGGCCCTGGCGGCGGCGGTGCGCGAGGCGGTGGCCGCGTCGCTGGCGCAGGGCGGGGGCTAGCGGGACCGCCCCGCGGCCCTGCTAGAATCGCCTCCCCAATCCGCCACCGGCGAGCCGGCATGCTGGAGATCTCCAATACCGTCCGCATCCCCGACCACGAGATCGAGCTGCACGCGGTGCGCAGCCAGGGCCCCGGCGGCCAGAACGTCAACAAGGTGGCCACCGCGGTGCAGCTGCGCTTCGACGTCCGCGCCTCCTCCCTCCCGGTGAGCTACCGCGAGCGCCTGCTGGCCATGCACGACCACCGCATCACCAAGGACGGCGTGGTGGTGATCAAGGCCAAGGCCTACCGCACCCAGGAGCAGAACCGGGCCGACGCCCTCGAGCGCCTGCGCGAGCTGATCCGCAGCGCCGGCGTCACCCCGAGGAAGCGCCGCCCCACCCGCCCCAGCCGCGCCTCCCAGCGCAAGCGCCAGGAGAGCAAGAAGCGCCACAAGCAGAAGAAGGCCCTGCGCAAGAAGGTGCTCTAGCAGGCCGTTGAAAAACTGCTGCGGAGGCCATCTGCGGCGTTGCGCACTGCTCGCTCCTTCACCTATCCACTTGATATGCCTCAGTCGCTGCGCGGTGTGCGCCTTGCATATGGCCTCCTCGCGACGTTTTTCAACGC
>DATFLO010000117.1:0-7364 GCA_035267605.1 Gammaproteobacteria bacterium
GGTGGCAGCTACACCATGCGCCCCAACGCCGACGACCTCTATGGCGGAGCCGGAGCCGACCATCTGGATGGTGGCTCGGGTAATGACGTTCTACAAGGGGGAAAGGGGAACGACTACTTGTTTGGAGGTCTCTCGGGGGAGACCCCTCCCAATTGCGAGTCTGAGATCGTTCCCCTGGTTCTGGGAATCGAAGGTGAACTCGGTGGTGGGAGCGCCTGTGCCCTTCCCAACCGTGACCGCCTCTTTGGCGGGGCTGGGTCCGACGTCCTGGATGGCGGCACCGAGGCCGACGACCTTTACGGAGGAGCCGGGAAGGACGACCTGCGCGGCGGCACCGGGGACGACAACCTCGATGGCGGCGACGGCATCGACACCATGGCCGGCGGGGAAGGCAGCGACACCTACCATGTTGACGGCTATGTGGAGGTCATTCCCCCGGATGACGGCGGTAGCGGTGGCTCCGGCGGCGACTCCGGGCCGGAAGACGGGGACGAAGACGACGACTCTCCCCATGGCTCCGGCAAGGGCAACGAAGGCGTTGGCAACGGCGAGGACCCGCCGCCGCCCGGCCACGACCGCAACGAGAACGACGGCGAAGGGACGGGGCCCGGCCATCCCGGGCACAAAGCCCAAGGGGAGGACGACGACGAGGACGCCTCCGACCCGGAACCTTGGGTGTCCAAGGGCAAGACGCACGAAGAAGCCGGCAAAGACGGCTGGGAGGGTGACGACGACGAAGACGACAAGTCCCACCAGGGGGGTGGCCGCCCCAAGGATTCCCACCACCACGCCGAAGACGACAAGGACCACCACGACTGGCGGGAGGGTCACTTCGAGCGCGAGTCTCCCGAAGGCGAATGCGTCGGGGACGAGGAAGGCGGTGGAGCCGGTGGGGGCGGGCAGCAAACCGGTCCGAAGCGGATCATCCATACCGACCAGGTGACCGAAGACGCCAACGCCGGCTACGACCGCGTCTACGCCAGCATCACCTATACCCTCCCGGTGCATGTCGAGGCCTTGACCCTGACCGGTACCGACCCGCTGGACGGTACCGGCAACGCCGATGGCAACTGGATGGTCGGCAATAGCGCCGCCAACACCCTGGACGGCGCCGGCGGCGGCGACACCATGTGGGGCCGCGAGGGCGACGACACCTACGTGGTGGACGATCCGTGGGACCGGGTGCGGGAGCTCGCCGGCGACGGCCACGACACCGTGCGCAGCAGCATCGGCTACACCCTCCAGGATCCCGTCGAGGACCTGACCCTGACCGGGGAGGCCGCCATCGACGGCACCGGCCACGGGGGCGCCAATGCCCTCACCGGCAACGCCGGGGCCAATACCCTGAAAGGCCTGGGCGGTGCCGACACTCTGACCGGCGCCGGCGGCGACGATCGCCTGCAGGGCGGTTCCGGCGACGACACCTACCGCTTCGCCCGCGGCCACGGATCGGACCGCATCACCGACAGCGCCGGAAACGACCGCATCGCCTTCGCCGAGGGCATCGCCCCTGACCGGGTGGTGGCCCGCACCGCCACCGACGCCAATGGCGAAACCACCGCCAGCATCCGCGTTCTGGATGAGCACGGCAGCGAGGTGCCGGGACAGCGGATCGAATTCACGCTGACCAATGGCGTCTCCCCCGTCGAGCGCTTCACCTTTGCCGACGGCACGGAAAAGACGCTGGCCGAGCTCACCGTGGGACCGGAAATCCACGAGGGCACCCGTCGCCCGGATGCCATCCGTACCGGGCGCAACGACGACATCGTCCATGCCGGCGGCGGCCCCGACCTGATCCGTACCGGCATCGGCAACGACCGCCTGTACGGCCAGGGCCAGCCCGACGGCCTGTATGGCCAGGGCGGCCACGATTGGCTGGTGGGCGGCCGGGGCTCGGACACCCTGGACCAGGGCTTCGGCGACGATGCCGCCTTCGGCGGCCGGGGCCATGACCGCCTCTACGGCAGCGGCGGCAACGACGCCCAGCTGGGCGGACGGGGCCATGACGAGCTCACCGGCGACGCCGGCAACGACCTGATGGCCGGCGCTCCGGGCAACGATGAGCTCGAGGCCGCATGCGGCAGCGACGTGGTAGCCTTCAACCGGGGCGACGGCCGGGACCGGGTCGAAACCGGCGAGCACCTGGGCAAGCTCACCCTCTCCCTGGGCGGCGGCATCGCCCTGGAAGACCTGACCCTGCGGCGCCGCGGCGAGGATCTGGTGCTCGGCGTTGGCCCCCGCCAGGGGCATCCCCGCGACCCGGAAAAGGCCGGGAAAGAGGACGACGGCGGGGAGGGCGGCCATTCGAACGAGGCCTCCGGGGCCGCCGGTCAGGGGCGGGCCAGCCAGGGCCGCGACGATGACCGCTCAAAGGCCGGGAAGGACGAGCACGACGAGAGCCCCGAGCGCTGCGGCCCTCGGGATGCCCTGGTTCTGGCCGAGTGGTACGAGGACGACGGCGAGCACCGCCCCGAGTCGGCCACCCTGCAAATGGTCACCGAGGCCACCGATGGCTACGACCCGACCGCCGACTCCGAGCGTTTGAGCCACAAGCTCAACCGCTATGACTTCACCCGGATCGTCGAGGCCTTCGACCAGGCCCGGGCCGACGGGAAAGGCAGGGGCGGCAAGGCTCGGCGCTGGGAGGCCATGGACGCTGCCCTCGACAACCACCTCGAAGGCAGCGACAGCGAGGCCCTGGGCGGCGAGCTGGCCCATCGCTATGGGGTGAAGGGCTCGCTGGACGGCGCCTCCCGGCAGACGGTGCTGGCCACCCTGGCCGACGAGCGCTTCGGCGAGAAGCCACAGAGCCTGCAAAGCGGGTCGGGAAGCACCTGAAGGGGGGACGGGCATGGCCAATCAAGGCAGGGACGAGCCGCCCGTCCCCGACTTCAATCCGCGCCTATTGGAGGTGGCCAAGCGGCCGCCTTCCCCGCGGCCGCGGCTCATGCTGGCGGTACTGCTGGCCCTGGTCGTCGGGGTCCTGGCGTGGTCGGCCGTCGGCCGCATGGACGTGGTGGCCAAGGCCGACGGCAAGCTGGTGCCCGATGGGCGGATAAAGATCGTGCAGCCCTTCGAGAAGGGCCGGGTGGAGCGGATCCTGGTGGAGGCCGGCGACCGGGTCGAAAAAGGCGAGCCGCTGGTGGTCATGGACACCCGGCTGGCGGACGCCGACCTCGAGCGGGTCACCCGGAAGCTGGCCAAGGCCCGCCTGGAGCTGCGGCGGGTCCGGGCCGTCCTGCAGGGGGCGGCCTTCGAGCACCAGCCCTCGGACCCCCCGGCGCTCTTCCAGCGGGTTAAGGCCAAGCATCGCGGCCACCAGGAATCCTTCCATGACGCCCTTGCCCACCAGCGGGCCCGCTTGAAGCGGGCCCGCGAGGAGCTGGCCTCGGCGGAGGCCTCCCGCAAGCAGCTGGAACAGACGCTTCCCATCCTGCGGTCCGGTGAGCAGGCCCTGACCAAGCTGGAGTCCAAGGGCTACACCTCCCGGGTCAAGCTGCTGGACAAGCGCCGGGCCCGCATCAAGGCGCAGCAGCAACTGGTTGCCCAGGAGCACCGCATCAAGGCCCTGCGGGCCGAGATCGACACGGTCAAGGGCAAGCTGGCCTCGCTGAAGTCCGAACGGCGCAAGCGCCTGCTGGACCAGCGGGTCAAGCTGGCGGCCCGCGTCGACGAGCTGCAGCAGCGCCAGGGCAAGCTGGACCATCGGCGCGATCTGATGCGGATCCAGGCCCCGGAGGATGGGGTGGTCAAGGAGCTCGCCACCCATACGCGGGGATCGGTGGTGCCCTCCGGGGCGGTGCTCATGCGCCTGGTACCCAGCGGCCAGCCCCTGAAGGCCGAGGTCTTCGTCGCCAACAGTGATGTGGGCTTCGTCCATGCCGGCCAGGAGGCCCGGATCAAGCTGATCGCTTTCGATTTCCAGCGCTACGGGACCATCGGGGCGGAGGTGGAGCATTTGAGTCCCGACGCGGGCGGTGGGCGGCAAAGCCAGGGGAAAGGCAAGCCGGCAAGCGGCGGCAAGCAGCAAGGCAACCGTTACCCGGCCCTGCTCAGCCTGAGCCGCCAGCACATGACCGACGGCGGCGAGCGCCTCGATCTGCGGGCTGGGATGCACGTCACCGCCGAGATCAAGCTGGGCACCCGTAGCGTGCTGGAGTACGTGCTCTCGCCCATCACCGAGGGCCTGAAAGAGGCCGGGCGCCAACGGTAGGGATTAGGCTGGAAAGCCGCCCGGACCTGCCCCACTCATGCTCCAAACAATTGGACCGAAGGGCAGGGTGGTGGCGAGTAGCGTAAGGTTTTTATGATCAGTTAGAAACCGATCCCAGGGAGCGACCGGAAGCGGGTCTTGGTCCTGGTCCGAACGGCCTTTCACGCCGAAGACGGGGTTCGAGTCCCCCTGGGGACGCCAGAAGTCCCAAGCCCCGGCCTGATTCAGGCCGGGGTTTTTTTGCGCCCGGATCCGTCGCCCGGCATTCGGGAAGGCTTGAGCCCGCGGGCGCACTCGGCAAGACTGGAAGCGGCGGGAGATCCCGCCGGGAGCCATTGCAAGGAGGACGGCCATGGCCGTTTCGGGAGACGAGCTGCGCCGGGCGCGCGAGGCCGCCGAGGACCTGCTGGAAGAGATGGGCCTGGCGGCCTACCTGTACGAGCTGGAGCCCGCCGAGGAGGGCTGGCTGGTGCGGGTGGAGTGCGCCGTGAGCGATGGTTGGCAGAGCGCCGAGCTGCCGGTGGCGCGGGAGCAGCTGCTGGCGGTGGGCGAGGACTCCCGCGTGCGCGCCGACCTGCTCACCGACTGGGGCGGGGAGCTGGCGGCCTGCCGGCGGCTGCCGGAGGACTGAAGGCCCCTCAGCCGCCCTCCACCAGGGCGGCCACGGTCGCGGCCGCCGAGCGCCCGAGGGCGGGCGGGGCGTAGCCGCCCTCCAGCAGGTACAGGCTGCGTCCCCCGGTGGTGGCAGCACCGGTTTCCTCCAGTCCGGCGGTGAGCCAGCGGTAATCCCGCTCGTGCAGGCGCAGGCCGGACAGGTCGTCCTCGCGGTGGCCGTCGAAGCCGGCGGATACCACCAGCAGGTCGGGCGCGAACCCCTTCAGCGCCGGCAGCAGCTCGCCCCCCGCCAGCCGCCGCAGATCCCCGCCGTCGCCGCCCCGCGGCAGGGCCAGCCGCAGGCTGTCCCCCGGCCCCGGCCCCGACCGGGGCGCCTGGAAGCCCTCCGCCTCGAACAGCGAGAACAGCCGGATGCCCGCGTCGGCGGCCACCAGCTCCTCGGTGCCGTCGCCGTGGTGGGCGTCGAAGTCCACCACGGCGACCCGCTGCGCCCCCCGTTGCCGCGCCCGGTGGGCCGCGACCGCGGCGTGGTTGACCAGGCAGAAGCCAGCCGCCGAGGCGCGCCGGGCATGGTGGCCCGGGGGCCGGGTGAGGGCGAAGGCGGCCCCGCCTCCGGCGAGCACCCCCTGGACCCCGGCCAGGGCCGCGCCGGCCGCTCCCAAGGCGGCGGCCACGATCCCCGGCACCAGCAGGGTGTCGCCGTCCAGGGCGACGCTTCCCGCAGCCGGCTCGCGCCGGGCCAGGTCGTCCAGGTAGTCCGGATCGTGGACGGCCTGCAGGTCGCGGGCCGCGGCCGGCGGGGCCTCCTGGTGGAGCAGCAGCGGGTCGAGGCCGGTGGCGATGAGCTGGTCCGCGATGGCCTCCAGCCGACCGGCGCGGTCGGGGTAGGGGGGCGGCAGGTCGTAGCCGCCGCACGCGGGCTGGGTGATCAGGGTGACGGTCATGGGGCTTCCGCTGGCACGGCGCAGGGGCGGGATGGGCCCGGGGCCTTCCCCGCCCGGCGGCGACCTACTATGTTGGTCCCTATCCCCCTCGCATGGAAGCCGCCATGGGCAAGCACTACCTCGACCCCCTGTTCGCGCCCGAATCGGTGGCGGTGTTCGGCGCCAGCGAGAAGGCCGGCTCGGTGGCCGGCCGGGTGTTCCGGAACCTGCGCGAGGCCGGCTTCGGCGGCCGGGTCTTCCCCATCAACCCCAAGCACGAGCAGGTTTTCGGCGAGGCCTGCTTCCCCGATCTGGAGGCCGTTGGCCACCCGGTGGAGATGGCGGTGATCGCCACCCCCGCGGAGACGGTCCCGGAGATCGTCCGCTCGGCGGGCGAAAACGGCGCCGCGGTGGCGGTGGTGATGTCCGCCGGCTTCGGCGAGGCCGGCGGCGGCGGCCGCCGCCTGCAGCGCGAGGCCCTGGAGTACGCCCACTACTACGGGGTGCGCCTGCTCGGTCCCAACTGCCTGGGCGTCATGCGGCCGCGCACGGGCGTCAACGCCACCTTCACCAACAGCTCCGCCGAGCCCGGCAACCTTGCCCTGGTGTCGCAGTCCGGCGCCCTGTGCACCGCCATCCTGGACTGGGCGCGGCCGCACCACGTGGGCTTCTCGGCCATGGTCTCACTGGGCGATGCCGCCGACGTGGACTTCGGCGACCTGCTCGACTTCCTGGCCCTGGATCCGGAGACCTCCAGCATCCTGCTGTACGTGGAGGGCATCCGCAACGCCCGCCGCTTCATGAGCGGCCTGCGCATCGCGGCCCGCATGAAGCCGGTGATCGTGGTCAAGGCCGGCCGCCACGCCGAGGGCTCGCGCGCCGCCATGTCCCATACCGGCGCCCTGGTGGGCGGCGACGACGTGTTCGAGGCGGCCCTGGGGCGGGCCGGGGCGGTGCGCGCCGACACCATCGATCAGCTGTTCGCCGCCGCCCAGATCCTGGCCGAGCGGCCCAAGGTGGCCGGCGACCGCCTGGGCATCATCACCAACGCCGGCGGGCCCGGGGTGCTGGCCACCGACCGTGCGGTGGACGTGGGGGTGCAGGTGCCGGAGCTGGCCGAGGACACGGTCAGCCGGCTCAACCGCACGCTGCCGGACCACTGGTCCCGGGCCAACCCGCTGGACATCCTGGGCGACGCGCCGCCCGAGCGCTACGGCGAGGCGCTGGAGGCCTGTCTGGCCGACCCCGGCCTGGACGGCGTCCTGGCCATGCTCACGCCGCAGGCCATGACCGACCCCGAGGGGGCGGCGCAGGCGGTGATCGACGCCCGCGGCGAGGGCGGCAAGCCGGTGCTGGCCTGCTGGATGGGGCAGGAGCAGGTGGCGCCGGCGTGGGACCGCTTCCTGCAGGCCAAGGTGCCCTACTTCCGCAGCCCCGAGACGGCGGTGGAGGCCTTCTCCTACCTCGCCCGCCACCGCCGCAACCAGCAGCTGCTGATGCAGGTCCCCGGACCGCGCGCCCACCGCAGCGAGCCGGACGTGGAGGGGGCGCGGCTGATCATCGAGGGGGCCCTGGCCGAGCACCGCAAGGTGCTGTCGGAGATGGAGGCCAAG
>DATFLO010000118.1:0-11361 GCA_035267605.1 Gammaproteobacteria bacterium
CCAGGTCGGGGGCGGGCTCTTCGCCGCGGATGCCGCCGCGGCGAACGGCGGTGACGGTGACTTCGCCGCTGGCGAGGTCGAGATCGGCCAGGGTGCGGCCCACGCCGTAGGCATCCGCGGGCAGGATCACCGAGTGCAGGCGTGCCGCCGCCCCGCGCTCCATCTCGGCGGGCTCGGTGCTGGCGTACACCCCGCGCAGCTGGCGGTAGCCGCTGGCGCGGGCGTTCTCCAGAAGCCGCATGACCTCCCCGGTGGGCACATCCAGGGACAGCAGCAGGTCGGTGGCCAGCATCAGGCTGGCCTCGAGCGATTCGGGCAGGACCTCGGTGGCCCCGGCCTGGGTCAGCTGCTCCATGTAGGAGTCATCGCGGGTGCGCACCAGGATGGGGAGGTGTGCATAGGCCGTCCGCACCCGCGCCAGGATCTTCATGGCGGCGTGGTAGTCGTCGAAGGTCACCACCAGCGCCCGCGCCCGCCCGACACCGGCGGCCTCCAGCAGATCGCGGTGGGTGGCGTCGCCGAAGAAGACCCGCTCGCCGGCATCGCGCGCCTCGCGGATGCGCAGCGGGTCGAGGTCCAGGGCGACGAAGTCCAGGCCCTCGTCGCGCAGGAACTTGGCCAGGTTCTGGCCGATGCGGCCGAAGCCGCACAGGATCACGTGGCCTTCAAGCTCGGTGGCGGCCTGGGCCAGCTCCTCCTGGCGGTCGGCGCGCTGGCCCAGGTAGCTGCCGGCCAGCAGCCGCTTGGCGGCGGCGCCGTTGTAGCGCACCAGAAACGGCGTCAGCACCATGGACAGCACCACCGCGGTGAGCAGGGCCTGGCTGGTGGCCGGCTCGAACAGGCCGTGGCTCATGGCCAGGGCCATGAGGGCGAAGCCGAACTCGCCGCCCTGGGCCAGCACCATGCCGGTGCGCAGGGCCACCCCGGTCTCGTTGCCGGCCAGCCGGGTGAGGACGATGATCAGCAGGCCCTTGCCCACCACCAGGAAGGCCAGCAGCTCGGCCACCCAGGGCCACAGCTCGCCCAGCAGGAGCAGATCGAGGCGGGTGCCGATGGTGATGAAGAACAGGCCCAGCAGGACATCGCGGAAGGGCCGGATGTCCGCCTCCACCTGGTGGCGGTACTCGGTCTCGCCCAGCATGAGGCCGGCCAGGAAGGCCCCCAGGGCCAGCGACAGCCCCATCTGGTTGGTGACCCAGGCGGCGGCCAGGGCCACCATCAGCGCCGACAGGGTGAACAGCTCCCCGGAGCGGGCGCGCGCCACCTCGTTGAACAGCGGCCGCAGGGCCCAGTGCCCCACGGCGAACATGATGGCGAAGGCGGCGGCGCCCTTGGCCAGGGCCCACAGGATGGGCTGCAGCATGGGCTGGTCGCCCGCATCCGCCAGGATCGGGATGAGCACCAGGAAGGGCACCACGGCGATGTCCTGGAACAGCAGGATGCCCAGGGCGTTGCGCCCGTGCCGGGACTGCAGCTCCACCTGCTCGATCAGCTGCTTGACCACGATGGCGGTGGAGGACAGCGCCAGCGCACCGCCGAACACCACCCCCGACTCCCAGCCGAGGCCGTGCAGGCGGGCCACCCCCGCGCCGATGACCGTGACCAGGGCCACCTGGGTGCCGCCCAGGCCCAGCACCGTGCCCCGCATGGCCAGGAACTGGGGCACGGAGAACTCCAGGCCGATGGTGAACAGCAGGAACACCACGCCGATCTCGCCCAGGTAGTGGACCGCCTCGCTGTCGTGGATCCAGCCCAGGGCGTGGGGGCCGGCAACCAGGCCCACGAACAGGTAGCCCAGGATGGGCGGCAGGCTGGCGCGGCGCAGGGCGGCCACCGCCAGCACCGACAGGGCGAGCAGGACCAGCACGTCCTGGAGCGAGGTGGTTTCCATGGTTCTCCGGGGTCGGGGGTTCCGGGGGCCGCCTTCCAGGGTACACACACAACGGTGCCGGGAAAGCCCGGCGTCTTCCAAGAACCGGCGTCTTCCAAGAAGACGCCCGCTGTCGCTATGCTGATCGGACAGCCGTTGCACCAACCCAGCCTCCGAGGGAGACCATGCCCGCACCCACCCCCCTTGCCGCGGACGCGCTCTACCGGCGCTGCGATCCGGACGGTCTGCCGTTCGAGACCACCGACGAGATCACCGATCTGGATCAGATCATCGGCCAGGACCGGGCCCTGGACGCCCTCCACTTCGGCGCCGGCATGTCCAGCTCCGGCTTCAACCTGTTCGTCCTCGGCCCCAACGGCATCGGCAAGCACACCGTGGTCCGGCGCTTCCTCGAGGAGCGCGCCGCCGGCGAGGAAACGCCGCCCGACTGGTGCTACGTGCACAACTTCGAGGAGCCCAACCACCCGCAGCTGCTGAAGCTTCCGGTGGGCTCGGGCAAGCGTCTGCGCGACGACCTCGACAACCTGGTGGACGAGCTGCACGCCGCCATCCCCGCCACCTTCGAGAGCGACGAGTACCAGAGCCGGGTCCACGAGCTGCAGCAGGAGTTCAACCAGCGCCAGGAGGAGGCCTTCCAGGAGATCCAGGAGGAGGCCGAGGGCAAGGACATCACCCTGCTGCAGACGCCGGCCGGGTTCACCTTCGCCCCGGTGCGGGACGGCGAGGTGATCGGCCCCGAGGACTTCCAGAAGCTGCCCGAGGACGAGCGGCGCCGGGTGGAGGCGGACATCTCGCACCTGCAGGAGCGCCTGCAGTGGGTGCTGCGCCAGATCCCCAAGTGGCGCAAGGAGAGCCAGGAGAAGGTGCGCGAGGTGAACCGCGAGATGGCCGACTTCGCCGTCGGCCACCTGATCGCCGGGCTCAAGGAGAGCTATCCGGACCACGACGGCGTGCGCGACCACCTCGACGCCATCCAGCAGGACGTCATCGACCACGTGGACCAGCTTCGCGACCGCCACCAGCACGAGGAGCAGGACGACGGCGGCGGCTACGAGGCCCTGCTGCGGCGCTACCGGGCCAACGTCGTGGTGGACAACAGCCAGCTGGAGGGGGCGCCGGTGGTCTATGCCGACCTGCCCGCCCACCAGCACCTGGTGGGCCGCGTGGACCACCGCGCCCAGCAGGGCGCGCTGTTCACCGACTATCGCCTGATCCGGGCCGGCGCCCTGCACCGGGCCAACGGCGGCTACCTGATCCTGGATGCGCGCAAGGTGCTGATGCAGCCCTTCGCCTGGGAGGCCCTCAAGCGCGCCCTGTACGCCGGCGAGGTGCGCATCGAGTCGCTCGACCAGATCTACAGCTTCCTGTCCACGGTGTCGCTGGAGCCCGGCCCCATGCCCCTCGACGTCAAGGTGGTGCTGCTCGGCGACCGCTTCCTGTACTACCTGCTGGCCGAGTACGACCCGGACTTCCGCGAGCTGTTCAAGGTGCAGGCCGACTTCGAGGAGGACCTGCCGCGCAGCGACGACAACAACGCCCTCTACGGCCGGCTCATCGGCACCCTGGTGCGCCGTGCCGAGCTGCGCCCCTTCCACCGCTCGGCGGTGGCGCGGGCCATCGAGCAGGCGTCGCGGGCGGTGGAGGACAGCGAGCGCCTGTCGCTGCACGCCGGCGACCTCGCCGACCTGCTGCAGGAGGCCGACTTCTGGGCGGGCGAGGCCGGCCGCGAGCGGGTGGAGGCGGCCGACGTCCAGAAGGCGGTGGACAAGCAGGGCTACCGCGCCGAACGGGTGCGCGACCGCATGCAGGACGCCATCCAGCGCGACATCCTGATGATCGACACCGGCGGGGCCGAGGTGGGCCAGATCAACGGTCTGGCGGTGCTGCAGATGGGCGGCTTCGCCTTCGGCCGGCCGCAGCGCATCACCGCCACCGCCCGCCTGGGCGACGGCGAGGTCATCGACATCGAGCGCGAGACCGAGATGGGCGGGCCCATCCACTCCAAGGGGGTGATGATCCTGTCCAGCTTCCTGGGCGCGCGCTACGCCACCAACCGGCCGCTGTCGCTGGCCGCCAGCCTCACCTTCGAGCAGTCCTACGGCATGGTCGAGGGCGACTCCGCCTCCACCGCCGAGCTGTGCGCGCTGCTGTCGGCGCTGGCCGGGGCGCCGCTGAAGCAGTCGCTGGCGGTCACCGGCTCGGTCAACCAGCACGGCGAGGTGCAGGCCATCGGCGGGGTCAACGAGAAGATCGAGGGCTTCTTCGACATCTGCCGCGAGCGCGGCCTGGACGGCAGCCACGGCGTGGCCATCCCGCAGGCCAACGTGGTCCACCTGATGCTGCGCGAGGACGTGCGCCAGGCGGCCGCGGCCGGGCAGTTCGCCATCTACCCGGTGACCAGCGTGGATGAGGCCGTCGCCCTGTTCACCGGCCTGGAGGCCGGCAGCCGCGGCGACGACGGCCGCTTCCCCGAGGGCACCGTCAATCGCCGGGTTGAGGATCGCCTGGAGGAGCTCAGCCGGATCCACAAGCACGAGCGGGGCGGCAAGGAGGACAGCGGCAATGACGACCCCGCCTAGCGGCGGCGACATCCGCCGGGTGGTGGTCCTGCTGGATGCCTCGCGAGCCAGCCGCACCGCCCTGGTGGAGGCGGCGGAGCTGGCGGCGCGCAGCGGTGCGGAGCTGATCGGGCTGTTCGTGGAGGAGGAGGATCTGCTGCGCTCGGCGGCCCTCCCCTTCGCCCGGGAGCTGGGCCCCACCTCGGGAGCCCTGCGGCCGCTGGATCCCGCCCGCATCGAGCGCCGCCTGCGCGCCCAGGCCCGGGAGCTGCAGCACCTGCTCCAGGGAATGACGCGGCGCTACGCCATCACCGCTTCCTTGCAGGTGGCGCGCGGCCGGGTGGTGACCCAGGCACTCGCCTACATCAGCCCCGGCGATCTGATCGTGGTGGGAAAAACCGGCTGGTCCTCGCTGCGCCGCCGCCGGCTCGGGTCCACCGCCCGCCACCTGATCGGCGAGGCCTCGCTGACCGTGATGGTCATGGAGCAGGGCGGCGGGGCCGAGGCCCAGCCCACAATGGTGCTGTTCGACCACCCGGAAGCGGGCCTGCGGGCCCTGGAGATGGCTGCCCGCATCGCCCACCGGGACAGCCGCATCCTGACCGTGCTGCTGCCCCCGGCCGACCCGGACACCCTGGACAGTCTGCGCCGCCAGGCCGAGTCCTGGCTGCAGGCCCGGGACCTGGCAGCCAAGGTGCAGGTGCTCGGCGGCCTGGCCGCCGAGACGGTGGCGCAGGCGGTCCGCTCGGGGAACGGCCGCGCCCTGGTGGTCAGCCGCACCAGCCCGGCCCTGGCCGGCGAGGCGGGCTCCCGCCTGATCGAGGCGGTGGGTCCGCCGGTGGTGGTGGTGCCTTGAAGGGGTGGCGGTCGGCCGGCTGGCTCGCCCTCCTGCTGGCCTGGAGGGCAGCCGGGGCTGCGCCGGAGGAGCCGGGCCCGCGTTTCCTGGCCGAGCCGCCCGCCAACCCGGTCCATCACCACACCAACCGCATCACCATCGATGCGCAGGCCCTGCGCACCGGCTGGGCCCGGCTGCGCCAGTGCCACACCCATATGGACGCGCTCGGCGCCACCCAGATCGTTTTCAACGCCGGCCGCATCCGCGAAATCGAGGTGGTATCCAGCAGCCACATCGCCCGCATCCGCGTGCGCGACGACCGCGTCCTGCTCGACGGCGTCGAGCACGGCGCCGCAATCTGCCTGCGCGCCGAGACCCGCAGCGTCGAGCGGCGCCCCGACGCCAGCGTGGTGGTCCGCAACGGCCCGTTCATGCGCCGCTTCCTCGACAGCTACTTCCCCATGCACGTGACCCTCGAGGTGCGCTACCCGGCCGACCAACTGCGCTTCCGGTCGATCCAGCCCTCCCCGCAGCCGGGCCTCGCCCTGCAGCAGGAGCCCGGCCGGGTCACGGCGGACGCCTGGTTCTCCGGGGTCCTGCGCACCCGCCTGCGCTTCCGCCCCCGCTAGCCCTCCTGGTGTCTCCGCGCGGGGACAGCGCCCGCCATTGCAGGGGACCAACGTGTCGCCGCATGGCGTCGTTTTGTAGTCGCGTATTGCATGTGCCAACCGGAGACGCGATAGTTACCGTCCGGGCATTGCGTGCCCGGACCAGCCAACACAAAAAGGGGAATGGCCGGCAAGCGCGCCTTTTTAATGGCGCCTTCGGCCGCCACACCAGCGAAAGAGGCCGCTATGTCGTTTTCCGAGGTCTTGATGATCGTGCCCAATGCGTTCCTGTCGGCGGTGATCTGGCTGATCATCCTGGCAGTCCTGCTCTATCTCGCGCGGAGCCCGGTGCACCGCGTCATCCTCTCGGCCAGCCGCGCCCTGCACCGCGCCTTCCGCATGGCGGCGTTCTCGGTGATGCGGGCCGAGGGCCGGCTCAGCCAGCGCAACCGCGAGGTGCTGCTGGCAGCGGGACGCGAGGCCGCCGAGCGCATGGTGGAGCGGGAGTTCGACCGGGTCGACGCCACCGTGCACCGCGAGCTCGCCGGCTATCCCGAGCTGCACCGGCGCATGAGCGAGGAGATCACCGCCATCGAGGAGGACCACCACAACAGCAGCGAGGTGCCCCCCTCGCCGCCGGGCTGGACCGAGGCCGTCGACGCCGTGGCCCGCATCCCCGCCAAGGCCGACCCGATGGTCGCCAACGTCCTCGAGGACATCCACAAGTCCCTGGTCAAGGCGCACGAGAAGGCCACCGTCGAGTACCGCAAGGCCACCAGCCAGCGCCACAAGCTGCTGGAGCGCATGCGCCCGCACTGGCGCCGCCTGCAGCAGAAGGTCAACCTCGTCGACAAGAACATCGAGGGCCTGCTGGAGCGCTCCAAGGTCATCGACCGCCAGATGGACGAGTACCAGGAGACCATCAAGGGCACCGACCGCGCCGTGCGCATGCTGTCCTCCTCCTCCCTCAGCCAGTTCTTCATCTCGCTGCTGGTGATGGGCGTGGCGGTGGGCGGCGCCACCATCAACTTCTACCTGATCGCCCGCCCCATGGCCGAGATGGTGGGCGGCACCAGCAGCATCGCCGGCTACCAGACGGCGGACATCGCCGCGCTGGTGATCATCTTCGTGGAGGTCTCCATGGGTCTGTTCCTCATGGAATCGCTGCGGGTCACGCGCCTGTTCCCGGTGATCGGGGCCCTCAGCGACCGCCAGCGCCACCGCATGATCGGCGTCACCTTCGCCATCCTGCTGGCCCTGGCCTCGGTGGAGGCGGGCCTGGCCTACATGCGCGAGATCCTCATGCAGCAGGAGCTGGCCACCCAGGCCATCCTCAGCGGCAGCGGCGACGGCGGCGAGGCCGGTGCCAGCATCCGCTGGATCACCACCGCGGCGCAGATGGGCCTGGGCTTCGTCCTGCCCTTCGCGCTGGTGTTCGTGGCCATCCCGCTGGAGACCTTCGTGCAGTCCCTGCGCACGGTGCTCGGCCTGATCGCCATCGGCACCCTGCGCACCCTGGCCTTCGCCCTGCGGCTGGTGGCCAGTGGTTCGCGCTACCTGGGCCAGCTGCTGGTGGACCTGTACGACCTGCTGATCTTCGCGCCGCTGTGGGTGGAGGGTAAGCTCAGCGAGCGCCGCGAGGGCGCCCCGGCGGCCGCCTTCGCGACCGGCGGCTCCGGGAGCGCAGGCGGCGGGGCCAGCGCCTCCGCGGGCGGCAGCCGCGCGCGCGGCGGCGGACGCTCGGGCTCCGGCAAGTCCGGCACCAGCCGGTCTGGCGGCGGCAAGTCGGGCAGCGGCGGCAACGCCACCGGCACGGAGGAGAAGACCGAGGAGGGTTCGGCATGAAGCGCCTGCTCACGCTGTCCGTCCTGGCCGTGTCCGTGCTCGTCGCCGGCTGCCCCCAGAAGGCGCCGCCGGAGCGCGGCGTCTATCTGCTGATCGACACCTCCGGCACCTACACCAAGGAGCTGGACAAGGCCCAGCGCATCATCAACTACATCCTGTCGCGCATGAACCCGGGCGACCACTTCGCGGTGGCGCGCATCGACACCGGCAGCTTCAGCGAGAAGGACATCGTCTCCCGGACCACCTTCGACGACCGGCCCAGCACCGCCAACCAGCAGAAGCGGCAGTTCCGCCGGACCATCAACAATTTCGTCGAGGAGGTGAAGCCCTCGCAGTACACCGACATCACCGGCGGGGTGCTGCAGGCCACCGAGTGGCTGAGCGAGGTGAACGCCGGCCAGAAGGTGATCCTGATCTTCTCCGACCTCAAGGAGGACCTGCCCAAGGGCTACGTGCGCGACGACATCACCCTCGAGCTGTCCGGATTCGAGGTGGTGGCGCTCAACGTCACCAAGCTGCGCAGCGACATCGTCGACCCCCGCAAGTACATGGGCCGGCTGGACGCCTGGCAGAAGCGGGTGACCCAGGCCGGGGGCGAGTGGCGGGTCATCAATGACCTCGACCACATGACGGGTCTGTTCAAGGCCAAGGACGAGTAGAATGGGGGGCGCCATCCCCCCACGCAGGAGCACCCCATGAGCGAGCATGTCTACAAGACGGTGGAGCTGACCGGCTCCTCCCCTCAGGGCATCGAGCAGGCCGTGACCAACGCCGTGGAGCGGGCCGGCAAGACCCTGCACAACCTGCGCTGGTTCGAGGTGACCGACACCCGCGGCCACATCGAGGGCGGCCGCATCGCCCACTGGCAGGTAACGGTGAAGGTGGGCTTCACCCTGGACGAGACCTGAGGGGGCTGGCGATGACCACGACCACCGGCGATTCGGGGCCCGACCTCGGCGCCTACCGGGACAGCTACTCGGACCGCGGCTTCCGCGCCCGCGCCCGGCGCTATGTGCGTCGGGCCGGCTGGACGGTGGGCGAGCCCGCCCTGGCCCTCTACCACACGCTGAACGAGCCGCAGCTGCCGGGCTGGGCGCGCTCGGTGATCTACGGGGCCCTGGGCTACTTCCTGACGCCGTGGGATGCCGCCCCGGACTTCATCCCCGGGGTGGGCTACAGCGACGACCTGGGCGTGCTCACCGCCGCCCTCGCCACCGTCGCCGCCCACGTCACCCCCGCCGCCCGCGAGCGGGCCCGCACGCAGCTGGCGCGCTGGCTGGGCTGAGCGATCCGGGCTTGCAAAGAGAAAAGGCGCCATCTGCGGATGGCGCCTTTTCTCGTGGGGGATGTCCCGAGGACGGGACAGTCAATCCTCCAGCGAGTACCGCCGCTGCAGGGCCTGATCCAGGGTCGAGCCGTCCACGAACTCCAGCTCGCCGCCCAGCGGCACGCCGTGGGCCAGGCGGGTGACGCGGATGCCGCGGGGCTGCAGGCGGTCATAGATGTAATGGGCGGTGGCCTCGCCCTCCACCGTGGCGTTGGTGGCCACCACCACCTCGGTCACGCCCTCGGCGATGCGCCGGTCCAGGCCCGCGAAGGGCAGATCCTCGGGACCGATGCCGTCGAGCGGCGACAGGCGGCCCATGAGCACGTAGTAGGTGCCGTTGAAGGAGGCGGCCTGCTCCACCGCCGGGATGTCGGAGGGGCTCTCCACCACGCACAGGAAGGACTGGTCGCGGTGGTCCGAGGCGCAGATCGGGCAGAGCTCGCTCTCGCTCAGGTTGTTGCAGCGCCGGCAGTGGCCGATGCGCTCCAGCGCCCCGTCGAGCGCCCGCGCCAGGGCCTGCGCCCCCTCGCGGTCGCGCTCGAGCAGGTGATACACCATGCGCCGCGCCGACTTGGGCCCCACGCCCGGCAGGCGCTGCAGGGCCTCGGTCAGGGCGTCGAGAGCGGGTATGCGCTCACTCACCGTTTAAACGGCCCCCTTCCTGGTCCGGCCGTCGCCGTTACTGAACACTGAAAACTGCCGTTTACTGCGGTTACTTGAACATATCCCCGAGCCCCGGGATGTTGCCCAGGCCGCCGGCCATGTCGCCCATGAGCTCCTGGCTGCGGTTCTCGACCTTGGTCAGGGCGTCGTTCATGGCGGCGGCCACCAGGTCCTCGAGCATCTCGCTGTCGTTGTCCTCGAGCAGCGAGGGATCGATCTTCACCTGGCGCACGGCGTGCTTGCAGGTCATGGTCACCGACACCATGCCGCCGCCCGCCTGGCCGGTGACCTCCTCCTCGGCCAGCTGCTCCTGGGCCTTCTGCATCTTTTCCTGCATTTCCTTGGCCTGCTTCATCAGGCCGCCCATTCCGCCTTTCATGGCAGTCCTCCTGGGTCCGTCGTTCCATTCGAGGCGGGCCCGCCGTCGTCGGGCCGCACCGACTCCACCTGGGCGCCGAAGCGCTCCTGCAGCACCCGCGCCTGCGGGTCCTCGGCCACCGCCTGCTGTGCCGCCTGCTGCGCCTCGCGCGCCTGGCGCTCGCGCGCTGCGGCCGGACTCTCACCGTCGCCGTCGGGGTCCAGGGCCTCGATCACCACCTTGGGGCGGGCCCCGAAATGGGCCTCCAGGGCCTTGTCCAGGGCCTCGCGGAAGCGGCTGCTCTCGGCCGAGAGCTGCTGCTCGCGCGGCACCGCCAGGCACACCCGGTCGGCGCCGAACTCGCGCGCCACCGCCGTCTCCAGCAGGGCCCGCCAGGCCGGCGGCACGTCCAGCCGGCCGAGAGTCGCCTCCCAGGGGGAGTGGCCGCCGTCCACGGCGGTTGCCGGCGCCGGCTCCGGCGGGGCGGGGGCGGGACCGCCGGCGTTGTCCGGGGGCGGGGGCTCGGCCACCGCCGCGGTGCCGCCGCCGGAGGAGGCCCGCGGGGGCCCCGGCTCGCCGGCGGCGGGCTCGGCGGCAGCCGTGCGCGCGCCGCCCGCGGCCGCCGGCACCGCGCCGGCGGCACGCCGCCCGTCCGGACCGCCGTCGCCGCCCTCGAAGGGGTCGAAGGCGACCATGCGCAGCACCGCCATTTCCAGGCCCACGCGCGGGTCGGGGGCGGCGGCCAGATCGCGGCGGCCCTGCACGCCGATCTGGTAAAACAGCTGGATGTCCTCGGGCGCGGCGGTGCCGGCCACCGCATCGAGGCGGGCCCGCTCGTCGGCCACCAGGGTGTCGTCGGCGGCGTCGGCCCCGGCCACCGCCTGGGTCACCGCCACCCGGTGCAGCAGGGCGAGCAGCTCGGCCAGCGCCGAGTCCAGGTCCATGCCGCTGTCGGCCACCTCGGTAACGCGCGCCAGGGCGGTCTCGCCGTCGCGCTCGGCCACCGCCTCCAGCAGGCCGAGCACGCGGTCGCGGTTGACCGTGCCCAGCATCTCCCGCACCACCTCGCCGGCCACGCGGCCCTCGCCGTAGTTGATGGCCTGATCCAGCAGCGACAGGCCGTCGCGCAGGCTGCCGTCGGCGGCGCGCGCCAGCAGCTCCAGGGCGTCGTCCTCGGCGGGTATGCCCTCCACCTCGAGGATGGCGGTCATGCGCGCGCGGATCTGGTCGGCGGGGATGCGCCCGAGCTCGAACTGCAGGCAGCGCGACAGGATGG
>DATFLO010000119.1:0-4093 GCA_035267605.1 Gammaproteobacteria bacterium
GACGCCGCGCCCCGCCGGCTGGACAGGCGCCCCGCCGCGGCGCTATCCTAGCCGGCTCCGATTCGCGCGATTAGCTCAGCTGGATAGAGCGTCGGCCTCCGGAGCCGAAGGTCGCAGGTTCGAATCCTGCATCGCGCACCAGATCCCGATAAAGGCCCCGCCGGCTGCAGCCGGCGGGGCCTTTTTGCGCCCGGGCGGCGGCTTTCAGGCCTGGCGGTGGCGCCAGGCGGTGGCGTAGTAGATGCCCTTGAACAGGGTCAGGGGCAGGCGGATGCCGCGGGGGTCGAAGAAGTCGCCGCCGAGCAGCGAGGTGACCGCGGCCTCGATGCCGAGGAAATTCTTGCGCGCCGGGTCGGCGTCGGTGGCGGTGGAGAACAGGCGCTGCATGGCGGGGCTGTTGAAGCGGTAGATGAACCAGGCGATGCGGGCGATGGTGCGGTCGAGCCGGGCCTGGTGGCGCCACAGGTGGTAGCGGGCCAGGGCCGGGCGGCGCAGGGCGCGGTCCACGGCGTCGGCGCCCATCTCGGCGCCGCTCATGGCCAGCAGCACGCCGCTGGAGAACACCGGGTCGAGGAAGGTGTAGGCGTCGCCCACCAGCAGGAAGCGGTTGCCGTAGGCCCGCCGCGAGCGGTAGGAGTAGTTGCCGGTGCCGCTGACCTCGCCGTCGAGCTCGGCGTCGCGCAGCCGTTCCCAGGCGCCGGGGCACTGGCGCACGGTGTCCCAGAAGAACTCGGCCAGCGGCTTGTCCCGCCCCTTGAGGTAGGCCGGCCGGCACACCGCCCCCACGCTCATCACGCCGTCGGGCAGCGGGATCAGCCAGATCCAGCCGTGCTCGAACCAGTAGATGCTGATGTTGCCCTCGTCCAGGCCCTCGCGGCGCACGGCGCCGCGGCAGTGGGCGTAGATGGCGGCCATGTCGTGGTGGGGGTGCTTGCGCTTCCACTCCAGCGAGCGGCTCAGCAGGGTGTCCCGGCCGGAGGCGTCCACCACGAAGCGGCACGCCACCTCGCCGGCGGAGCCGTCGGCCTCCTCCACCGCCAGCCGGTGGGCCTGCGCGCCGCTGCCCAGATCCACCTGCCGCACCCTTGCCGGCTGGTGCACCGCGACGCCGTGCCTTGTGGCGTTGTCCAGCAGCACGCGGTCGAAGCGCGCGCGCGGCACCTCGAAGGCGTAGCCGGCGCCGGGCTTGAGCGAGCGGGCGAAGTAGAAGGTATGGCGCTGGTGCTCGGCGATCTGCGGGATGAACTCGGCGCCGTGCTTGGGGATGCCGATGCGGCGCGTCTCCTCCAGCACCCCCAGGCGCTCGAGCAGGGGCAGGTTGCGGGGCAGGAGCGATTCGCCGATGTGGAAGCGGGGAAAGGCCTCCTTCTCGAACAGCTCCACGCGCCAGCCCTTCCGGGCGAGCAGGGTGGCGATGGTGGATCCGCCCGGTCCGCCGCCGATGACGGCGACGTCGGTGGTCCGGGGCTCGGCGTCGGGGCTGTGGGGCATGGGGTCGCGATTGGCGGGATGAGACGGTCCCGAGCGGGCCGGGGCAGGGCCCCGGCCGGCCGTCGGGCTCAGAGGGACAGCAGCTGCTGCTGGATGGCGCGGTCGAGGTTCTGCACCCAGCCGTTGTAGTTGCTGTGGATCTTGTCGTCGTGGTGCTTCAGGTTCTTGCTGTCGCGATAGGTGATGGAATAGCCCTTGGTGGAGTAGTTGATGTCCACCTTGGCCATGTGGCTGCGGATATAGAGGGTGCCGATGATGTGGCCCGGCTTCTCCGCATCCATCTGCCAGCCCAGGCCGATGCCGGCGCGCTGGATGGCCTTGGTGATCTCCTCCAGCGACGGCGACCCGGCGTTGGCCGGAATGGGCGCGTCGTTGACGTTCTGGATGGGCGCGGTGCGGCAGGCGGCCAGGGTCAGCACCACCGTGAGCACGGCGAATGCGGCGAGAACGCGTCGAAGGTTCATGGACTCCTCCCTTTGGGGTTAGCTTTTCCGGACCCGCTTCGGGGTCCGCTCCAACGAGCCCATCTTGAGCTGGGGGCGCCAGCGCGGCCGGCTGCCCGCGGGCAGCAGCGCGGACAGGGTATGGGTCAGTATCCGTGAAGCTACCATACCAATGATCCGGGAGGTGTCCACAACGGCCCGGTAGTGGCTGGACAGTCCGCTGTCCGGGTACAGCGCGGGGATGGGCACCTCGCCCACCGCATAGCCGCGGCGGCAGGCCTCGATCAGCGTCCGGCCCTCGAAGTCGAAGCGGTCGCCGGGGATGCGGTGGATGGGCAGGTCGCGCAGCAGGCGGGCGCTGTAGAGGCGGAAGCCGGACTGGCTGTCGCGCACCCGCCTGCCGCCGGCGAGGCCGATCCAGAAGTCGGCCACGCCGTTGCCGAACTGGCGCAGCCGCGGCATGGCGGCGCGCTCCTGCAGGCGGGCGGCGATCACCAGGTCGTCGCCGTGGCGGCGAAAGCGCTCGGTCAGCTGCGGCAGGGCCCGGACCGGGTGCTGGCCGTCGGCGTCGAGGGTGATCACCGCCGCGGGCTGCTCCTCCAGGGCGGCGGCCAGGCCGGTGCGCAGGCTGGCCCCCTTGCCCAGGTTGCGGGGGTGGCGGAGCAGCCGGCAGGGCAGGTCGCGGACGGTTTCGGCGGTGTGGTCGGTGGAGCCGTCGTCCACCACCCAGACCCGCTCGGCGAGGGCGGCCGCCTCGCGCACCACCTCCGGCAGGGTGGCCGCCTCGTTGAAGGCGGGAATGACCACGGCGATCTCCGGCGTCTGCGCCGACATCAGGCCATGGCCCCGTTGACGGAGATCACCTGGCCGGAGAGGTAGGCCGCCTCCTCGGAGGCCAGGAAGCCCACGACGCTGGCTACTTCCTCCGGCTCCCCGGCCCGCTGCATGGGGACCTGCTCCCGGATGGCGGCCTCGTCGAAGGCCTCGGCGGTCATGGAGCCGTTGATGATGCCGGGCGCCACGACATTGACCGTGATGCTGCGGGAGGCCAGCTCGCGCGCCAGGCTGCGGGTGGCGCCGTGCAGGCCGGCCTTGGCCGCGGCGTAGTTGACCTGGCCGGGATTGCCCATGACCGCCGCCACCGAGCTGATGCTGACGATGCGGCCCCAGCGGCAGCGGGCCATGGGCAGGGTCAGCGGCTGGGTGACGTTGAAGAAGCCGTCCAGGGAGACCTCCCGAACCTGGCGCCACTGCTCGGGGGTCATGCCGGCGAAGGAGGCATCCCAGTGGCAGCCGGCGTTGTTGACCAGCACCTGGATCGGACCGTCGTCCAGGAGCCCCTCCAGCGCCGCCCGCGTGGCCTCGCCGTCGGTGACGTCGAACGCCGCGCTGGCCGCGCTGTGGCCCTCGCCGCGCAGCGCCTCCGCCAGCGCTTCCGCCCGTTGCGGGTTGCTGTTGGCGTGGACGATGACCTCCAGCCCTGCCGCCGCCAGGCGCCGCGCGATGGCGGCCCCGATGTCGCCGCTCCCCCCCGTGACCAGTGCCCGTTTCATGGCCCCTCCGATGGCTGCCCCATGACCGTGATCTGTCCGGTCAGGATCTCCCGCTCCCCCGCGACCACCTCCAGTTGGTAGATGCCGTGCTCGCCCTGGCTGACCAGGCAGGTGGCGTTGATTACCAGATCCTCGGCGATGTCGTCCAGGGCGCCGTCGGTCACGGCCAGGTCCCGCACCGCCGCCAGGTACTTGACTCCCCCTTCCCCGCCGCCGGCCTCGGCGGCCAGCAGGCTGGCGTGCACCGCCACCGCCTGGGCGCCGATCTCCAGGGCCTGGATGGCCTCCAGCCGCCCCGCCCGCCGCAGGGGGTTGGCCGCCCAGCGGTGGCAGCCGGTGCGGCAGCGGATCCCCTCCGCGCTCCACTCCTCCACCCGCTCCACCAGCACCATGTCCCCGGCGTGGGGAATGAGCGCCGCGATCGCCTGGCGCTCCATCACGGCGCCCGGTACTCCAGCGCCAGCTGCCGGTCCCCCGCGTAGGGCAGCCGGAGGCCGCGGGAGCGGCCCCGGGCGATGGCCTCCAGCAGCGGCAGGCTGCGCGCGGCCGGGTTGCCCCGGCGCAGGGCCTCCAGCTCGGCCCCGGCGCACGCGCTCTGCTCGCCGG
>DATFLO010000120.1:0-14634 GCA_035267605.1 Gammaproteobacteria bacterium
GGTCGAACTCGAAGCCCAGCTCCTCCAGGGCCTCCTCCACCGTGGTGACGTGGCGCACCTGGAGGCCGAACTGCTCCAGGTAGTGCTCGGTCACGGCGGCCGAGGTCTGGCTGTCCTCCACGAACAGGACGCGCCCGCGCAGGCTGTGCTCGTCCCACGGCTGGCGCTCCCCGAGGGGCTCGGGGGCGGTTTCGGTCGGTTTCATGGCCGGATTGTTCCCTTCCGGGGTTCCCCCCCCTCACCGGGAATTCCCCACAGATTTGGGTTTGAGACCGAGGACACAGACTATAGCGAAGGCGGGGGGCGCCTGGGAAGCCTGACCGACCGCAGCGCCTTGCCTGGCGGCGGCCCGCGCCGTACCATTGCCGCCTTTGCGCGCGCCGGCCCGGGGCCGGCCGGGGGCGGACCGGAACCGAATCAGGAAGGAAGACCATGCGCAGCCACCTTTGCAGCGACCTGCGGCGCGAGCAAATCGGCGAGGCGATCACCGTCAGCGGCTGGGTCCACCGCCGCCGCGACCACGGCGGGGTGATCTTCATCGACCTGCGTGATCGCTCCGGGCTGCTGCAGGTGGTGTTCGACCCCGACCAGGAGGCCATCTTCGCCACCGCCCACCAGCTGCGCAGCGAGTGGGTGATCACGGTCACCGGCACCCTGCGCGAGCGCCCCGAGGGCACCCGCAATCCCGACCTGCCCACCGGCGAGGTGGAGCTGCTCGGCAGCGACCTGCAGGTCCTCAACCGCGCCGAGACGCCGCCGTTCCAGCTCGACGAGTCGGAGGAGGTGGGCGAGGACATCCGCCTGCGCTACCGCTACATCGACCTGCGCCGGCCGGAGATGGCCGCTAACCTGCGCCTGCGCCACCGGGTGGTGCAGACCATGCGGCGCTTCCTCGACGAGCGCGACTTCATCGAGGTGGAGACCCCGGTGCTGACCCGCTCCACCCCGGAGGGGGCGCGCGACTACCTGGTGCCGTCGCGCACCCACCCCGGCAGCTTCTTCGCCCTGCCGCAGAGCCCGCAGCTGTTCAAGCAGCTGCTCATGGCCGCCGGCATGGAGCGCTACTACCAGGTGGCCAAGTGCTTCCGCGACGAGGACCTGCGCGCCGACCGCCAGCCCGAGTTCACCCAGCTCGACCTGGAGATGTCCTTCCTCGACGAGGAGGCCATCATGGGCCTGATGGAGGCCATGGTGCGCCAGGTGTTCGAGACGGTCGGCGAGGGCCCGCTGCCCGAGCCCTTCCCGCGCATGACCTACGCCGAGGCCACCCGCCGCTTCGGCAGCGACCGTCCGGACCTGCGCAACCCGCTCGAGCTCGCCGAGCTCACCGACGTCATGGCCGAGGTGGACTTCAAGGTCTTCCGCGAGCCCGCCACCAGCGGCGGCCGGGTCGCCGCGCTGCGCCTGCCCGGCGGCGGTGAGCTGTCGCGCAAGGAGATCGACGACTACACCGAGTTCGTCGGCCGCTACGGCGCCAAGGGCCTGGCCTACATCAAGGTCAACGATGCCGCCGCCGGCAGCGACGGGCTGCAGTCGCCCATCCTCAAGTTCCTGCCCGAGGCGGTGGTCGCCGCCATCCTCGAGCGCACCGGGGCCGAGACCGGCGACATGATCTTCTTCGGTGCCGACAAGCGCGCCGTGGTCAACGAGGCCCTCGGCGCCCTGCGCGAGCGCCTGGGCGCCGACCGCGGCCTTACCGGCCCGGGCTGGGCGCCGCTGTGGGTCACCGACTTCCCCATGTTCGAGTGGGACGAGGACAGCCGGCGCTACGAGCCCCTGCACCATCCGTTCACGGCGCCCTACCCGGAGCACGTGGCGCAGCTGGAGTCCGATCCCGGCGCCTGCCTGTCGCGCGCCTACGACCTGGTTCTCAACGGCGCCGAGGTGGGCGGCGGCTCCATCCGTATCCATGACCCCGAGACCCAGCGGCGGGTGTTTTCCGCCCTCGGCATCGACGCCGAGGAGGCCCAGGAGAAGTTCGGCTTCCTGCTCGACGCCTTCCGCTTCGGCGCGCCGCCCCACGGCGGCCTGGCCTTCGGCCTGGACCGCCTGGTGGCGCTGCTGGCCGGCGCCGACTCCATCCGCGACGTCATCGCCTTCCCCAAGACGCAGCGCGCCAGCTGCCTGCTGACCCGCGCCCCGGCCGAGGTGGACCCGGCCCAGCTCGGCGAGCTCGGCCTGCGCATCAGCAAGACCGCCGGCGGCGGCTCCTGAGCCGAGTCCGTGGCTGAGGGCGGCGGGGCGAGCGCCGGCGAGCGGCCCGTGGTGCTGCTCCACGGCCTGTGGATGCGGCCGCTGATGATGCGCCCGCTGGCCCGCCGTCTGCGCAGCCGCGGCTTCACCCCCCACCGCTTCGGCTATCGCAGCCGCCACGTCACCCTCGCCGAGCACGCGCAGGCGCTCGACGCCTGGCTGGGCGAGCGCTTCGCCCCCGGGCAGCCGCTGCGCTTCGTCGGCCACAGCCTGGGCGGCGTGGTGCTGCGCGCCCTGGCCGCGCGCAGCCCGCACTGGTTCGAGGACGCCCGCACCGTGATGCTGGGCACGCCCAACCAGGGCTCGGCGGGCGCCGCCTTCCTCATGCAGTGGTGGGAAGGGCGGTGGTGGCTGGGGGTCGCCGGCCGCGAGCTGGCAGGTGAGGCGCCGCTGCGGCTGCCGGTGCCGCCGGGCGAGATGGGCGTGGTGGCCGGCACCCGGCGCCGCTGGTGGACCCGCTGGCTGCTCGACGGGCCCAACGATGGCCTGGTGCGGGTGGCCGAGACCTGCCTGCCGGGGGCCGAGGTGGTCACCCTGCCGGTGGGGCACATGGGCCTCATGTTCCGGCGCCCGGTGGCCGAAGCGACCGCTCACTTCCTCGCGAACGGGCGATTCGGCGGTCATGGCGAGCCGGCCGGGGGCCTGTGCTAGAATCCACGGAGTCGCCTGCATTCCCCGCGTTCGGCGCATCCCAATTCCGCCCGGTCCCGCCCGCGGGGCCGGCAGCAGCAAGCAGGAGGTTCGGCCATGGCCGGGCACAGCAAATGGGCCAACATCAAGCACCGCAAGGCGGCGCAGGACGCCAAGCGCGGCAAGATCTTCACCCGCCTGATCAAGGAGATCACCGTGGCGGCCCGCCTCGGCGGCGGTGACCCCGAGGCCAATCCGCGCCTGCGCCAGGCCGTGGACAAGGCCCTCGCCAGCAACATGCCCAAGGACAACATCGACCGCGCCATCAAGCGCGGTACGGGCGAGCTGGAGGGGGTCAGCTACGAGGAGGTCAACTACGAGGGCTACGCCCCCGGCGGCGTGGCCGTGCTGGTGGAGTGCATGACCGACAACAAGAACCGCACGGTCAGCGAGATCCGCCACCTGTTCTCGAAGAACGGCGGCAGCCTGGGCGAGAACGGCTGCGTCGAGTACCTGTTCAACAAGGTCGGCATGCTGGTGCTCGAGGGCGAGGGCATCGACGAGGACACCGTGCTCGAGGCGGCCATGGAGGCCGGGGCCGAGGACATGGAGGCCGAGGACGGCCAGTTCACGGTCTACACCGATCCCCAGGACTTCGAGGCGGTCAAGGCCAACCTGGAGGCCGCCGGCTGGCAGCCGGCGGTGGCCGAGGTGACCATGAAGCCGGACACCACGGTGCACGTGGAGGGCAAGCAGGCCGAGCAGGTGCTCAAGCTGCTCGAGGCCCTGGAGGACTCCGAGGACGTCCAGAACGTCTACGCCAACTACGACATCCCCGACGAGGTCCTGGAGCAGGTCACGGCCTGAACGGCGGCCGCGGGGGAGGGGCAGTCCATGGTGGTAGTCGGCATCGACCCGGGGTCCCGCATCACCGGGATCGGCATCGTCGAGGCCGACGGTTCCCGCCTGCGCGCCCTCCACCACCAGGCCCTGCGCCTGGGCGACGGTCCCTTCCCCGAGCGCCTGGGCCGTCTGTTCCGCGCGGTGCGCGCCGCCGCCGCCGACTACGGGGCGGAGGCGGCGGCGGTGGAGACCGTCTACGTCAAGCGCAATGTGGACTCCGCCCTCAAGCTGGGCCAGGCGCGCGGCGCCGCCATTGCCGCCCTGGTGGACGCCGGCCTGGCGGTGGGCGAGTACACCCCGGCGGTGATCAAGGAGGCGGTGGTGGGGCGCGGCTCGGCCAGCAAGGACCAGGTGGGCTACATGGTCCAGCGCCTGCTGGGCCTGGCCGAGCCCGCCCCCGAGGATGCCGCCGACGCCCTGGGCGTGGCCGTGTGCCACAGCCACCACCTGCAGGCCGGCGCCCGCCTCGGCGACGCCGCCGGCAGCGCCGGGCGCCGCCGATGATCGGCCACCTGCGCGGCCCCATCCTGGAGAAGGAGCCCCCCAGCCTCATCGTCGAGGCCGGCGGCGTCGGCTACACCGTGGATGCGCCGCTGTCCACCTTCTATCACCTCCCCGCCGTGGGCGAGGAGGTGAGCCTGCGCATCCATACCGTGGTGCGCGACGACGCCATCCAGCTGTTCGGTTTCCTGTCCCGCGACGAGCAGCGCCTGTTCACCGCCCTGCTGCGGGTCACCGGCGTCGGCGCCAAGCTCGCCCTGCAGGTGCTGTCCGGCCTGCCGCCGGCGGAGCTGTGGCGCTGCGTGCAGGACAACGACCTGGGGCGCATGAGCCAGGTGCCCGGCATCGGCAAGAAGACCGCCCAGCGCCTGGTGATGGAGCTGCGCGACACCCTCGAGGCGCCCGCGGACGGGGCGGGGGCGGTGCCGCAGGGGGCCGGCGCGGCCGCAGGCGGTCCGCGGCGCGAGGCGGTGGCGGCGCTGCAGGAGCTGGGCTACAGTGCCGATCAGGCCGAGCGCGCCATCGGCGCCGTCGGCGAGGAGGAGCTGTCGGTGGAGGAGCTCCTCAAGCGGTCCCTGCAGCAGATGGCCAGGTAAGCGGCAATGGAACCCCCTTCCCAGAGCGAGCGCGTCATCGACGGCAACGAGGCCGCCGACGAGGGCGGCCAGGAGACGGTGCTGCGGCCGCAGCGCCTGGCCGATTACGAGGGCCAGCCGCGGGTGCGCGAGCACCTGGAGGTGTTCGTGCCGGCGGCGCGCGAGCGCGGCGAGTCCCTCGACCACTGCCTGCTGTTCGGGCCGCCCGGCCTGGGCAAGACCACCCTGGCGCACATCATCGCCAACGAGATGGCGGCCGACCTCAAGGTGACCTCCGGCCCGGTGCTGGAGAAGGCCGGCGACCTGGCCGCCCTGCTCACCAATCTGGCCCCCTTCGACGTCCTGTTCATCGACGAGATCCACCGCCTGTCGCCGGCGGTGGAGGAGATCCTCTATCCCGCCATGGAGGACTACCAGATCGACATCGTCATCGGCGAGGGCCCGGCGGCGCGGTCGATCAAGCTGGACCTGCCGCCGTTCACCCTGGTGGGCGCCACCACCCGCGCCGGGCTGCTGACGTCGCCGCTGCGCGACCGCTTCGGCATCAACTTGCGCCTTGATTTCTATGGCCTTTCCGATCTGGCCCGGATCGTGGACCGCTCCGCCCGTCTCCTCGGGGTGACAGTGGAGCCGGCCGGCGCCGAGGAGATCGCCCGCCGTTCCCGGGGTACGCCGCGGGTGGCCAACCGCCTGCTGCGGCGGGTGCGCGACTGCGCCGAGGTGCGCGCCGACGGCGTCATCACCCAGGCCGTGGCCGATGACGCCCTGGCCATGCTGGAGGTGGATCCGGCCGGCCTGGACAAGTTGGACCAGAAATTGCTTTCCGCCCTCGTGGACAAGTTCGGCGGCGGTCCGGTGGGGCTCACCAACCTGGCGGCGGCGGTGGGCGAGGAGGCCGACACCATCGAGGATGTCCTCGAGCCCTACCTGATCCAGCAGGGCTACCTGCAGCGCACCGCCCGCGGACGCTGCGCCACCGCCCTGGCCTACCGCCACCTCGGTCTGGAGGGGCCCGGCGGCGGCAGCGATCCCCAGGACCGCCTGCTTTGACCTCCGTCGTCGGCGAGCTGCCCGTCCGCGTCTACTACGAGGACACCGACCACGGCGGCGGGGTCTACTACGCCAACTACCTGCGCTTCTTCGAACGCGGCCGCACGGAACTGCTGCGGGCGCTGGGATTCGAACAGGACGAGCTGGCGCGCAACCATCAGGTGCTGTTCGTCGTCCGCAGGGTGGAGGTGGACTACCTGCGCCCGGCCGTGTTCAACGACCGCCTGCGGGTGGTATCCGAGGTCAGCGATCTGGGCCGGGCGCGGGTGGTGTTCGACCAGGCCGTCTACCGCGAGGGCGAATTGCGCCCCCTGTGCCAGGCCAGCGTGGAGGTGGCCTGCGTGGAGCCCAAGGCCTTCCGGCCGGCGCGCATTCCGGAGGGCATCCGCCGCGCCCTGGGCTACGGCGGGCAAACCTGAATCCGAGAGGGAAGATCCGACGACGATGCAAGGCGAAACGGCGTACACCGCATGGGACCTGATCCTGGGCGCCAGCCCCCTGGTGCAGGGGGTGATGCTGGTGCTGTTCCTGGCCTCGGTGGCCTCGTGGGTGGTCATCTATGTCAAGGGCCGGGAGATCCTGGCTGCCGGCCGGGCCGAGCAGGCCTTCGACGGCCTCTACCACCAGACCCGCGACCTGGATCAGCTGGTGGCCGGCATTGGCCGCGAGCGGCGGGCCGCGCGCAGCGGTTCGGCGGCCGTGCTGCGGGCCGGCTACCGCCAGGTCAAGCGCCTGCTGGAGGACGGCCTGCCGCGCGGCGAGATCCGCGAGGGCGGCCGGCGGGCCATGCGGGTGGCGCTCAGCGAGTACGTCGACCGCCTCGATCGCCATCTGGCCTACCTCGCCATGGTGGCCTCCGCCGCCCCCTTCGTGGGGCTGTTCGGCACGGTCTGGGGCATCATGAACAGCTTCCAGAACATCGGCGCCATGGGCCAGGCCACCCTGGCGGTGGTCGCCCCCGGCATCGCCGAGGCCCTGGTCGCCACCGCCTTCGGCCTGGGCGCGGCGATCCCGGCGGTGGTCGCCTACAACATGCTCACCCGCCGGGTGGAGCACCACCACACCCGGCTGGAGAACTTCGCGGACGACCTCACCGGGGTGTTCGAGCGCCAGGCCTGGGCCGGTTAGGGCAGGGGAACGGCAATGGCCTACCGTCGGCGCAAGCTCATGGGCGAGATCAACATCATCCCCCTGGTGGACGTGGTGCTGGTGCTGCTGGTGGTGTTCATGATGACCGCCCCCATGCTGACCCGGGGCGTGGACGTGGACCTGCCGCAGGTGGACGCCGCGCCGCTGCATCCCCCCGAGGAGCCGCTGGTGGTTACCGTGCGCAAGTCCGGGGCGATCTACCTGGAGAAGACCCGCATCGATGACCCCCGCCACGACCTCAGCCCGAAGGTGAAAGCCATACTGGCCGAGCATCCCGACCGCCCGGTGGTGGTCAACGGCGACCAGGGGGCCGCCTACGGGGCCGTGGCCAAGACCCTGGAGCTGCTGCGCCGCGGCGGCGTCCGCGACGTGGGCCTGCAGACCCGGCCCGTCGGAAACTGATGCGCCGCATCTGGCTGCAGGGCCTGGTGATCTCCCTGCTGGTGCATGCCCTGGTCCTTTCCGGGGGGTGGCTGTGGACCCTGCTGCGTCACCCCGAGCCCCCCGATCGGCCGCCGATCCGGGCCCGCCTGGTGGCGCCCGAGGCGGCCCCCGAGCCGCCCGCGCCCGACCGGGCCCAGGCCGATCGGCCGAAGCCCGACAAGCCCGAGCCGGCCAAGCCGGAGCCGGCCAAGCCCGAGCAGCCGCCCGCCGCCGCGCCGGACAAGGGCACCGTGGCCCGCCCCGAGCCCGAGTCCGCACCGGAGCCGGCCAGGCCCGCCGTCAAGAAGCCGGCCCACCCGGTGCCCAAGAAACGGGTGGCGAAGGCCGAGCCCGACAAGCCGGCGCCCAAGAAGGAGCCTCCCGAAGAGGCCCCCGAGCCGAAGGAGCCGGCTCCGGCCAAGAAGCCCGACAAGCCCGAGCCCGACAAGCCGGATCCCATCCTGGGCCAGGACCTTGCGGACAAGATCGCGAAAATGGCTGACCGCTCCGATTCGGCCAAGGGGTCGCTGCGCCAGCGCCGGGCGGTGGCGCGCTTCCAGGAGGCGGTGCGCAGCCGCGTGCAGTCCAATTGGCTGGTGCCGCCCGGCCTGGATGATCGCGACGGCCTCACCGCCACCGTGCGCATCGCCCTGACCCCGGACGGCAAGCTGGCCAGCCCGCCCAAGGTGGTGAGCTCCAACGGCCCCGGCTACTTCAACAGCTCGGTGGTGCGCGCAGTGGAGAAGGCGGCGCCCTTCCCCATGCCCGACGGCCCCACCCGTTACTTCCAGAACCTCGAGCTCCACTTCAGCCCGGATATGGTGCAATGAAGCGAACGCTGCCGCTGCTGCTGGCCCTCCTGCTGCTGGTCGCCGCACCCGGACCGGCGGGGGCCGTGCTGTCCATCGACATCCGCCAGGGCGTGCGCGACCCCCTGCCGGTGGCGCTGGTGCCCTTCTCCTGGGAAGGGGAGGGGCCCCGGCCCTTCGACGTCGGCGGGGTGGTGAGCGCCGACCTCAAGCGCTCCGGGCTGTTCCGCATGGTGCGGGAGGACGCCTTCATCAGCCGGCCGCACACCCCCGAGGGGGTCACCTACAAGGACTGGCGCCTGGTGGGGGCGGACGCCCTGGTCATCGGCCGCATGCAGCCGGCGCCGGAGGGCAAGGTGGAAGTGCGCTTCCGGCTGTTCGACATCTACAGCCAGCGCCAGATCGCCGGCGTGCGCTATCAGGTCCGCCCCGGCGGGCTGCGCAGCGTCGCCCACCGCATCGCCGACACCATCCACAAGCAGCTCATCGGCTGGTCGGGGGCCTTCAACACCCGGCTGGCGTATGTGGTCAAGGAGGGCGACGAGTTCCGCCTGATGGTCGCCGACGCCGACGGTGCCAACGCGCGCGCGGTGCTCACCAGCCGCCACCCGCTGATGTCGCCGTCCTGGGCCCCGGACGGCAAGCGGCTGGTCTACGTCTCCTTCGAGCAGGGCCGCTCCATGGTCTACGTCCAGGATCTGGATACCGGCAAGCGCTCGACCGTGGCGGCCTTCGACGGCATCAACTCGGCGCCGGAGTTCTCGCCGAGCGGCGACCGCCTGGCCCTGACCCTGTCGCGGGACGGCAACCCCGAGATCTACGTGCTCGACCTGGGCACGCGCAACCTGCGCCGGCTCACCCACCACGGGGCGATCGATACCGAGCCCACCTGGGGGCCGGACGGCGAGCGCCTCATCTTCACCTCCGACCGCGGCGGCAGCCCCCAGCTCTACCGCATCGCCGCCGCCGGCGGCGATGTCGAGCGCCTGACCTTCGAGGGGGGCTACAATGCCTCGCCCACCTGGTCGCCTACCGGCGACCGGGTGGCCTTCGTGCACGGCGACGGCAGCCGCTTCGCCATCGCGGTGATGGACCTGAAGAGCGGAAACATCCGCACCCTTACCGAGCGGGGGCTCAACGAATCGCCCAGCTTCGCCCCCAACGGCCACATGATCCTGTACGCTACGCAGGGCGCCGGCGGCGCCGGCGTTCTGGCCACGGTCTCGGTGGAGGGCAACGTTCAGCAGCGCCTGCAGCGGAAACGCTCGGGGGACGTTCGGGAGCCCGCCTGGTCCCCCATGCGCTGATCCAGTGAAGCCTGTGCAAGTCGTCAACCAAGAGAGGGAGTAACCGCATGTTCCAAAAAGGTGGGAAGATCGCATGGCTGGGCCTGACCGGACTGCTGGTCCTGGGGGGCTGCGCCACCCCCGGGGAGAAGGGTCCGGAAGGCGGGCAGCCGCAGGCCGGCCAGGAAGGCGGAGCCGCCGAGGGCGGCCAGGAAGGCGCCACCGCGCAGGGCCTGGGCGGCGCCGAGGGCGGCCAGGGCTCGGCCCTGGGCGAGCAGGCCGAGGCCCAGGCGGTCAAGGAGCCCGAGGAGCACCGGGTGTTCTTCGATTTCGACAGCGCCAAGCTGTCGGATCAGGCGCGCGACCTGATCAACGCCCATGCCGAGTACCTCAAGGCCCACCCCGCCATCCACGTGGTCCTGGAGGGCAACGCCGACGAGCGCGGCAGCCGCGAGTACAACCTCGCCCTGGGTGAGCGCCGGGCCAAGTCGGTGCGCCGCATCCTGCTGGTGCACGGCATCGCCTCCAGCCGGCTGGAGGTGGTCAGCTACGGCGAGGAGCGGCCGCTGGTGGAGGGCCACAACAAAGAGGCCTACTCCCGCAACCGCCGCGTGAAGCTGCGCTATGAGCGGGGCAATGAGCAGGGGTAGGGCGGTGACCACGCTGCGCTTCGCCGCGGTCCTGGCCCTGGCCGGCGTGCTCGGGGGCTGTCTGCCCCCGCCGCCCTCCGGCCCGGACCGGGGTCCCACGCCGGAGGAGAAGCTGCGCCAGCGGGTGACCGATCTGGAGCAGGAGCTGGCCCGCCTGAAGCAGGCCAATGCCGACAGCTCGGGCATGCAGAAGGGCCTGGAGTCGCTGACGGTGGAGCTGGACGACCTGCGCCAGGAGGTGCGCGGCCAGCAGGGCGACATGGAGGTGGTGCAGCACCGCCTGGACCGCCTGGCCGAGCGCCAGCGCCGCCTCTACGAGGACGTCGACAGCCGCCTGCGCGCCCTGGAGCAGGGCGAGGGCGGCGGCTCGCCGCAGTCCGGCTCCCCGGGGGCGGCCTCCGGGGCGTCCGGGGCGGACCAGTCCGCCGGGGCGGACAGTGGCGAGACCCGGGCGCGCTCGGCGGAGGATGCCTACAAGGCGGCCTTCGCCAAGATCGAGGCCAACGAGTACGAGGCGGCGGCCAAGGCCTTCAAGGCCTTCCTGGCCGAGCACGGCGACAGCGACCTGGCGCCCAACGCCCGCTACTGGCTGGGCGAGGCCCGCTACGTGCTGCGCGATTTCGAGCAGGCCCTGGGGAGCTTCAACAAGGTGCTGCAGGAATATCCGGACAGCCGCAAGGCGCCGGCGGCCCTGCTCAAGATCGGCTATTCCTTCTACGAGCTGGGCGATTACGACAGCGCCCGTCAGGCCCTCCAGCGCGTGCGCGAGCGGTTCCCGGATTCCTCCGAGGCGCGCCTGGCGCGCAAGCGGCTGAACCGCATGGAGGAGGAGGGGCATTAGCCCGGTCCGGGCACGGGGACCCCGGCGCGGCAACACGGTAGGGGTGGTCCTGGCGGGGGGCGGCAGCCGGCGCATGGGACGCGCCAAGGGCGGCCTGGCCCATCCCGCCGGCGGCACCCTCCTGACCGCCGCCCTGGCGCGGCTGCGGCCGTGGGCGGCGGTGCGTGTGGTGGCCGGGCGCGGCGCCGGTGAAGCGGCGCCCGCCGGCATCCCGTGGCTGCGCGATCCGCCCGGGCTGGGCGGCCCCCTGGCCGGGGTGGCGGCGGCGGTGCGGGCCTTCCCCGCCGACTACTACCTGGTGCTGGCGCTGGATCTGCCACGCGCGCGGCCGGACCTGCTGGTGGCCGCCGCCCGCAGGCACCCCGGGCGGGCCGTGGTCGGCTGCACCCCGGAGGGCCGCTGGCAGCCCCTGGCGGGGCTGTACCCGGCCGCCCACGCCCGCCGCGCCCTGGACCTGCTGCGCCGCGGCGAGCGCCGGGCCACGCTCTGGGCCGCCGCCGGCCCTTGGCCGCCGCTGGCCCTGCGCGGCCCGTGGTGGGTCAACATCAACACCCCGGAGGAGGCCGCCCGCTATCTGGGCGGCGCTGGAGGCGCCCCATGATCAAGGTCCTCTACTTCGCGGCCGTGCGCGAGGCGGTGGGCACCGCCGAGGAGGAGGTGGCGGCCGAGGGTGTGGCCACCGTGGCCGACCTGCTGGCCCGCCTGCGCGAGGCCGACCCGATCCGGGCGCAGGCCCTTGCGGAGGACCGGCGCCTGCTGGTGGCGGTGAACCAGGAGTACGCCGAGGGCTCGCGGCCCGTCGCCGATGGCGACGAGGTGGCCCTGTTCCCGCCGGTGACCGGAGGCTGAGGCCGGTGGTCGCCCTCCCCGCCGGCCCCATCCCGGGCCCCCTGGCTGCCCTCGCCGGTACCGCCGAGGCCACCTCGGCGGCGGTGCTCTACCGCGGCGAGCTGGTCAGCCGCCGGCGCGCCGGCCGGGCCGAGCACGCCCTCCACCTGCTGCCCCTGCTGGACGAGCTGCTGGCGGAGCTGGCGCTGCCGCGGACGGCGCTGGAGGCGGTGGCCTTCGGCCGCGGCCCCGGCCCCTTCACCGGCGGCCGCATCGTGGTGGCCTCGGCCCAGGGCCTCGGGCTGGGCCTGGACGTGCCGCTGATCCCGGTCTCCAGCCTGGCCGCCGCCGCCTGGTCCGCCGGCGGCGAGCGCTGCGCCGCGGCCCTCGATGCCGGGCGGGGCGAGGTCTACTGGGGCATGTACCGGCGCACGCCGGAGGGCGTGGCCCTGGCGGGGGAGGAGCAGGTGGCGGCCCCGGAGGGGCTGGTCCTGGCCCCGGGCTTTGCGGCCGACGGTCCGTGGCTGGGTGCGGGCAGCGGCTGGCAGACGATGGGCGAGGGCCTGGCGGCCCGGCTGGGCGTGGCGCTGGCGGGGACGGTGCCGGAGGCCGCCGGCGAGGCCGACGCGGTGGCCGCCCTGGCGGTGGCGCCGTGGCGGGCCGGGGACACGCTGACCCCGGCCCAGGCGGTGCCCACCTACCTGCGCGCCTCCTACGCCGAGAAGCCCGCCGGCGCCCCCTCTCCGTGACCCCCGCCGGCGGTTCCGGCTAGTAGTCCGCGTCCAGCTCCGCCTCGTCCCGCTCGGCCTCGAAGCCCTCGGGGCGGCGCTGGATGAAGGGCCGGAAGGCCTCCAGCTCCACGAACTGGTCGGCCTGGCGGCGCAGCTCGTCGGCAGTGACGTCGGTGGCGGCGAGCACGGTGACCTTGACGCCGCGCTGCTGGACGGCCTCCACCAGGCGGCGGAAGTCGCCGTCGCCGGAGAACAGCACCACGTGGTCCAGGTGGGGCGCCAGGTTGAGCATGTCGATGGTCAGCTCGACGTCCATGTTGCCCTTCACCCGGCGCTGGCCGCCGTTCTTGAACTCCTTGGTGGGCTTGGTGACGACGATGTAGCCGTTGTAGGAGAGCCAGTCCACCAGGGGCTTGAGCGGGGTGTGCTCGCCGGAGACGTCGATGGCCGTGTAGTAGAAGGCGCGCGTGACCTTGGCGCGCTCCCGGAAGAAGCTCAGCAGCGACTGGTAGTCCACGTCGAAGCCCATGTCCCGGGAGCTGCCGTGGAAGTTGGGGCCGTCGATGAACAGGCCGGTGCGGTCGTCGTTGTCCAGCCAGATTACCTCGCCGTAATGCTCGGTCATGGAAGTATCCTCAAGTAGAATTCAAGTAAGTTTCCGAGCCAAACGCTCAACAGTTTCCTAGACCGGATGGCCCGGTCCGGGTTCCCGGATCAGGGAAAACCCGTAGGCCGGCGGCGGGACTATAACAGGCTTGTCCGGTTTGCACAGGGAACCCGTATTCCCGGCGCCGCCGCGGCCGCCGGGCTTCCCTCAGGCGACAAGGCAGAATCGATCCATGCAGAGCGATCTCAATACCCTGGAATTCGACGCCATCCGGCGCGCCCTGGCCAACGAGTGCGCCTCGCCCTACGGCAAGGAGGCCGCCCGCAACCTGGAGCCGGCCCCCGGCCTGCAGGTGGCGAAGGCCTTCCAGGCGGCGGTGAGCGCCGCCCGCGAGGGCCTGGAGAACCGCGATGGCCCGCAGCTCGGCGAGCTCCCCGACGTGCGCGCGGCCCTGCGTCAGGCCGCCCAGAGCGGCGCCTCGCCGCTCAACGGCATGGCCCTGCGCAACCTGGTGACCCTGCTGCAGACCGGCGAGTACCTGGCGCGCAACCTGGAGCAGCGCCCGCAGCTGTACGCCGGCGACCGCGGCGACCTGACCGGTGCCTCCGATCTGATCGACGAGCTGGACGCGGTGGTGGACACCATGGGCCGGGTGCGCCCGGACGCCTCCGACGAGCTTGCGCGCCTCAACGGCGAGGTCAAGGACAAGCGCGACGAGCTCAATCAGGAGGTGCGCAAGAAGCAGAAGGACAAGAAGCTCGCGCCCAACCTGGTGGAGCCCAAGACCGAGCACTACTCCGGGCCGCGCCGGGTGCTGGCGGTGAAGACCGAGGCCGCCGGCTCGATCAAGGGCGTGCGCCGCGAGGCGCTGTCCAACGGGCGCGGCATCATGGTCGAGCCGATGGAGTGGATCCCGCTCAACAACCGCCTGGAGCAGCTGGCCAAGGAGATCGACGCCGAGGAGCGGCGCGTCCTCAAGGCCGCCACGGACAGCGTCTCCGCGCGGCGCGATGCGCTGCAGCAGCTGATCGACGCCGTCACCTGGATCGACCTGGCCCTGGGCGCCGGGCGGCTGTCCATCAAGACCGACGGCGTCGCCCCGGGGCTGGACGACACGCCCCACCTGGACCTGCGCGGGGCCTGCCACCCGGCGCTGGTGGCCGAGCACAAGAATGGCGGCCCGGCCCCGGTACCGCTGACCATGCGCCTCGACCGCGAGCATCCCATGGTGCTCATCACCGGACCCAACACCGGCGGCAAGACCGTGGCCATCAAGACCATCGGCCTGCTCGCCACCATGGCCTTCTGCGGGCTGCACATCCCGGTGACCGAGGGCTCGGTGGTGGGGTCCTACCGCCGCATCCTGGTGGACATCGG
>DATFLO010000121.1:0-11668 GCA_035267605.1 Gammaproteobacteria bacterium
CCACGGCGCCCGGCTTCGAGCGGGTGCCGGTGGCGGTGTTCGGAAAAGGCGCGCATACCCCGCCCCGGCGATTCGTGGATCGCCCGGCCCGGACGCTAGCCGCGAAGCTGGGCCCCCAGCTCGCCGGACAGCCGCTCCACCAGGGCGGCGACGACCGCCTCGATGCGCTCGTCCGTGGGGGTCTCGTCGCGGGGCTGCAGGGTCAGCGCCACACCGATGCTCTTGTGCCCCTGCTCGACGCCTTTTCCAGTGTATACATCGAAAATGCGCCAGTCCATGAGGTCCAGATCGGCCTCGATCTCGCCGCGGTAGGCGGCCACGACCCGCGACAGGTCGGCCGCGGTGACCGCCTCCGGCACCACCACGGCCAGGTCGCGCCGGGTCATGGGCAGGCGCGACACCGGCCGGTACTGCGGCACGGCACCGCCGCCGGCGCGCACCACCTGCAGGTCCACCTGGAACACCACCACCGGCTCGGTGACCTCCAGCGGCTCCGCCAGCGCCGGGTGCAGGGCGCCGATCCAGCCGGCATGGGCGCCGTCGAGGGTGATGCGCGCGCTCTGGCCCGGGTGCAGGGCGGGGTGCTCGGCGCTCTCGAAGGCGGCGCCGGCGGCCCCCGCCCGCGCCAGCAGGGCCTCCACGTGGCCCTTGGCGTCGAAGAAGTCGGCGCCGCGGCGCTCGCCGGCCCAGTGGGGCGGGTCCACGGGCCCGGCGATCAGGCCGCCGACGGCGTCGCGCTGCTGGATGGCGCCGTCCACGCGCGGGAACACCCGGCCCAGCTCGAACAGCCGCAGGCGCTCGTTCTGGCGCGCCTGGTTGGCGGCGGCGGTCTCCAGCAGGCCGGCGAACAGGTCCGGACGCATGACCGACTGCTCCCGCGACAGCGGGTTGGCCAGGGGCAGCGGCTCCGCATAGGGGTCCAGGCGCGCCACCGTGTCCGGGTCCACGAAGCTGTAGGTGATCACCTCGCGGAAGCCGCGGTCCACCAGCAGCCCCCGCAGGGGCCGGTCGCGCACGTCGGTCTCGGAGCCGCCCAGAGGCTCCATGGGGCCGATCATGCGGGCGGCCGGCAGGCGGTCGTAGCCGTGCAGACGCGCCACCTCCTCGATCAGGTCGGCCTCCAGAGCGAGGTCGAAGCGATAGGTGGGCGGCACCACCCGCCAGGTTTCGCCCTCCTCCTCGGTCTCGAAATTGAGCCGGCGGAAGGCGTCGCCCATGGCCTCGGCGCCCAGCTCGGTGCCCAGGCGCTCGTCGGCGCGCGCCGGGCGGAACGGGATCAGCGGGCGCTCGGGCAGGTCGGCCTCGTTGAGGGCCTCGGTCACCGGCCCGGCGCTGCCGCCGGCGATGCCGGTGATGAGCGCGGTGGCCCGCTCCATGGCGATCACCGACAGGTGCGGGTCGACGCCGCGCTCGAAGCGGTGGCTGGCGTCGGTGTGCAGGCCGAGCTTGCGGGCGCGGCCGGCGACGGCGCCGGGGCGGAAGAAGGCCGACTCCAGGAGCACGTTGGCGGTGGCGTCGCTCACCGCCGAGGCGGCGCCGCCCATGACCCCGGCCACGGCCTGCACGCCGCTGTCGTCGGCGATCACCAGGGCGCCGGCCTCCAGCGCCGCCTGGCTGCCGTCGAGCAGGGTCACCGGCTCGCCGTCGGCGGCGTGGCGCACGCGCACGGCGCCGGACAGGCGGTCGTGGTCGAAGGCGTGCAGCGGCTGGCCCAGCTCCAGCATGACGTAGTTGGTGATGTCCACCAGCAGCGACACCGGACGCACCCCGCAGCGGCGCAGGCGGCCCTGCAGCCACAGCGGCGTGGGCCGCGCGGGGTCGATGCCCTCGATCACCCGGCCGAGGTAGCGCGGGCAGTCGGCGCCCGCCTCCAGGTGCACCTCGCGGGCGGACTCCACGGCTGGGCGCACCGGCGCCAGATCCGGGCCCATGAGCGGCTTGTCGGACAGCGCCGCCACCTCGCGGGCGATGCCGGCGATGGACAGGCAGTCGCCGCGGTTGGGGGTGAGGTCGAGCTCCACCACGGTGTCGTCGAGGTCGAGGTAGTCGCGGATGGGCGCGCCCACCGGGGCATCCGCCGGCAGGATGAGCAGGCCGGCGCTGTCCTCGCCCAGGCCCAGCTCGGTGGCCGAGCACAGCATGCCCTCGGAGGTCTGGCCGCGCAGCTTGCTCTTCTTGATCTTGAGCCCGCCCGGCAGCACGGCGCCCGGGACGGCCACCGGCACCCGGTCGCCGGCGCCCATGTTGGTGGCGCCGCAGACGATGGAGCGGGTTTCGCCCTCGCCGGCATCCACCGTGCACAGCGACAGCCGGTCGGCGTTGGGATGGGGCTCGCAGGCCTCGATCACGCCCACCACCACCTGGTCGAGGCCGGCGCCGAGGTCGTCCACGGCCTCCACCTCGAGGCCGGCCATGGTCAGGCGGTGGACCAGGGTCGCCTGGTCCCAGCCGTGATCCACCCATTCGGCGAGCCAGTTCTGGGAGAACCGCATTGGTGTCCTTTCCTGCGAAGATTGGGCGGAATTCGGTGTTCGTCCTAGCGGGCGCGGGGCTGCGTTGGGGAAATTGCTTCGGCCCTGTGGGCCTCGCAATGACCCCCTCGCCGTCATTGCGAGCGCCAGCGAAGCAATCTCCCGGCCAGAGGCTCTCGTCCTGGAGATCGCCGCGGGCCCTGTCGGGCCCTCGCGATGACGGCCCAAAAGGCGGCCGCCCGCCCCCTCGCCGTCATTGCGAGCGCCAGCGAAGCAATCTCCCGGCCGGGGGCTCCGCTCCCGGAGGTTGCCGCGCCCCGCCACTAAGCTCCTACGGGGCTATGGCTAAACCCCCGACTCCCGGGAAAGCTTAGTGGCGGGGCTCGCAACGACGGCCCAGGAGGCGGCCGCCCTGCCCCTCGCCGTCATTGCGAGCGCAGCGAAGCAATCTCCTGAAGCGCAGGCTCCGCTCCCGGAGGTTGCCCGCGGGCCCTGACGGGCCCTCGCAACGCCGGCGAGGTAGGCTCTCGGCCGGGCCTCAGCCCTCCTGGAACTGCGCCAGGAAGCGCACATCATTGTCGTAGAACAGGCGCAGGTCATCCACGCCGTAGCGCAGCATGGCCAGGCGCTCCACCCCCATGCCGAAGGCCAGGCCGGAGTACTGGTCGGCGTCGATGTCCACGTGGCCGAGCACGTTGGGGTGGATCAGCCCGGCGCCCAGGACCTCGAGCCAGCCGGTGTGCTTGCACACCCGGCAGCCGGCGCCCTCGCAGATGACGCAGCCGATGTCCACCTCGGCCGAGGGCTCGGTGAACGGGAAATAGGAGGGGCGGAAGCGCACCGGCAGGTCGGCGCGCTCGAACAGCGCCTGCAGGAAGTCCTGCAGCAGGCCCTTGAGGTGGGCGAAGGTGACGTGCTCGTCCACCACGAAGCCTTCCACCTGGTGGAACATGGGGGTGTGGGTGACGTCGCTGTCGCAGCGGAACACCCGGCCCGGGGCGATGGTGCGCAGCGGCGGCTGGCGGTCGGCCATGACCCGGATCTGCACCGGGCTGGTGTGGGTGCGCAGCAGCCAGTCGTCCTCGAAGTAGAAGGTGTCGTGCATCATCCGCGCGGGATGATCCTCGGGGATGTTGAGCGCCTCGAAGTTGTGGAAGGCGTCCTCGATCTCCGGGCCCTGGTCCACCTCGAAGCCCATGGACACGAACAGGTCCTCGATGCGCTCGAGCATGCGCGTGACCGGGTGCAGGTTGCCGGTCTCGGCAGCGCGCCCGGGCAGGGAGACGTCGACGCGCTCGGCCTCCAGGCGCTGGTTCAGCGCCGCCTGGGCGAGCTCCTCGTGGCGCGCCTCGAGCCGCTGCTGCACCGCCTCCTTGGCGGCGTTGACGGCCTGGCCGGCCTCCTTGCGGGCCTCGGGGTCGAGCTGCCCCACCTGCTTGAGCAGGGTGGTGAGCTCGCCCTTCTTGCCCAGGTAGCTCACCCGCAGCTGCTCCAGGGCCTCCAGGTCGCCGGCCGCGTCGATGTCGGCCTCGGCACGGGCGCGGATGGCGTCGAGCTCTTCCTGCATGGGGGCTCCGTTTGCGTAGGGAACGGGGTCCGGCGACCGCCGGACCTTCAGACACCACCTGCCTATCCGCTTCGGTCGGCGGGAGGCCCTGTACCTGTAGGAGCGGTCAGGGACCGCGACCGGCATAAGGCCTCTATGGGTCGCGGTCACTGACCGCTCCTACACAAGCCGGTCAGGGCTGCCCGCCTGAATCAGCCGGATAGGCCGTAAGCACAAAGGGAGAAAGCCCCGCCACTAAACCCTCGCGGTGGTTGCCAACGCCCACGCTCGGGGAAAGGTTTAGTGGCGGGGCTTTCTCCCCATGCGGTTCCGGCTGGCCGGTCCGGGACGGCCTCAGGCCGCCAGGGCGTCCTTGGCGGTCTGCGCCACGGCGGCGAAGGCGTCCTTGTCGCGCACGGCCAGATCGGCCAGGACCTTGCGGTCCACTTCCACCCCGGCGGTGCGCAGGCCGTTGATGAACTTGCTGTAGGACAGGCCGTGCTGGCGGGCGGCGGCGTTGATGCGCGTCACCCACAGGCGGCGGAAGTCGCGCTTGCGCTGCTTGCGGTCGCGGTACTGGTACTGCGCGGCGCGCTCGACGAACTCGTTGGCGACGCGGAAGCAGTTCTTCTTGCGACCGTTGAAGCCCTTGGCCGCCTTAAGGATCTTCTTGTGGCGCCGGCGCGCCTCGACTCCGCGCTTGATGCGGGGCATGGCTCATCTCCTTGGAGCTTGGGGCCCTGGGTCAGACCCAGCCACTAACCCCCTACGGGCCGGTCCCCTTGGCAGGGACGGTGGGTGGTTTAGTGGCTGGGCTGCGCAGGGGTCCAATGGCAAACAGGCCCGGCCGCCTCGCGGCCGGGCGCGGATACTGCCGGAAACCGGCGGGCTCAGCTGTACGGCATCAGCCGCCGGATGTTGCGCACCTCGGCATCCGAAACCAGGTCCGGCTTGCGCAGGCCGCGCTTGCGCTTGCGGTCCTTCTTGGTGCGGATGTGGCTGTAGTGCGAATGGCGGCGCTTGATCTTGCCGCGGCCGCTCACCTTGAAGCGCTTGGCGGCGCCGCGGTTGGTCTTCATCTTGGGCATGTCGGCGGCTCTTTTTCCGGATGCTTGAAAAAACGGCGGGCGGCCGCCCCGATCAGTGCTTGTGCGGGGCCACCACCATGATCATCTGGCGCCCTTCCAGCTTGGGCTGCTGCTCCACCTTGCCGTGCTCGGCGAGGTCGCTCTCGATGCGCTGCAGGAACTCGCGGCCGATGTCCTGGTGCAGCATCTCCCGGCCCCGGAAGCGCATGGTGACCTTGACCCGGTCGCCCTGGCTGAGGAAGCGGATGGCGTTCTTCAGCTTGACCTCGTAGTCGTGCTGGTCGGTCTTGGGCCGGAACTTCACTTCCTTGAGCTGGACCTGCTTGGTCTTGGCCTTGGCCTTGTGGGCCCGCTTGCTGGCCTCGTACTTGTACTTGCCGTAGTCCATGATCTTGCACACAGGCGGCTCGGCCTGCGGCGAGACCTCGACCAGATCCAGCCCTTCCTCGTCGGCGCGATCGAATGCTTCCTGGAGGGAAACTACCCCGATCTGCTCGCCATCGGATCCCACCAGGCGGACCTCCTCCGCCTCGATGTCGTCATTGACCCGCGGCTGCTTCTCCTGTTTAGCGATCTCTACCCCTCCGATTCGATCTGCTTGTTATCGACCTCGGCACGCAGCCGGTCGATGAACGTGTCCAGCTCCATGGCGCCCAGATCCTCGCCGCTGCGGTGGCGAACGGCCACCTGGCCGGCGGACTTTTCCCTGTCGCCGACCACCAGCATGTAGGGGACCTTGTCCATGGTGTGCTGGCGTATTTTAAAACCGACCTTCTCGTTCCTCAAGTCGGCATCGGCCCAAAAGCCGGCGGCTTTCAGTCGGTTTGCCACCTGTTCGGCGTAGTCGGCCTGGTCGTCGGTGATGGGCAGCACCTGCACCTGCACCGGCGCCAGCCAGGCCGGGAACTTGCCGGCGTAGTGCTCGATCAGCACGCCGAAAAAGCGCTCCAGCGAGCCGAAGATGGCGCGGTGGATCATGATCGGCCGCGAGCGGTTGCCGCTCTCGTCGACGTACTCCATCTCGAAGCGCTCGGGCAGGTTGAAGTCCAGCTGGATGGTGGAGCACTGCCACTGGCGGCCGATGGCGTCGCGGATCTTGAAGTCGATCTTGGGCCCGTAGAAGGCGCCGTCGCCCTCCTCCACATGATAGTCCAGACCGCGCGACTCGATGGCGCCGCGCAGGGCGGCGGTGGCCTTGTCCCAGATGTCGTCGGAGCCCACCGACTTCTCCTCCGGCTTGGTGGCCAGGTACAGGTCCACCTCGTCGAAGCCGAAGGTCCCCAGCACCCGCAGGATCAGCTCCAGCACGCCGCCGATCTCCGCCTCCATCTGATCCTCGCGGCAGAAGATGTGGGCGTCGTCCTGGGTGAAGCCGCGCACGCGCATGAGCCCGTGCAGGGATCCGCTCATCTCGTAGCGGTAGACGGTGCCCAGCTCCGCCCAGCGCATGGGCAGCTCGCGGTAGGAGCGCAGCTCGTCCTTGAACATCAGCACGTGGAAGGGGCAGTTCATGGGCTTGATCTCGAACGGATGCCCTTCCACCTCCATGGGCGGATACATGGAGTCGCTGTAGAAGTCCGTATGGCCCGAGGTCTGCCACAGGTCCAGATCCGCGAGGTGCGGGGTATTCACGAACTCGTAGCCGCCCCGCTCGTGCTCGGCGCGCCAGTACGCCTCGATCCGGTTGCGGATGCGGGCCCCCTTGGGGTGCCAGAACACCAGGCCGCCGCCGGCGTCCTCCTGGATGGAGAACAGGTCGAGCTGCTTGCCCAGGCGCCGGTGGTCGCGCTTCTCGGCCTCCTCGAGCTGCTTGAGGTAGCGCTTGAGGGCCTTGTTGTCGGGCCAGGCGGTGCCGTAGACCCGCTGCAGCATCTCGTTGCGGGCGTCGCCGCGCCAGTAGGCGCCGGAGACCTTGGTCAGCTTGAACGCCTTGAGCTTGCCGGTGGACGGCACGTGGGGGCCGCGGCACAGGTCGACGAAATCGCCCTGCCAGTAGACCGAGACGTCCTGGTTGTCCGGGATCTCCTTGATGATCTCGGCCTTGTAGTCCTCGCCCTGGTCCTTGAAGAAGCGCACCGCCTCGTCGCGCTCCCACACCTCGCGCCGGACCGGCTCGTCGCGCTCGGCGATCTCGGCCATCTTGTCCTCGATGGCCTCCAGGTCCTCGGGGGTGAAGGCGCGCTCGTAGGCGAAGTCGTAGTAGAAGCCGTTGTCGATCACCGGGCCGATGGTCACCTGGGCCTCCGGGAACAGCTCCTTGACCGCCTCCGCCAGCAGGTGGGCGGTGGAGTGGCGGATGACATCCAGCCCCTCGTCGTCCGTGGGGGTGAGGATGGCCACCTCCGCGTTGTCCGGGACGGTGGCGGAGAGGTCCACCACGCGGCCGTCCACCTTGCCGGCGACGGCGGCCTTGGCCAGCCCGGGTCCGATGTCGGCGGCGATGTCGCCGACGGTGACCGGCTGCTCGTAGTGTTTCTGCGACCCGTCGGGCAGGGTTACGGAGGGCACCGCGGGCTCCCGTGCTTGGTTGATGGCCGAAACGGCAGCGCGGCGACCGCTCCATCCGGAGGTCGCCGCGTTCCGGCTCCCGATTAAACCGATTCTAAATCCGCTCGTCTACCGTTGAGACCCCGGACCGGGCCACCAGTGCCCGGCGGATTCGCAGGATCTCCCGCAGCCGCAGGGGCATCCCGGACGGGGTCGCGGCCTGGGCTTGGTCGGAGGGGCCGGACGGCGCCGGTCCGGCCCGGCGCTTGGGCGGGAGGCCGCTCAACCTATCACCGCGGCGGGCCGCGGTCAATTTGCCCCGCCGCGCGGGCCCTTGGGCGCGGCGGGGCGTTGCCGTATATTTGCCGGGGGCGCCCTGCCCCGGCAACCCTGGAGGAAACGGCCCATCGTCGTCCCCTCGCCCACGCCCTCCCCCGCTCGGAGCACGCCCCCCGGCGGCCGCCTGCTGGCGGCGGCGGCCCTGCTCACCCTGCTGGCCCGTCCGGCGGCGGCGGACGATGGCGCAACACCGGACGGAACCGGGGCCGCCGCCCACCAGGACAGCGACGGCGAGCCGCCCCCGGACCCGTGGTACATCCGCAGCGCCGACTACGCCCACCGCGCCCTGTCCAACGGCATCGAGGGCACCGCCAAGGGCATCGATTCCTTCTTCGCCACCCAGGAGGCCCTGGAGGAGGCCACCCGCTCCTACGTCAAGCTGCGGCTCGATGGCAGCTGGATCGCGCGCCAGGGCGACGACTACCGGTTCAACACCGATGCCCGTCTGCACCTGCCGGGCACCGAGCGGCGCCTGCACCTGCTGGTGGAGAGCAACCCGGAGCAGGACACCGGCAATGGCGACCCGCTGGTGGAAAGCCCCGGCGGCGGCGACACCACCGCCAACGAGGAGGGCCTGGCCCTGGCCATCGAGGCCTGGCTGGAGGGCAAGGACCGCACCGCCAACTGGCAGCTGCGGCCCGCGGCCGGGGTGCGCGGCGGCCTGCCTGTCAACCCCTTCGCCCGCTTCCGGGTCATCCGGCGCGACCAGTTCGCCAGGTGGGACTCGCGCTTCTCCAGCACCCTGGCCTACTTCTACCAGGACGGGCTGATCTTCAACGCCGCCAAGGACTTCGACCGCCCCCTCCGCGATGACCTCCTGTTCCGGACCCGCACGGCCTACCGCTGGTCCCGCGACAAGACGCTGCAGACGGTCAACCAGACCTTCAGCCTGTTCCAGACCCTGTCCGAGCGCCGGCGGGTGGCCTACGAGACCGGCTTCAACAGCCATGACGACCCCGCCTGGGGCGTTTCCGACTATTTCGTGCGCATCCGCTACCGCCAGCGGATCCACAAGCACTGGCTGTTCGCCGAGCTCCAGCCGCGGCTGCGCTGGCCCCAGGCCGACCATTACCGGCAAGAGCTCGGCCTGCTGCTGCGCCTGGAGGCGGTGTTCGGCGAACGCTCCCTGCGTCGGTCGCGCAAGGAAGACTGACAGCCGCCCCGTCCCCCGTGATTGCGAGCAGCGCAGCGACGAGGGAGGGGCCCCGACGGCAAAGGCCCCGGGCAGGCGCCCGGGGCCTTCTTGCTGGCGGTCCGCTGCGCCGCCGGGGTTGTCAGATCCCCTGCACGGCGTACAGGCACAGATCCACCAGCGGCCCGGGGATGATGCCGAGGACCAGCACGCCCAGGGCGTTTACGGTGAGCACGGTGCGGGCGAGGCCATCGGCGTCGGGGGCGAGGGCCCCTTCCGGAGCATCGAAGTACATGGTCTTGACGATGCGCAGGTAGTAGAAGGCACCGATCACCGCCAACAGCACGCCGAACACGGCGAGCCCGACCATGTCCGCCTGCACCGCCGCCTGGAACACATAGAGCTTGGCCATGAAGCCGCCGGTGGGGGGCACCCCGGCCATGGCGAACATCAGGATCATCATCATGAACGCCATCCAGGGATGGGTCTGGGACAGGCCGGCATAGTCGTCGATGCGCTCCCCGGCGGCGCCGCGCTTGTGCATGATGGCGATCAGGCCGAAGGCGGCGCCGCCCATGAGGGTGTACATGACCATGTACAGCAGCGCCGACATGTAGCCGGTGTCGGCGTCGGGCGCGGCGGCCAGGCCGATGAGCAGGAAGCCCACGTGGGCGATGGCCGAGTAGGCCAGCATGCGCTTGATGTCGGTCTGGGCGATGGCCACCACGTTGCCGATGATCAGCGACAGCACCGCCAGCACCGCCGCGATCTCCTGCCACTGCGCCGCCATGGCGCCCAGGCCGTCCACCAGCAGGCGCATGAGCAGGGCGAAGGCGGCCAGCTTGGAGGTCGAGGCCAGCACGATGGTCACCGGATTGGGCGAGCCGTGGTAGACGTCGGGCACCCACATGTGGAACGGCACCGCGCCCAGCTTGAAGGCCAGCCCGATGGCCACGAACACCGTGCCCATCACCAGCAGCGGATCGGAGACGCCGGCCTCGGCGGCATGGGCGGCGATGGCGGGGATCTCCAGGCTGCCGCTGGCGCCGAAGATGAGCGACAGGCCGTAGAGGAAGATGCCGGAGGCCAGCGAGCCCAGGATGAAGTACTTCAGCCCGCCCTCGGTGGCCGGCACCGAGTCGCGGTCCATGGCGATCATGGTGTACAGCGACAGCGACATCAGCTCCAGGCCCAGGTAGGCCATGAGCAGGGTGCCGGCGGAGGCCATCAGCATCATGCCGACGGTGGCCAGCAGCACCAGGATGAACAGCTCGCCCTTGTACATCTCCAGCCGCTGCAGCGAGCGCCGGGCGTAGATCACCGCCACGCCGGTCATGCCCAGCAGGACCACCTTGAGCACCGCCGACAGGCGGTCGTGGATGAAGTGGCCGCTGAGGATGGTGCGGCTGTGCTCGGGGACGAGGTAGCCGGCCAGGGCGGCGCCGCCGAACAGGGTCAGCAGCGTCAGGGTGTAGGTCACGCCGCGCTGGGACGGCTTGAGGTACAGGTCCAGGACCAGGATGGCCAGGGCCATGCCCACCACGAACAGCTCCGGGAGGATGGCCAGCAGTTGGGGGGCTCCGAACTCCATTGCAATCGGTCCTCTAGAGCTTGCTCTGGTTGACCTGCTCGACCAGGTTCAGCACCGAGCTGTCCATGATCTCCAGGAAGGGCGCCGGCCAGATCCCCATCACCAGGACCAGCACGGCCAGCGGCGCGAACACCCACTTCTCGCGACGGCTCATGGGCGGCATCTCCTTGGCCACATGGTCCGAGGTGATGGGCCCGAACACCACCCGCTTGTACAGCCACAGGGTGTAGGCGGCGCCCAGGACCAGGGTGGTGGCGGCGATCACCGCGAACCAGGGCTCCACCTTGAAGGCGCCCAGGATCACCATGAACTCGCCGACGAAGCCGGAGGTGCCCGGCAGGCCGGCGTTGGCCATGCCGAACAGCATGAAGAAGGCGGCGAACACCGGCATGACGTTGACGACGCCGCCGTACTCCTTGATCAGCCGGGTGTGCAGGCGGTCATACATGACGCCCACGCACAGGAACATGGCGGCAGAGACGAAGCCGTGGGAGATCATCTGCACCAGGCCGCCGGCCACGCCCTGCGGGTTGAACATGAAGTAGCCCAGGGTCACGAAGCCCATGTGGGCGATGGAGGAGTAGGCGATGAGCTTCTTCATGTCCTCCTGCACCAGCGCCACCAGGCCGATGTAGACCACCGCCACCAGCGAGATGGCGATGATCAGCCAGGCCAGCTCGTGGCTGGCATCCGGGGTGATCGGCAGCGAGAAGCGCAGGAAGCCGTAGCCGCCCATCTTCAGCATGATCGCCGCCAGGATGACCGAGCCGGCGGTGGGCGCCTCTACGTGGGCGTCCGGCAGCCAGGTGTGCACCGGCCACATGGGCACCTTCACCGCGAAGGCGATGAGGAAGGCGAGGAAGATCCAGATCTGCTCGGTGAGCGAGAGGCGCACGTCGTGCAGGGCCAGGATGTCGAAGGTGCCCGCCTGGGTGTACAGATAGATGAGCGCCACCAGCATCAGCACCGAGCCGAAGAAGGTGTACAGGAAGAACTTGATGGTGGCGTAGATGC
>DATFLO010000122.1:0-2279 GCA_035267605.1 Gammaproteobacteria bacterium
AGGGCTTCGTTCTCGGTCATGGGGTTTTTCTATGACACATACAATCCGCCGATTGCGCAGATGGAAAACAACAAAAAACAGAAGCCTGTGACTTGCTCACAACCACGTAAGGCCTTTGCTTTTATCCGGGCAATCTGCGGAAAGCGTTTTCCGTTTCGGGGACCGCGATGAAAGCCTTTTCTCAGGCCTCCGCCCCCGCCGTGGCGCCGAAGTGGGTCCGCATGATCTCCATGAGGGCCTCGGTGAGCTCCGGGTCGTCGGTGATGGGGGCCACCATGGCGGCGTGGCAGGCATCCAGGGGCTCCATGCCGGCGTGGATGAGCTGGCCGGCGTAGACCAGGGCGCGGGTGGAGGTGGCCTCCTCCAGGCCGTGGTCCTTGAGGTTGCGCGCCTGGCGGCCGGCGGCCACCAGCTTGTGCAGGCGGTCGTCGTCCATGCCGCCGGCCTCGGTGCGCACGATCTCGCGCTCCACGTCCTCGGCCGGGTACCCGAAGTTGTAGGCCACGAAGCGCTGCTTGGTGGACGGCTTGAGGTCCTTGAGCACGGTCTGGTAGCCGGGGTTGTAAGAGATCACCAGCATGAAGTCGGGATGGGCGTCGATCACCTGGCCCTTCTTGTCCAGCGGCAGCTGGCGGCGGTGGTCGGTGAGCGGGTGGATGACCACGGTGGTGTCGGTGCGCGCCTCGACGATCTCGTCGAGGTAGCAGATGGCGCCCTCCTTGACCGCCTTGGTCAGCGGGCCGTCCTGCCACACCGTCTCCTCGCCCTGGAGCAGGAAGCGGCCCACCAGGTCCGAGCTGGTCAGGTCCTCGTGGCAGGAGACGGTCACCAGCGGCCGCCCCAGCTTGTGCGCCATGTGCTCCAGAAAGCGGGTCTTGCCGCAGCCGGTGGGGCCCTTGAGCATCACCGGCAGGCGCTGATCATAGGCGGCCTGGAAGAAGTCGAGCTCGCCACCCTGGACCGCGTAGTAGGGGGCGTCGCCGTCTTCGGGGGCCTGGATGACGTCGCGCTCGACGCCGCGCATCTTGTCGATGAACTTCTTGACCATATCCGTGCTCCTGCCGGACCGCCGGCTGCCAATACCCGAGTTTCAGAATGGGGAAATCCGCTAATATACCAGTCCCGACCCCGTCCGGTCATTCTCCCGCCGGCGGCTCTCCGCCCTCGGCCAGGTCGGCCGCGGTCGCCCCCCGCAGGGCCGCCTCCACGCCCCCCTCCATGGCGTCGTAGAAACGGTCCACGCCGGGGTCGGCGGGCAGCCGGACGGGGGCGAAGGCCTCGTGGCCGCCGGCGGTCCGCACCGCGCCGACCACGGCGGACAGGGGCAGGCGCTCCGGCGAGCGCCCGGGCAGGAAGCCCCAGCCGGCCTCGGAGCCGGCATCGCGCCCGGCGGCGACCAGCAGGCCGGCACCCTGCAGGTCGGCGGTGACCGGCTCCAGGAGCTCCAGGGGCACCCCGAGCTCGCGGGCCAGGCCCTCGGTATCCGGCGCGGGCCCCTCCCCCGCCAGATAGGTGCGCGCCACTCGCGCCATCACCAGCAGGGCCAGACGCTCCGCCAGGCGCGGGCTGAGGCGGGCGTCCGCGGAGGGGTCGCGCAGGGACTCGGGGTGCTGGACGTAGAAGGCCAGGCGCGCCCCCAGCAGCAGGATCAGCCAGCTGAGGAAGATCCACACCAGGAACACCACGCCGATGGCGAAGCTGGAATAGACCACGGTGTAGCGGGCCGAGCCCACGGCGAAGCTGCCGAAGGTCCAGCCGGCGGCCTCCCACAGCACGCCGGCGGCCAGCCCGCCGGCGAAGGCGGGCCCCGGGCGCACGCGGGTGTTGGGGATGACCACGTAGATGAAGGTGAACGCCGCCACCACCAGCAGGTAGGGGACCAGCTGCGCCACCAGGCGGTACAGGGTGCCCAGGGGCTCCACCGCCAGCAGATCCTGCACCACCGCGCTGGACAGCAGGGCGGCGGTGATGCCCATGGCAGTGACCACCAGCAGCGGCCCCACCAGGATCACCCCCAGGTAGCCGGTGAGCCGCTGGGTCAGGCTGCGCTCGCGGCGCACGTGCCACAGGGTATTGCAGGCCACCTCCACCTTGCGCGTGAGCGACACCGCGGTATACAGGAGCATGGCCAGGCCCAGGCTGCCCAGCAGGCCCACCTGGACGCCCTCGACGAAGCCCACCACCCGCTCGGCCAGCTCGGCGCCGCGCGGGCCGAGCGGCTCGAAGAAGCCCAGCAGCAGGGGCTGCAGCTGGTGGTGGACGCCGAAGGCCTTGAGCAC
>DATFLO010000123.1:0-9236 GCA_035267605.1 Gammaproteobacteria bacterium
GATGCCGCGGTCGCTGACGGTGAACTCGCGCACCGCCTTGTCCTGGTCGGAGCCGCGCATCTTGAGCACCACCAGGGCGCGCTTCACCTGCGCGGCCTGCTCGGCGTAGCGCAGCAGGAGGATGGTGTCGGTCATGCTCGACACCTGGGCCTCGCTGGCGATGCCGCCGCCCTGCAGGTTGGAGGTGTTGGTGGTGAGCAGGGTGGTGATGCCCTGCGCGCGCAGGTGGGCCACCAGCGCGATGAGGAACTCGCGGAAGCCGCGGTCGCTGCCGATGCGCTCCAGGGCCGACAGGCTGTCGAGGGCCACGCGCTCGGGCCGGAACTCGTCGAGGACGTTCTTGAGCCGCACCAGGTGGTCCTCCAGCGCCGCGGTCTCCGGGTAGGCGGACTCGATGCGCAGGCTGCCGCGCTCCTCCATGGCGCGCAAGGGCAGGCCCCAGCCGTCGGCATTGCGCCGCAGCTGGTCGCTGCCCTCCTCGAAGGCGATCAGCAGGGCGCGCTCGTCCGGGGCGCCGGTGAGGAAGTGGCTCGACAAAAGGCTCTTGCCGGTGCCGGTGGGACCGGCCACCAGCGACACCGACCGGCGCAGCAGGCCGCCGGCGCACATGGCGTCGAGCTCCGGAACCCCGAACGAGGCGCGCTCGGTGCTGGCCGGCTGATTGAGCTCGATGGCGGACAGCGGGATGATGCTGACGCCCTCGGCCTCGGCGCTGACGGAGAACGGGTACTCGCCCTTCTGGTGGGAGGTGCCGCGCATCTTGAGGATCTCGAGGGTGCGCCGGCGCTTGTCGCCATCCAGGATGTTGCGCAGCAGGACCACCGAGTCGGCGACGAACTCCTCCACCTCGAAGCGGGCGACGGCGCCGTATTCCTCGGTGCGCTCGGCGGTCACCAGGGTGGTCACCCCCATGCGCCGCACCGCCGCCATGAGCTGGCCCAGGGCGCGGCGCACCATGTGGCGGTCGCTGAACTGGCTGTAGAGGGTGCCGATGGAGTCGATCACCAGGCGCCGCGCCCCGACCCGGTTGACCGCGTGCTCGATGCGCGGCAGCAGGGCGCCGAGGTCGAAGTCACCGGCCACCTCGGGCTGCTCCTCCTCCGGCGACAGGTCCACGAAGGCCCACAGGCCCTGCGCCTCCCACTCGCCGATGGCCCAGTCCAGCGACTCGAAGTTGTCGCGGATGGCGGTCGGGGGCTCCTCGAAGGTCACGAACACCCCCGGGTCCCCCGCCTGCTGGATGCCGGCCACCAGGAACTGGGCGCTGAAGATGCTCTTGCCGCTGCCCGAGGACCCGGCGACCAGGGTGGCGCGGCCGGCGGGCAGGCCGCCGTCGCTGATGTACTCGAAGCCGGGGATGCCGGTGGCGAACTTGCCCACCCCGGCGGCGCCGGTCCCCTCAGTCATTGGCGTCTCCTCCCTCGCTGTCGGGAACGGACTCCAGGTCCAGGCCGAGCAGCACCTGGTGGCGGTCGGAGAGGTCGCCGATGACGCGGCGCACCGGCGGCGGCAGCTCCTTGATCAGGGTGGGGGTGGCCAGGACCTTGTGCTCCTCCGCCCGCTGGGGGTCCTCGAGGACGTCGATGACCTCCAGCCGGTAGTGGTCGTGGGAGCCGTCCTTGAGGAGGGCGTCGAGGTTGTCGATGGCCTGCTGGGAGCGGGGTGTCCGCCCGGTGACGTAGAGCTTGAGCAGGTACTGGTCCATCAGCCTTTCCGGTCGGTATCGGTCGGTTGGTCTGCGCCCGCGGCGCGCAGGAAGGCGGCCAGGTCGTCCGCCGGCAGCGGCCGCGCGAACAGGAAGCCCTGGGCCAGGTCGCAGCCCTCCTCGCTGAGACACCGGGCCTGGGCCTCCGTCTCCACGCCCTCGGCCACCACCGTCAGGTTCAGGGCATGGGCCATGGCGATGATGGTGCGCACCAGGGCGAGGTCCTCGGCGTCGCCGGGGATGTCCTGGACGAAGGCGCGGTCGATCTTGACCTCGTCGAAGGGCAGGCGGCGCAGGAAGGTCAGCGCCGAGTAGCCGGTGCCGAAGTCGTCCATGGCAATGCGGAAGCCGCGTTCGCGCAGGGCGCTGAGGACCGCCACCGAGTGCTCCACGTCGCCCACCACGCCGGACTCGGTGAGCTCGATGCCGATGCGCGCCGGGTCCAGGCCCTGCTCGCGGGCCACACGCCCGAGCCGCTGCTCCAGATCGTGACCGCCCAGCTGGCGGGGGGCGACATTGACCCACACCCGCTCCACGGCGAGCCCCTCCCGGTCCCAGCGGTCCAGGTCCGCCGCTGCCTGCCGGAACACCCACTCGCCGACCTCGAGGATCATACCGGTTTCCTCCAGGACGGGGACGAAGTCGGCGGGGGAGACCGTGCCGTCCTGCGGGTCCTCCCAGCGCAGCAGGGCCTCCACCCCGTCCGGGGCGCGTCCGGGCAGGCTCAGCTGCGGCTGGTAGAGCAGACGCAGCTCGTCGTTGGCCAGGGCCCGGCGCAGGGACTGCTCGATGCGGAAGCGCCGGGAGGCGGCCTCGCCCTGGTCGGCGGCGAAGGCGTGGGCGCGGTTCCGGCCCGCCTCCTTGGCGTCGTACATGGCGGTGTCGGCGTGCATGAGCAGGGTCTCGGTGTCCTCGCCATCCTCAGGGTAGAGGCTGATGCCGATGGTGCCCATGGGGGTGAGGGTCTGGGCGGCCACGGTCACCGGGGTGAAGATGCGCTCGCGCAGCTTGTCCGCCACCCGCAGGGCGGAATCGCGGTTGTTCACCCCCTCCAGCAGCAGCGTGAACTCGTCGCCGCTCATGCGCGCCACCAGGTCCTCCTCCCGGACCGTTTCCTGGAGGCGCCGGGCGATGGCCTGCAACAGCTCGTCCCCGGCGGCGTGGCCCAGGGTGTCGTTGACCTCCTTGAAGCGGTCCAGGTCCAGGAACAGCACCGCCAGCCCCCGCCCGCGGCGTTCGGCTCGCTCGATGGACCGCTGCAGCCGGTGCTGCAGGTGGGCCCGGTTGGGCAGGCCGGTGAGGGCGTCGTGGAAGGCCTCGTAGCGGGCCTCGGCCTCGGCCTGCTCGCGCTCGGTGACGTCGTGGAAGGTCACCAGGAAGGCGGGGCGGCCGTCCCACTCGATGTCGTGCGCGCTCAGCTCGGCCACGCCTGGCTCGCCGCTGCCCCGGCGGACCTCGATCTCGGTGTTGTGGCCGTCCACCAGGGGCAGCCCCAGGTCGGACCCGCAGAGCTCCTCGGCCGGGCGGTTCATGAGCCGGGCGGCGGCGGGGTTGGCGAACAGGATGACGCCGTGGGGATCGACCACCATCATGCCGGTCTGGGAGCGGCTGATGAGGTTCTTGACCTCGCCCAGGTTGCGCTCCAGGCGGTCGGTCATGCGGTTGAGGATGCGGCCCAGGTCGCCGATCTCGTCGTGCGGCCGCTCCGGAGCGCGCGCCCGCAGGTCTCCCGCGCCCCAGCGCCGCGCCGCCGCCACCACCGCGCGCAGCGGTTTCAGGATCTCCCAGCGCACCAGCAGGAAGGCGGCCAGACCGACCAGGCCGATGAGGGCGGCGCCGAGGGCGGCGCTGTGCAGGAAGGCGTCGCGCATCTGGTCGCGCGCTTCGGCCAGGCTGCCGCTCAGGCGCAGCACCCCCAGCACGTCGGCGTCGGTGTAGCCGTGGCAGCGGCGGCAGCTGCGGTCCTGCTTCAGCGGCACCAGCTGCACGATGCGGCCGCGCTCCCAGTCCACCCGCGAGGTTTCCCGCCCGTTGGCGGCACGCCGGAAGCGCTTGCGGTCCAGCTCCGGCGGCGCCGGAACGGCCCGGGCCGGGCGCTGGAAGGCCTCGCGGCCGAGGTAATCGTTGACCCGCTTCAGGGTCTCGAGGTCGCGGAAGGCCGGGGTGCCGTCGCGGCGAAGGATGGTCACCCGCTCCAGCCCGTGGTGGGATCGCACCTCCCGCAGCCAGTCCTGGATCAGGGTGGCCTGGCCGGTGCGCATGAGGGTGTGCAGGCTGGCCACCAGCCCCGTCTCCAGGTGGTGGATCTGGTCGCTCCGGGCCTCCATCACCGCCTGGCGGTACTGGACCAGCATCAGGAAGCCGCCGACGGCCAGCAGCACGGCCAGGAACAGGGCCAGGGTGAACGCCAGGCGGGCGCTGAGCCGGAAGGGGAGATGGGGGAAGGTTGGGCGCACCTGGGGCATTCCTCACGGGCCGGACGGGATGCGGCGCGCGGCCGCCGCCGCGCCCGGGGCCGGCTCCCCGCCGCCCCCGGGCAAGGCCTAAGGGTAATCCGTGACCGTCGGGAATGGAATGCCTGTGGCGAATAGAGGGGCCGGCGGCCCTCAGGGGCGCCCCTTGGGGGCGGCCGCGGACAGCACCTCGGGGTCGCCCTCGGTGACCAGCACATCGTCCTCGATGCGGACGCCGGTGCCGCGCAGCTCGGCGGGGACGTCCTCGGCGTCCGGGGGGAGGTAGAGGCCGGGCTCCACCGTCAGGGTCATGCCCGGCTCGAGCTGCCGCCAGCGGTCGCCGTCCACCTTGTAGCGGCCCACGTCGTGGACGTCCAGGCCCAGCCAGTGGCCGGTGCGGTGCATGTAGAAGTCGCGGTACTCGCCGCGCTCGATGAGGCCGTCCACCTCGCCCTCGAGCAGGCCCAGGTCCACCATGCCCTGGACCAGCACGCGCAGCGCCGCCTGGTGGTAGTCGTCGAAGGTGCGCCCGGCGCGCACCTGGTCGATGGCCGCGGCCTGGGCCTCGGCGACAATGTCCCAGACCTGCCACCGGGCGCCGGACACGCTGTCGCCCACCGGGAAGGTGCGGGTGACATCGGCGGCGTAGCCTGCCACCTCGCAGCCGGCGTCGATCAGCAGCAGGTCGCCGTCGGCCAGCGCGGCGCGGTTCTCGGTGTAGTGGAGGATGCAGGCGTTGGCGCCGCCGGCGACGATGGACGGGTAGGCGGGGCGCTCGGCGCCGCGGTAGTGGAAGACGTACTCCATCTCCGCCTGCACCTGGTACTCGTGCATGCCCGGACGCGTGACCTCCTGCGCCCTGCGGTGCGCCTCGGCGGTGATGCGGGCCGCCTCGCGCATGCGCTCGAGCTCCTCCGGCCCCTTGATCAGGCGCATCTCGTGGATCATGTCCTCGATGTCCACCAGCACTTCGGGGGCGCGCACCCCGGCCCGCTCCTTGGCGCGGGTGGCGTTGAGCCAGCGGGTGACGCGGGCGTCGAAGTCCCGGTCGCGGCCGAAGTGGACGTAGAGGCGCTCGCGGTCGGCGAGCAGCTCGGGCACGACCGTGTCCAGGTCCTCCAGCGAGTAGGCCTTGTCCGCGCCGAAGTCGCGCTGCGCCCCCTCGGTGCCGGCGCGGATGCCGGTCCAGACCTCCTTGTCCGGATCCTTGGGCGGAACGAACAGCAGGTAGGGGTGCTCGGGGTGGTCGGGGATGAGCACGGCGACGGCGTCCGGCTCGGTGAAGCCGGTCAGGTAGAGGAAGTCGGAGTTGGGCCGGAAGGGGTACTCGACATCCCGGTTGCGCAGGGACACGGAGGCGTTGGGGAGGATGGCGACGCCGCCCTCCATGCGCTCCATGAGCCGCTGCCGGCGCCGCTGGTGAATGGCCTTGTCCATGGCTGGGTCCCTGGGAGTGGCTGAGGCCTTGGCTGTCATGGCCGCCCGCGGACAGGTGGCGTACTATGGCCGACCGAACGACTCGGAAAAAAGGAGGAATCCCGTGTACATCCAGCTCGAGCCGCTGCTCGCCCTGATCGCCGGCGTCGTCGCCATCGTCGTGCCGCCGCGCCTGGCCACCCGTGTCCTCGGCGGCTACCTGGTGCTGTGGGCGGTGCTGGTGCTGGCCGGCTACCTCTAGCAGGCCGGCGCGGGTAGGCCGGCCGGGGCGGGGTGCTCAGTGGGCCCCGCCGGCGTAGCTGCGCACCAGCTCGGCCACCTCCGGGTCGAAGTCGCCCTGCTCCGCCTGCTTGGCGGCCTCCGCGAAGAAGGCCTCGGCGTCGTCGGGCAGGCGCTCGCGGAGGCGGTCGAAGGAGCGCCGGATGGCGTCCGCGTCGCCGGCGCGCACGGCCGCGATGCCGGCGTTCAGCAGCAGGATGCGCCAGGCGCGGTAGGGATTGGTGGTCTCCAGGTCGGCCTTGATGTCGGGGCCGGCGTGCTCGATGGTGCGCTCCATCATGTCGTGGATGCGCCCGAGCTCGGCGGGGTCGCCGGTGTCGTTGGCCAGCTGGCCGAGGCCGTTGACCACCATGTCGATGGTGCGGATGGGCGCCTGCCACGAGGCCAGCCACATGGCGATGGCGATGGCCACCTGCTGCAGCTCCTTGGTGGTCTCGGGCAGCTCCAGGCGGTCGCTGTACACGCCCAGGTCGTGCAGGAAGTTCATGGCGTGGTTGCCGATCTGCTCGGCCTCGCCCTCCTCCTGCATGGCCTCGGTGGGGTCGTCCACCGGGTTGCGCTCGAGGATCTCCAGGAACTGCTCGATGGCCTCCACCAGCTGCGCCGGCGTGACCTGCTCGCCGGTGGCCAGGTCCGAGCTCTCGAAGGCCTGCTTGATCTGCCCGCCGGCGTGGGCGAACCGGTTGCGGGCGGTGGCCATGCTGCTATCGAAGATCATGGGATCGGTCTCCCGGGCGATTCGGATGCATTGCCGGCCGGCGACCGCCGGCCGGCACCGGATTGTGCCATAACCGGCGCCTACGACGATGGATCGCCGCCGCCGGTCGCCAGTTCCCGCAGCCGCTCGATTGCCTCGCGGGCCTCCGCCACCCCCGCCTCGAAGGCCTCGTCGCCGCGGTAGAACTCCAGCGAGCCCATGCCCGGCACCACCGGCTTGAGGGTCAGATCCGGCGGGCTCTCCGCCACGCGGTAGCCCACCAGCTGGGCCTGGGTGATCTGCACGGCGCGGCGCAGGTTCTCCAGCAGGTCGGGGCCCTCCTGGTCGCCCATGGGGTCGTAGAAGGGGTCCGCCTCGCCGTCCTCCTCCGGGGTGCGCGCCCCCGGGTGCACCGCCACCGCCACCACCGGGCCGCCGAACTGGGCGCGCGCCACGTCCACCGGCAGCGGATTGACCAGCCCGCCGTCCCCCAGGAGCCAGTCGCCCAGGGGGTGGGGCGCGATGATGCCGGGCAGGGCGATGCTGGCGCGCACGGCGTCCACCAGCCCGCCCTCGGAAAGCACCACCTGGCGGCCCCGGCGCATGTCGGTGGCGATGGCCCGCAGCGGCGGGTCGCAGTCGGCGAAGGTGGCCTCGCCCAGGTGCTCGCGCAGGTAGGCGGTGATGTTGCGCCCGGAGGTTAGCCCGCCGCCGTCGAGGCTGGGCCAGAACAGCTTGAGGGTGGCCTTCCAGTCCATCTCCCGGGCCATGGCCTCGATCCGCTCCATGCCCAGGCCGGCGCAGTAGAACGCGCCGATCTCGGCGCCGATGCTGGTGCCCACCACCGCGCGCACGGATACGCCGGCCCCGGCCAGCACCCGCAGCACCCCGGCGTGGGCGAGCCCGCGGGCGCCGCCGCCGCCGAGGACCAGGGTGATGCCCTGGCGGGGGTCGGGCGGGCCGGATTCGGCCACGGCGGAATCCTCCTCGCCGTCCGCCGGGGAGGGCGGCCGGCGCTCAGAAGGCCAGGTGGGCCCCGGCGAAGGGCCCGCTGAACTTGGAATCCATCTTGAAATCGTTGCCCTTGTAGTCCACCGCGATCTGGCGGTAGCCGGCGCGGATCTGCAGCATGCCCAGCTCCACGCCCACCTCGGCGGTGATGTCGCGGTAGCTGTCGCCATCGTAGCTGATGGCCTGGCCGCGGATGCCGGCGTTCAGGGGCAGGGCGGGGAAGTCCACGCGCAGCTCGGCCTGGGCCACCGGCAGGGTGGCGTTGACGCTGCCCTTCTTCTTGCCGGTAGCGGTGTCCACCTCGCCCTCGGCGTCGATGTTGGTGGCGCCCAGCCCCAGGCCCAGGTCCACCACCGGCAGCGGCACGTTGAACATGGCGCCGGCGTGCAGGAGGGTGGCGTCGAAGCTGGAGTCGCCGTTGAGGCTGGCGGTCTGGCCGCCCCAGGTCAGGCTGCGCTTGACCTTGCCGTCGTAGGCGAGCTTGGTGTACTCGGCGTCGACGGTGATCAGCGGGAAGGCGAGGCGGCCGTAGAGGTTGGGGGCGCCCTCCTTGTCGAAGCCGAGGTCGTCCTGCATGTCCCACTTGTCGCCCTTGTAGGAGGCGTCGCCGGTGGGATTCGCCCGCCAGTAGCGGGCGCCCACGTCGACGTCCACGAGCGGCAGGGCGCTGGCGCTGCCGGCATACAGGAGGCCGGCGGTGGCGAGGGCGGCGAGCTGAAGCTTTGGCATGCTGGGTTCCCCTTGCTGGGCGCGCTATAGTTGGGGCCAGCGTACCAGATCGACGGCCCCTTCCGGCCAGCGGTTGCACCGGCGGTGGCTGGCCCTCACCGGAGGCGATCCCATGGAACGAACCCCCGAGCCCGAGCTCATGGACGACGAGGCCCAGGCGCGGGCCTACGCCGAGGCCGACTTCGAGGAGGTCAACAGCGGATTCGTGGAGGGCTTCCGGGCCGAGTTCCCGTGGCTGGGCGGCAGCCCGTTCATCCTCGACCTCGGCTGCGGGCCGGGGGACATCCCGCTGCGGCTGGCGCGCGCCATCCCCGGCGCCCTGGTGCAGGCGGTGGACGGCTCGCCGGCCATGATGGACCTGGCGCGGGAGGCCGTGGCCGGCACCGACGAGGAGGGCCGCATCATGCTGGTCATCAGCACCGTCCTGGACCTGGAGCCGCCGCCCATGCCCTTCCACGCCGTGGTCTCCAACAGCCTGCTGCACCACCTGCACGATCCCAGCGATCTGTGGGGGACCATCGCGCGCGTGGCGGGAGAGGGCACCGCGGTCTACATCATGGACCTGCAGCGGCCCGAGTCGCCGGAGGCGGCCGCCGCGATCGTCGACCAGTACGCCGCCGACGAGCCGGAGCAGCTGCGCACCGACTTCTACAACTCGCTGCTGGCCGCCTTCACGCCCGACGAGGTGCAGGCGCAGGTGGACGAGGCGGCGCTGGAAGGGCTGGCGGTGGCAAGCGCCGGCGACCGCCACCTGCTGGTCCGGGGGACCCTGGAGGGTTAGGGCCCTGTCGCAGAAATTCGTTACATTTCTGAGCTTCCTGCGCCGGTTCGGAGCAAGGCGTCCCGCCCCTGGCCTGGCCGCCCCATGGGCAACTGGCTGGGCGCCGGAGCCGGCCAGGGGCGGGATGGTGGCCCCACGTCGAGG
>DATFLO010000124.1:0-4718 GCA_035267605.1 Gammaproteobacteria bacterium
GGTGGTGGGCACCTGGACCAGGGGCACTCCGCGCTGGTAGGTGGCCGCGGCGAACCCGGCCAGATCGCCGATCACCCCGCCGCCGAGGGCGACCACCGCGGTCTGGCGGTCCGCCTTGCGCTCCAGCAGGCGGTCGTACACCGCCTCCAGGGTACCCAGGGTCTTGTAGGCCTCGCCGTCGGGCAGGCGGATGGTGTCCACCACCTCCACACCGGCTTCCGCCAGGCCCGCCTCCAGCGGCTGCGCATACAGCGGCGCCACCGTCTCGTTGGTGACGATGACCGCCCGCCGGGCGGGCAGGGCCTCGGCCACGAGCCGCCCCTGGCCGAGCAGGTCCGGGCCGATGTGGATGGGGTAGCTGCGCTCCCCGAGCTCGACGGTGAAGGTTTTCATGGGGGAACCGGGGATGGGCCGGTGGATGGTTCGGCGAAGGGATTAGTCTACCCGGTTGCCGGTCCCCGAATCCAGGCGGGCAAGGATCTCGTCGACGATCTCGGCGGGGCTGCGCCCGGCGGTCTCCACCGTCAGGTCGGCCTGCCGGTACAGGGGATCCCGCTCGGTCTGGAGGGCCTCCAGCTTGGCCCTGGGGTCCGCTACCTGCAGCAGCGGCCGGTTGGCGTCGCCGGCCACCCGCTCCAGCAGGGTCTCCACCGGCGCGTGGAGGTACACCACTTGCCCCGTCTGGGCCATCAGGCGGCGGTTGGCCTCACGCAGCACCACGCCGCCACCGGTGGCCACCACCCGCCGGCCGCCCTCACCCGGGATGGCCCGGAGGGCGGTCTCCTCGCGGTCGCGGAAGCCGGCCTCGCCCTCGGCCTGAAAGATCTCGGTGATGGGGCGCCCGGCTTCTTCCTCGACCGCCTCATCCAGGTCCCGGAAGGCTGCCCCCAGCCGCGCGGCCAGCTCGGTCCCCACCGTGGACTTGCCCGAGCCCATCGGTCCCACCAGGAAAATCGTGGCTGATCGCACAGGAGCCTACCCGAGTTTCGGAGGAGAAACGGCACCGGCCCCGGGCCTTGGGACCGGGGCCGGCATGGTTTCCCGTTGTTGGCCGGCGGGAGCCGGCCGGTTCGGGGCATTGCCTCAGTCGCTGAGGCGCCCCCCGGAACCGGCGAGGCTCTCCGAGCTGTCCTCGATGACCCGCGGCGTGAGGAAGATCAGGAGCTCGTTCTTCTGGGTGGAGGTGGTCTTGTTCTGGAACAGCCAGCCCAGCAGCGGGATGTTGCGGAGGATGGGCACGCCCGTCTCGTCCTCGCGCTGGCTCTTGGCGTAGATCCCGCCGATGACGATGGTCTCGCCATCGTCCACCAGCACCTGGGTCTCCACCTCCTCGGTATCGATGGCGGGACCGGCCACCGTGTTCTGCCCCACCGTATCGTTGCTGGCGTTGACGTCCATGATCAGCCGGCCGTCCGGCGTGATCTGCGGGGTCACGTCCAGGCTCAGGACCGCCTTCTTGAAGGACACCGAGGTGGCCCCCGAAGAAGTCGCCTGCTGGTAGGGGATCTCCGTGCCCTGCTCGATGGTGGCCTGCTGCTGGTTGGCGGTGACCACCCGCGGGCTGGAGATGACCTTGCCGTTGCCCTCGGCCTCGATGGCCTGGAGCTCCAGGTCCAGGGTGGCGTTGTTGCCGATGCTGCCCAGCCGCATTCCCACCGTGGCCGGTCCGCCACCCGCGGCGCCGCCAACCGGCAGATCCACCGCCAGGTCCGGAGTGCTGGCCTGCGCCCCCGCCAGGCTGCCGGAGAAACGGTTCTGGCCGTTGGCCGAGGTATACAGGCCGCCCCAGCGGATGCCGAGGTTGCGCTCGAAGCTGGTATCGATCTTGACGATGCGCGCCTCGATCATCACCTGCTTGGTGGGCCGGTCGAGCTTGCTCACCAGCTGCTTGACGCGACGGATCTGGTCGGGGGTATCGCGGACGATCAGGCTGTTGGTGCGGTCATCCACGGTGACCGAGCCGCGCTGGGAGAGGATGCCGCTCGGGCCGGCGCCCCCGCTACCGCCTCCCCCGCCGCCCTGCTGGGACTCCAGCAGCGACTTCACCTCCGAGGCCTTGGCGTAGTTCACCTGGATCAGCTCGGTCTGCAGCGGCACCAGCTGCTGCTGCTGCATCTCGGCCTTGAGGTCCTGCTCCCGCTGCTTCTGGAGCTCGGCCTTGGGCGCCACGCGGATGACGTTGCCGGTGCGCTCCATGCCCAGGCCCTGGCTGTCCAGGATGAGGTCCAGGGCCTGGTCCCAGGGCACCTCCTGCAGGCGCAGGGTGAGACTGCCGCCGACGCTCTCGCTGGCGATGATGTTGATGTCGGCGAACTCGGCCAGGATCTGCAGGGCCTGGCGGACCTCGATGTCCTGGAAGTTGAGGCTGAGCTTCTCGCCCTCGTAGGGCTTGCCGGTGGCGTCCGGTCCGCGCTTGGCCGCCTGCTCCTTCTTCATCTTGGCGACGTCCAGCACCAGCCGGTTCTCCAGCTGGTAGGTGCGCGGCTGCAGGGGCCCGTCGCCGCTGGCCACCACCCGCACCGCATCCCCCTTCTGGTAGAGGTCCACGGTGTCCACGGCGGTGCCGAAATCGGTGACCACCAGGCGCTTCTCCAGACGCTTGGGCAACCGGGTCTTGGGCAGATCCATCACCACCTTGTCCTGCTCCCGGTGCACCTGGACCTCGGCGCCGGTCCGGTCCAGCTTCAAGCTGAGCCGGGCCATGCGCGGCTCGGGCCCGGTGGTGAAATCCACGTTGTCGATGTGGCGGATGCGCTCGCGGCTGCTCGGCCGGGTCAGGGCCAGCCGCAGCCCCTGGCTGCTGGGCTTGACCGAGTGGGTCACCCGGCCCTTGAGGTCCAGCACCGCGCGCAGACGCCCGGACTGCTCGCCGAAGCGGATGCGGTCGATGAAGGGATGCTTAACCGGGTACTCGCTCCGGGGCAGGGCCAGGTCCACGCCGTAGAGGTCCACCACCAGACGCGGCGGATCATCCAGCTGGAAGGACTGGAAGCGGGGGATCTTGCCGGTGGTCTTCAGCAGGACGCTGGTGCCCTGGTCGTTGCGCGAGACCACGTAGTCCTCCAGCTTCACCGGCGCGCTGCCGCCGGAGGCGCTGGCGGAGCCCGTGCCTGCGGACTGGCCCTCGGGCTTGAGGGCAATGTGGAGGGCCGTCCCCTCGCGGCTGGCCGTCGCCTCGGCGGCGCGTGCCAGGACCAGCTCCAGGCGCGGCGGGCCGCCGTTGGCGCTGTGCAGGCGGAGGTTGCGCACCAGCCCCTTGGAGGTGGACTTGGGCAGGGCCTCGGGAGCGAGGTCGGCGTTCGGGAGCTGCACGATCACCCGCGGCGGATCCTGCTGCGAAACCAGGCGGTACTTGAGCTCGCCGTCGCCGGCCAGGAGCACGCCGGTGGTGCCGTTGTCCTCGTACAGCTCCACCTTGTCCACCTTGACCGCCGCCGCAGCGGCCCCCTGGAGGACCACGGCCTGCACGACGGCCAGCAGGAACAAGGCGGTTATGCGATGAATCCGCCACGGCACCATGTCATCCCCCTGTCGACTTGATCTCAACGGTGCGCCTCCGGCGTTCCCAGCGGCCCTCACCGCGAGGCACCAGCTCGCGCAGGACAACCCCGTTGGGACCGATCTGTTCGATGCGTCCGTACTGCTGGCCCATGTAGTCGCCCGGCTCGACGGTGCGCACCACCCCGTCCGGGGCGCTCACATAGGCGCGCCAGCCCTGGCCCGGCAGCTTCATGGTACCCACGATCTTGAGCGAGCCCAGGGCAAAATCCTCCAGCGGCCCCCGCTCGCGGTCCTGGATGGGCTTGGGCCCGGTGTACTCGGGCTTGGACTCCTGGGCATCGCGCAGGGACGGGATCGCCGAGAAGGGCGAGCGCTGCAGGGCGCCGAAGCTGACCTTGGTGGGCTGCACCGGCTCGGGGAGCTCCGGCAGGGCCTCCTCGTTGGGAGGCGGGGTGGGCTTCTCCACCATCGCGCGCAGGTCCGACACCGGATCATCCGGGCCGCCGCTGCAGCCGGTCAGGAGGAGCACCGCTCCGGCAACCGCTCCTAGGCGCCTCACTTGCCGCCTCCCTCGCCCTGTTCCAGATAGCGGAAGGTTCGGGCCGTGGCCTTCATGGTCAGGCTGTCATTGCGGTTGGAGGCCTTCAGGCTCAGGTCCCCGATGTTGACGATGCGGGGCAGCGACGCGGTGGCCGCCAGGAACCGGCCCATGGCGTTGTACGATCCGGTCACCTCCAGCTCCACCGGCAGCTCGGCGTAGATCTGCTTGCGGTTCTCCTTCTGCGGCTTGAACAGCTCGAAGGTCAGGCCCTCGGAGCGCCCGGCCCGGGTCACCTCCACCAGCAGGCTGGCCACCTCGGTGCGGTCCGGCAGCTGCTCCAGGGCCCCCTCCATCCGCTCCTGGAGCTGTTTGTACTGCTTGCGCAGGGCCGGCAGGTTGGCAACCTGGCGCTTCTTGCGCTGGTACTGCGCCTTGAGGGTCTCCACCCGCTTCTCCATGCGCTCCACCTGCTTGGCGTGCGGCTGGTAGACGAAGTACCAGAAGGCGCCGCCGAGCAGGGCGGTGATCACCAGCAGCACCACCGCCTTCATCCAGTCCGGGGCGCGCAGGACGGCGTCCAGATTCAGGTCGTTGACGTCCATTCAGCCGCCCCCCTTGCCCTGCTTGCCGTTGGCGGGCTCATCCGGCTTGGCCAGGCTCACGGCCATCTTGAAGG
>DATFLO010000125.1:0-5320 GCA_035267605.1 Gammaproteobacteria bacterium
CGTGCCGGTGCTGTCGTCGGTGGAGGTGGATTCCGCCAACCAGGCCCTGGTCATGGCCGAATCGCTGGGCTTCCCGGTGGCCATGAAGATCAACTCCCCCGACATCCCGCACAAGTCGGACGTGGGCGGGGTGCGGCTGAACATCGGCAGCGCCCAGGCGGTTCGCCACGCCTACAACGAGCTCATGGACAGCGTCCGCGAGCAGCGCCCGGACGCCCGCCTGCAGGGCGTCACCCTGGAGCGCATGTACACCAGCAGCCAGGGCCGCGAGCTGCTGGTGGGGGTGCTGCGGGATGCGGTGTTCGGCCCGGTGGTCAGCTTCGGCGCCGGCGGCACCGCGGTGGAGATCCTGCGCGACCGGGCAGTGGCCCTGCCGCCGCTGAACCAGTTCCTGGCCCGGCGCCTGATCGAGGAGACCCGCATCCACCGCATGCTGCAGGCCTACCGCAACCTGCCGCCGGCCGACCTGGCGGCGGTGGAGCGGGTGCTGCTGCGGGTCTCGGAGCTGGTGTGCGAGCTGCCCCACGTCACCGAGCTGGACATCAACCCGCTGATGGCCGACCCCGACGGCGCCTGGGTGGTGGACGCCCGCATCGGGGTGGACTCGCCGGCGCCGTCGCTGGAGCCCTACGGCCACATGGCCATCCACCCCTATCCGGCGCACCTGGGCGACCGCTTCCAGCTCAGCGACGGCACCGACATCCGCATCCGGCCCATCCGACCGGAGGACGCCGAGATCGAGCAGGACTTCGTGCGCAACCTGTCGGAGGAGTCCAAGTACTTCCGCTTCATGCGCACCCTGCACGAGCTCACCCACGAGATGCTGGTGCGCTTCACCCAGATCGACTACGACCGCGAGATGGCCTTCATCGCCGTCACCGAGCGTGCCGGCGCGGAGGTGGAGCTGGGCGTGGCCCGCTACACCATCAACCCCGACGGCGAGAGCTGCGAGTTCGCCATCGTGGTGGCCGACGACTGGCGCGGCCTGGGCATCGGCACCCGCCTGCTGCGCACCCTCATGGGCGCGGCCAAGGCCCGCGGCCTGCGCGTGATGGTGGGCGAGACCCTGTCCAACAACAGCGACATGCGGGACCTGGCCGAACGCCTCCAGTTCACCGTGCGCACCAGCGACGAGGACGCCGGCATCCTGGAGCTGCGCGCCGAGCTGTAACCGCTCCGGCGGGGCGGCGAGCGCCCGGGGGCAGGGTCCTGTCTCAGGACCCTAGAGGCCGCCGAACTGGAGGCGGTCGGAAACGGCGTCGAGCCCGGCCTGGGCGCATTCGGCGTCGATGTCGCCGCCCGGGGCGCCGCTCACCGCCACCGCGCCCACCATGGCGCCCTGGGCCTCCACCGGCAGGCCGCCGGCCATGGTCAGGACCTCGTCGAGGTTGTTGAGGTCGCTGCTGATGTCGGGGCGGTCGGCGTCCAGGCGGGCGCTGGCGGTGCCGGAGAGGATCACCGCGCCGGCCTTGCGGCGGGCGATGTCCATGGTCATGCGCGGGGCGTAGACGTCGCGCAGCAGGGCCTGGGTGTCGCCGTTGCGGTCGAGGACCACCGCGGAGACCTGATAGCCCTTGGCCCGGCAGGCCTTGACCGCGCCGTCGGCGATGTCGCGGGCCAGCTCCATGGACATGCGCTGGACCGACACCAGGTCGCCGCCGTCCCCGGCGGCCGCAGCCGGGGCGGGCAGGGCGGGGGCCAGGGCGAGCGCGGCGGCGGCCAGGGCGGTGCGGAAGGATCTCGGCTTCGGCATGATCGGCTCCTCGGTTGGCGGGCAGGGGTTGAAGGCGGCGGGGCGCTGTCCAACAATCGGATGGGGAGAGAATCCGACCGATTTGCTGGGCTTTTCCCGCATGGCGGCAATCGTTTCCAGAATAAGGAGAATGCCAATGGCCGAGGTCACCCTCAAAGGCGATCCCATCCGCACCAGCGGCGAGCTGCCCGAGGTGGGCGCCAAGGCCCCCGATTTCACGCTGGTGGACGCCGAGCTGGGGGAGCGCTCGCTGGCCGACTTCGCCGGCAGGAAGAAGCTGCTCAACATCGTGCCCAGCCTCGACACCCCCGTGTGCGCCGAGTCCACGCGCCGCTTCAACGACTACGCCCGCAGCCACGACGACGCCGTGATGCTGGTGGTCTCCGCCGACCTGCCGTTCGCCCAGCAGCGCTTCTGCGGCAACGAGGGCCTGGACAACGTGGTGCCGCTTTCCATGATGCGCGACAAGGCCTTCGCCCGGGACTACGGGGTGCTGCTGGAGGACGGTCCGCTGGCCGGGATCACGGCGCGGGCGGTGGTGGTGCTCGACGCCGACGACCGCGTGGTGCATCGCCAGCTGGTGCCCGAGATCGGCGACGAGCCTGACTACGAGCAGGCCCTGTCCGCCCTGGGGTAGGCGCGGCGGCGCCAACGGGCTACTGCATCGACGGCCCCTCCGGGGCCGGCGGCACCGACTGGCAGGGCCCGGCCTGGTGGTGGACCATGCGCCACTCGCCTTCCTCGCGCACGAACAGGTTGGTGGCGATCAGGGGCTGTTCGCCGATCACCTCATAGGTCAGCACGTAGGCGTGGTCGCCGCTGACCACGGTGCGCTCCTCCTGGGCCTGCAGCGTGCCGCCGGTGGTGTTGGCGAAGATCTGGCGCCAGCTCTCCATCACCGCCTCCCGGCCCACCAGCGGGTCCCAGCCCGGGTGGATGCAGGCCACCGGCGCGTGGCGGGCCCAGATGCGGTCCATGAAGTCCGCGTCGCGGCTGTTGAAGGCGTGGTAGAAGGCCTGGTTGGCGAACAGCACGGCGCCGTAGGGTTCGGACATGGCCGGCTTCCTCGGGGGCAAAATCCCAGACTAGCAGGCAGCGGCCGCCCACGCAGGAGGAGACACCATGAGCACAGGCAGCGAGCCGTCGCCGGACCTGGAGCGGGCGCGCCTGGACCCGGGCGCCGTGTTCGGCACCCCCGAGGCCCTGCGCGATCACCCGGATGTGTCGCGGGCGGACAAGCTGGACCTGCTGCGGCGCTGGGAGTACGACGCCCGCGAGCTTTCCACCGCCGAGTCGGAGGGCATGGGCGGCGGCGAGGGGTCCCTGCTGGATCGCATCGACGCGGTGCTGGCGGAGCTTACCGAGCCCCCGCCGGAGAGCGGGTAGCCGGCCTCAGGACCCGCCGCCCACTGCCAGCGGCTCGGCCCCGGCGACACCGGCGGCCAGCCGGAAGGCACAGCGGTCTCCCGGCTCGATGCCGTGGGCGGCGAACCAGCCGCGATTGGCCTCCAGCGCGAAGCGCGCCGGCCCCCGGGAGGGGTAGCGGCGGAAGCCGCCGTCGGGTACGCCGAAGCGGGTAGTCACCGCCGGCGGCGCCATGCGGTGGATGTTGAGGATGCGCCCGCGGCGGTCCAGGAAGGCCACCGACAGCGGGATGCGGGTATCCTTCATCCAGAACCGGCGCGGCTCCTCCCCTGGCCAGACGAACAGCATGCCGCGGTCGGGCGCCAGGCGGTCCCGGCCCGACAGCCCGCGGGCGCGCTCGGTGGAGGTCACGGCCACCTCGGCGGTGAGGCCGGCCTCGCCGCAGCGCACGGTGGTTTCCGGCAGCTCCCCGGCCGCCGCCACGCCGGCCAGCAGCCCCCCCAGCCAGCCCCCCAGCCGGATCGCGCCGCGAGTCACCGCCGACCCCCGCCCAGGCCGCGGCTGAAGTGCCGGATGCGGCGATAGGAGCGGTTGATGCGCGCCTCGGACACCTCGCCGCTGGTCACCAGGGAGTGCATGACGTTGGCGGCGCGCTCGGCAATGTCGGGCTGATAGACGGTGTTGTTGGCGAACAGCAGCAGGTCGTTGCCCGCCGCCAGGGCCTGGCGGATGACCGTGCGCAGCCCGTAGCGCCTGCGGATGGCCCCCATCTGCAGGTCGTCGCTGACCACCACGCCGTGGAAGCCCAGCTCCCCCCGCAGCAGGCCGTCCACCACCGCCGGCGACAGCGAGGCCGGCCAGTCCGGGTCCAGGCCCCGGTGGCTGAGGTGGCCCACCATGATGCTGTCCGCCAGGTCCTGCCGGATGAGGCTGCGGTAGGGCACCAGCTCGCGGCGCCGCCAGCTGGCGGTGATGTCCACCACGCCGCGATGGGTGTCGCCGCGGGCGCTGCCCTGGCCGGGGAAGTGCTTGAGCGCGGTGCGCACCCCCGCCCGGCGGTGGGCGCGCACCACCGCCGCGGCGCGCGCGGTCACGCGCTCCGGGGTGGCGCCGAAGCTGCGGTCGAGCCGGGCGATGGCGGGGTTGTCGGGATCGACGGCAAGGTCCACCACCGGCGCCAGGTTCCAGTTGATCCCCTCCGCCCGCAGCTGGCGGGCGGCGGCGGCCGCGGCCTCGCGGGTGGCGGCCACCGGGCGCCGGCCCAGGGTGGCGGCGGAGGGCCCGGCGCGGAAGCCGTGGTCAGGGCCCAGCCGGGTCACGCGGCCGCCTTCCTGATCGACGGCGATGAGCAGGGGATAGGGCGCCGCCGCCTGCAGCTGGCGGGTCAGGCGGCGCAGCTGGCGCGGGCTGCGGATGTTGCGGGTGGCGGAGCCGCTGGGGACGTCGCGATCGAACAGGATGACGCCGCCGATGTGGTGCCTGCGGATGATGCCGGCGATGGCGGAGTCGGGGCCGGCCTCCAGGCCCCGGAAGCCGACCACCAGCATGCGCCCGATGCGGTGGTCGAGGTCGGGGAGGCCGGCGGCCGCCGCCGCGGGCACGGCGAGGAGCAGGAGGGCGGCCGCCGGGAGGCGGCGCCGGTACCGCCGAAGGCCGGTCAACGGGGCCGGCGGTCAGGGCTTGTCCGGATTGTCCCGGGGGCCGGAGGGGTTGAGCTGGGTGAGGGCCTCCAGGGCCAGACTGGTGCGCAGGCTCTGGATGCTGGCGCGGGCCTTGCGCAGGTAGCGCTCGCTGGTCTCGGAATCGCCGGATTCCATCTCGTTGAGGCGGTGCAGGGTGTCCCGCAGGAGGTTGTCGAGCTCGTTCAGCGTGGCCATGGAGAGACCTCGGGGTGGACGGTTCCAATGGAGACAGGTTGGCCCAAAGCGGGACCCTCTGCAAGCCGTTTCAGGGGCCGGCGGCGGGCCGGCTGGCCGCCACCAGCTCGGCCACGTCGGTACACAGCGGGTCCGGCAGGCGGGCCGGGGCGAACCAGCCGGCGGCCGCTGCATCGTCGCCGGGGTCCGGCTCCCCCGAGCGGTAGGCCAGGGGCACGGCGACCAGGGCGAAGTGGTGGCGCAGGCCGCCGTCGTCGTCGTGCTCGATGACGTCGAGGGCGGTGAACGGGGCGCCGGGATCCGCCTCGATGCCGGTCTCCTCGAG
>DATFLO010000126.1:0-11409 GCA_035267605.1 Gammaproteobacteria bacterium
CCGAGCAGAAGGGCAAGGACCTCGCCTTCAATCGCAAGAAGGGCAACTGCCTGGCGTGCCACGTCATGCCCGGTGGGGATCTTCCCGGTAACCTCGGGCCCAGCCTGGTGGGTGTCGCCGACCGGCTGAGCAAGGAGCGCATCCGGAAGCAGATTTGGGATGCGGAGCAGTTCAACAAGGTGACTTCCATGCCGCCCTTCGGTAAGCACCACATCCTTACCGAGGGCGAGATCGACAAGATCGTCGCCTACCTGATGACGCTCCACTACTAACCGACTGGATCTGGGAAACGGAGGAACAAGCCAAATGCGCGTAACGAATGAGAACACCGGTCGGCGCTCCTTCCTGAAGGTGATGGGCGCCACGGGTGCGGTGGTTGCTGCGGCCGGCGCCGGGCTGATGAAGCCCGCCAAGAGCCTGGCGGCCAACTTCCCGTTCCCCAAGGAAGCCTTCGACAAGGAGAGCCTGAGCTCCGCGATGCAGGCCGCTCTGGGCACCACCAATGTCCAGGAGGCCAACGTCAGCCTGAAGGCCCCGACCATCGCCGAGAACGGCGCCGTCGTGCCGATTACCGCGAGCAGCGACATGGGCTCCAAGGTGGCCAAGTTCCACATCTTCGTGGAAAAGAACCCGGCCCCCTACACCGCCCGCTTCCACATGCTGGATACCGGTCGCGCCGAGGTTTCCACCCGCATCAAGATGGGCGAGACCTCCAACATCATCGCGGTGGCCGAGACGACCGACGGCAGCTTCTACAAGGCCACCAAGGAAGTCCGCGTCACCATCGGCGGTTGCGGCGGCTGATTGCCCGAGTCCGCAGGCAACCCACGACGGCAACTGAATATAGGGGAAAGTGAAGATGGCTAAGACTGGAACCGCTCGTATCCGGGTCGGCAGCGCCCAGAAGGGCCAGGCCGTCCAGGTGCGCTCCCTGATCCTGCACCCGATGGAGACGGGCCTGCGCAAGGACCCCAAGACCGGGAAGAAGATCCCGGCCCACTTCATCCAGAAGGTGAAGGCCGACTTCAACGGGGACCGTGTCTTCGAGGCCGACTGGAGCGTGGCCATTAGCAAGAACCCGTACCTGTCCTACTACCTTGCTCCTCAGTCCAGCGGCACGCTGAAGATGACTTGGGAAGACAACCAGGGTGGCGTTTTCACCGCCGAAGCCGAGGTCAAGGTCGGCTAACGGACCCGCCTTCGCCAGCAGGAGGACCCAGAATGAAAGTACGTCTGTCCTATGCAGTGGCTACCTTCGCCCTGCTCGTCTGGACGGGCCACGCCTTTGCCCAGCTGACCGGCGAGGAGCAACAGCGCGCGGTCTCCGAGGAAGGCGCCGAGGCCATCGGCGAGCAGTTCAACCCGGGTGAGCTGGACATCGACGAGGGCAAGACCCTGTTCCAGCAGGCCGGGCCCAACGGCAAGTCCTGCGCCACTTGCCACGGCAAGAACGGTGAGGATCTGTCGGGCGCCGCCACCAGCTATCCCAAGGTGGTGGACAACGTCTATCCCATCGGCAGTGACTCCGGCCCGGATCTGATCCACAAGGGCGAGAAGCAGGGCGAGCAGGTGAACCCCAACAAGGCCATCAATGGCCAAGGGGTGCGCACGCTGGCCATGCAGATCAACCTGTGCCGGGTGAACAACATGGATGCCAAGCCTCTGGACTGGAGCCAGAAGCACGGCACCGACATGCGGTACCTGACCATCTTCGTCAAGTCGCGGTCCAACGGCCAGCCGCTGGACATCAAGACGGATGGCAAGGCGGCCAAGTACTGGGAGAAGGGCAAGAAGTTCTACTGGATGAAGCGCGGCCAGCTGAACTTCTCCTGCGGCACCTGCCACGTGCAGAACGCCGGCATGCGCATCCGCGGGCAGATCCTGTCCAACGCGCGCGGCCAGTACAACAAGTTCCCGACCTTCCGCATGAAGAAGCAGCAGACCCGGCTCATGGACACCCGCTATCGCGGCTGCAACCGCCGCATCCGGGCCCATGACCTGCCCTTCCAGGATCCCGCCTACCGCGCCCTGGAGGTGTATCACGGCTCCCTGTCCAACGGGCTGCCGATGAAGGTGCCCGGGCACAGCCTGTAACCCAGACGCTGGGTTTCGCACCGATAGGCCCGGGGCTTCGGCCCCGGGCCTATTCCGTTGGCCGTCGCGAGTGCCTCCGACCGGGAGGCGCATCCCGACCGGTTATCGGTGGCCGTTTTCGGCCGCCGGCTGGCCCGCTTGGTCCGACGACCCGGGCCGTTGCGCCGGCGCCGCAGCCGGAAGCCGCCACCGATGCCCGCAGGGCCCGGAGCAGCGGGCCCCCGGAAGGGCTCCGAGGGGGCGCGCCCATGGCCCGGTAATTGCATTCCTGCGGGGCGGCACTGGACGGCGCGCCCGCCTCCGACCGCGGTCGAAGGGAGGCGGGACGAACCGCAGCGTCCATCTCCGCGACCACCAACGATCACGCTTACGCAGGGCGGCACGCATCGGGCTGCCCCGGCCCCTTTGGGCCCGTTTACGCCACCTCCACCTCCAAAACCCAAGGGAGAGTCCCGAGCCATGCAGCTTTCTCGACGCGAGTTCCTCCACGCGCTGGGTCTGGCCGGCGCCGCCGGCATGCTCCGCCCCCGTGGCGCCCACGCCATGGGCTGGTTCAAGGACGACCCGTACGCGGTGCCCGATGACTTCGGCAACGTCACCCTGATGCACTTCACCGACTGCCACGCCCAGCTCAACCCGGTCTACTTCCGGGAGCCCAACATCAATATCGGCGTGGGCACCATGAAGGGCGAGCCGCCGCACCTGGTCACCGATGCCTTCCTCGAGCATTTCGGGATCAAGAGCGAAAAGAAGACCTACGCCTACACCCCCATCGACTTCGTCGAGAACGCCCGCAAGTACGGCAAGATGGGCGGCTTCGCGCACCTGCAGACCCTGGTCAACCGCTACCGGGCCGAGCGCGACGGCAAGACCCTACTGCTCGACGGCGGCGACACCTGGCAGGGCTCGGCCACTTCCCTGTGGACCAACGCCCTGGACATGGTCAAGGCCACCAACAAGCTCGGCGTGGACGCCATGACCGGCCACTGGGAGTTCACCTACGGCTCGGACCGGGTGCGCGAGCTGATCGATGGCGGCATGCTCGACATGGACTTCGTCGCCCATAACATCACCGACAGCACCTGGGGCGACCCCATCGACCTGTTCCCGCCGTACACCGTCAAGGAGCGCAACGGCGTGCGCATCGCGGTGATCGGCCAGGCCTTCCCGTTCACCCCCATCGCCAATCCCCAGTACAAGATCCCGGGCTGGTCCTTCGGCATCAACGAGGACCACGCGCAGAAGCTGGTGGACGAGATCCGCGAGGGCGACAAGGCCGACGTGGTGGCGATCCTGTCCCACAACGGCATGGACGTGGACAAGAAGATGGCCTCGCGCCTGCGCGGCGTGGACGTCATCCTCGGCGGCCACACCCACGACGCCATGCCGGCGCCCATGGAGATCGCCAACAAGGGCGGCGGACTCGGCGGCAAGACCCTGGTGATCAACTCCGGCTCCAACGGCAAGTACCTGACCCGTCTGGACTTCGACGTCAAGAACGGCAAGGTCCGGGACTACCGCTTCCACATGCTGCCGATCTTCTCCAACGAGATCGAACCGGACCCGGAGATGGCCAAGCTCATCGATACCGAGCGCTCCAAGGCCCAGGAGGAGGCCGGCCAGGACCTGGGCGAGGAGCTCGCGGTCACCGAGGACCTGCTCTACCGCCGCGGCAACTTCAACGGCACCTTCGACCAGCTCATCTGCGAGGCCCTGATGGACGACCAGGACGCCGAGATCGCGCTGTCCCCGGGCTTCCGGTGGGGCGTGTCGGTGCTGCCCGGCGATCCCATCACCCTGGAGCACGTCTACACCCAGACCGCCATCACCTACCCCAAGGTGACCCTGGACGAGATGCCCGGCGAGCGGCTCAAGCTGGTGCTCGAGGACGTCGCCGAGAACCTGTTCAACCCCGACCCGTACTACCAGCAGGGCGGCGATATGGTGCGCGTGGGCGGCCTCAAGTTCGCCTTCAACCCGAAGGAGACCCAGGGCAACCGGGTGCAGGACATGGAGCTCAACGGCAAGCCGATCTCGCCCAAGAAGACCTACAAGGTGGCCGGCTGGGCCAGCGTCACCCCGGTGGACGAGGACCGGCCCAACGTCTACGACGTGGTCGCCGACTGGCTGCGCGGCCAGAAGAACGTCAAGGTGGGCGAGCCCAACACCCCCAAGCTCAAGGGGGTCAAGGGCAATCCCGGCCTGGACATGGACGTGCGGATGTCCTAGCTCCCGGGCTCCGGGACGCGAAAAGCCGGCCCCGAGGGGCCGGCTTTTTTTCGTCAGTTTTAAGTTTTAAGTTTTAAGTTTTAAGTTTTAAGTTTTAAGTTTGGCATTAGACATACCGGCTCTTTGAGTTCCCAAAATGCGTTTCCCAAACAAACGGCCACAAATTACCAGAGCCATTCCCTCCAGCTGTTCACTTAACACTTAAAACTTAACACTTAAAACTGCCTTCCTAGTCACTCTCCCGTGGCAGCGGCCTCCTCCTTAGGAACAGCCTCCTCCGTCTCCCGAAGCCTGGGCACCGTCTCCAGGATGGCCTTGACCACGGTGGCCAGCGGGATGGCGAAGAACACCCCCCAGAAGCCCCAGATGTAGCCGAAGATGAGGATGGCCACGATGATGGCCACGGGGTGGAGCTTGACCGCCTCGTAGAAGATCAGGGGTACCAGCACGTTGCCGTCCACGCCCTGGATGATGGTGTAGGCGATCACCAGGTTGGCGAGGTCCCAGCTCAGCCCCCACTGCACCAGCCCCAGCAGGGCCACGGGGATGGTCACCACCGCCGCGCCGATGTAGGGGACGAGCACCGAAAGGCCGGTCAGCACCCCCAGCAGGGCGGAGTAGTCGAAGCCCAGGATGCGGAAGGTGACGAAGGTCACCGCGCCGACGATGACGATCTCCCAGGCCTTGCCGCGGATGAAGTTGCCGATCTGCCGATCGACGTCGCGCCACACGCGGCGCGCCAGCTGCTGGTGGGGCGGCAGGAAGGTGCTCAGCCAGCCGAGGATGAGGGCCTTGTCCTTGAGCATGAACAGGATCAAAAACGGCACCAGGACCATGTAGACCAGCAGGGTGGCCAGGCCCGGGATATAGGACAGGGACAGCGACACCAGGCGACCGCCCCAGCCCTGGAGCCGGTTGCCGATGCTGGTGATGATGCCGTCGACGTAGGCCGGCTCGATGAAGCTGGGAAAGCGCTCCGGCAGGTTGCGGATGAGGCTCTGAACCTGCTCCACGATGTGCGGCAGGTCGCGGACCAGGCGCTGGACCTGATCGGCGATCAGCGGCAGCAGGCTGAAAAGCAGGAACAGCACCACCAGCAGGAAGCCGGTGAAGACCACGGCAACCGCCAACGAGCGCGGCACGCGGTGATGCTCCAGGGGGCGGACGAAGCCTTCCAGCAGGTAGGCGATGATGACGCTGGCCACGAAGGGCTTGAGGGCCGGGCCGAACAGGTAGAAGACCAGGAGCCCCCCGGCCAGAAGCAGGGTCAGCAGCAGGACCTGGGGATCCGCGAAGCGCTTCTGGAACCACTCGAGCGGCGTGTACACGGCGCCTCCGGCGCGGTCGGGCTTTCGGGGACGGGCTCCGCTGGCAGGGTAGACCAAAGCCGGCGGCGGGGAAAGCGACCCGGGGCTAGTCCTCGAAGGCCGCCAGGTAGCGCCGGTAGTGCTGCTCGAAGACCTCCTCGAGCTCCTCGATCACCTGGTCCTCGGGCTTATCCTGCAGGTAGCGCTTGGACATGATGGTGGTGGTCTCGTCCAGGAGCTTGGTGGCATCGAGCATGGGGTAGGTCTGGCGCAGGCGCTTGATGGCCTTCACCGGCCCCTCATCGGGGGCCGGCTCCACCGGCTGCGGTTCCCGGGGCGCGGCGGGCTCGCCGGCCACCGCCTCGCCCGCCCCGGCCAGCGGATCGCCGCCGGTGCGCCCCACCAGGAACTCGGCATAGTCCACCAGCTGCCGCTGCTGCTCCTCGGACAGCCGCTCCAGCGCGGCCAGGATGCGCTTTTCGTTGTCTGTCATGGCCGCCCTCAGTCGTCCTGGACATTGAAATCGAAGGCCGGACCGGGCTTGGCGTGGGCATGCATGAGCTCAAGCTCCTTGACCAGGGCCACCACGGCCTTGTCGGTGACCTCCTGCATGGTGCCCTGGCCCCACGCCTGGCGGGCGTAGTTGAGCAGGTCGCCCACCTGGTCGGGGTGCGGCCGGTCCTCCATGACCATGTCCTCGATGATCCCCGGCTTGATCTCGGGGCGGAACAGCAGGCCGTAGGCCCGGGGGTGGGGGCGGAAGGCCAGCCAGTTGCCGTCGTCGTCCACCAGGATGGGCTCGACCCCCTCGGGCAGCGCCACCGAGCCGGCGTGCCAGACTAACACCTCCTTGCCGTCCATGGCCTCGGCCAGCGGGTCGCCCTCGCCGGCGGCAGTCTTGCGGGCGTTGACGAAGGCCGCGGTCAGCTCCGGGTCCTCCGAGGCCTCGCCGCCGAAGTGCTTGGCCATGAGCTGGGCGCCCAGGCCGATGCCCACCACCGGCTGGTCCTGCTTGAGGAACTGGCCGATGAGGAACTCCTCCTCCTCCAGGAAGGGGAAGTCGTCGGTCTCGGTGGGATCCATGGGCCCGGCGAGCACGAACAGGGCGTCCTTGTCCTGGGGCGTGCCGGGCACCGCCTGGCCCAGGAAGGGCCGGATGTAGAGGAAGCCGATGTCCCGGTGCTCCAGCTGCTTCTCGATGGTGCCCAGGAACTCGTGGTGGCTGTGCTGAATGACGATGAAGCTAGGCATGATGACTTGCCGATCCCTTTACAGGACGACCTCGCTGGAGCCCTCGGTGCGGGTCTCGTCCCAGGGATCGCCCTTTTTGCACTGCTCCTGAATGAACTGGTAGAACCGCTCCACCGCCTGCGAGCGGAACTTCTGCTTCTGGTGGACGAAGGAGAAGGCGCGCTCCAGCGGCGGGCTCAGCGGCCGCACCTCGAGGGTGCCCAGCCGCGCCTCCTTGCGCACCGTGGCCTCGGACACCACGGAGATGCCCAGCCCGCTCTCCACCGCGCCCTTGACCGACTCGCCGGAGCCCAGCTCCATGACGATGTCGAGCTTGTTGGGGTCGGCGCCGCCCTCGCGGATGTAGTCGGCCAGCACCTCGCGCGTGCCCGACCCCTCCTCCCGTAGGACAAACTGGTAGTCCAGCAAATCCGCGGGCGCCACCCGCTCCCTGTCGGCCAGCTTGTGGCCGCACGGGAAGATGGCCACCAGCTGATCCGGCTGGCACTCGCGGATGGCCAGGTTGGAGTTGTGGACCGCGCCCTCGACGATGCCGATGTCGATGGTATTATTCTCGACCTGCTGGACGATGTCGCGGGTGTTGGCCACGTTCATGCGCACCTTCATCGCCGGATAGGCGGTGCGGAACGCGCCCAGCACCCGCGGCAGCAGGTACTCGCCGATGGTGGTGGACGCCCCCACCAGCAGCACCCCCCGCATCTCGCCGGTCAGCTCACCTACCGAATTCTCCATCTCCTCGTAGAGGTTCAGGATCTTGTCGGCGAACTCAAAGACGATGGCGCCGGCCTCGGTGAGGGTGATGCGGTTGTGGTTGCGGTCGAACAGCCGGGTGTTGAACTGCTCCTCGAGCTGCTTGACCTGAAAGGTCACCGCCGGCTGAGTCATGTGCAGCCGGTTGGCGGCCTTGGTGAAGCTGGACAGCTGCGCCACCGTGTGGAAAACATGCAGTCTGCGGTCGGCCATGGTGCTACCGTTCCCCCGGGCCGCGGCCCGGGCTGGTGTTCAGGCGCGCCGTGGCGCCGGCTTCTCTCGGCCGGGCCGTTCGCGGTATCCTGAATAGTTGATAATTTTGCTCAAACACCACCCCCCACCGTAAACCAAATTATTTTATGAGGGGATAAAACGATGGGCAAGCAGTGGCAGGGCATGGACCTCAAGGGCGGCGGCCTGCAGCAGGTCCAGATGGCCTACAAGGCGGTGGAGCGTACCACGCCGGGCGCCTACCTGCGCTGGCTGCTGTTCCCCCTCGGCTGGCACCGCTTCTATCTGCGCGAGCCCTACGGCGGCCTCGCTTTCCTGGCGGCCACGGCGGCCGCGGGACTGGCCCAGGTCCTGGCCGGCTGGCCGTGGCTGTGGCTGCTGCCCGCCGCCGGGGCGGCGGCGGACCTGTTCTGGATCCCGGGTCGGGTGGTCCGGCTCAACAAGGACCTGCGCATGGCCACCATGATGAGCGGCATGAACCGCGGCGCGCCGCGCGGGTTCAAGGGCCACTACACCGACGAGAACACCACCGACCCCGGCGGGGAGGACGGCGCATGAGCCAGGCCCTGTTCTTCGGGGCGGCCCGCTACCGGCGGCCCAGCTACGGCTCCAACCACCCCCTCGGCATCCCGCGGGTGTCGCTCACCGTGGACCTGCTCCAGGCCTACGGCGCCCTGCCCGAGGCCGAGTACCGCGAGTCGCGCGCCGCCGCCGACCACGAGCTGGCCTGGTTCCACACCAGCGACTACCTGCGCGCCGCGCGCCGCATCGAGGCCGCCGAGCGCGCCTCCGCCGCCGACCGCAAGCGCTGGAACCTGGGCAACTTCGAGAACCCGGCATTCAAGGGCTTCTACGCCACCGCCGCCCTGGCCACCGGGGCCAGCATCCAGGCCGCCGAGGCGGTCATCGACGAGGGCCGCATCGGCTTCAACCCGGCCGGCGGCATGCATCACGCCGCCCCCGACCAGGCGCGCGGCTTCTGCTACTTCAACGACCCGGTCCTGGCGGTCCTGCGCCTGCGCCGGGAGGGCTGGCGGGTGCTGTACGTGGACCTGGACGCCCATCACGGGGACGGCGTGGAGAACGCCTTCGCCGCCGATCCCGAGGTCTTCACCCTGTCCCTGCACATGGCCACCGGCGAGGCCTACCCCTTCGCCGGCGGCAATCTCGACGACTGGGGCCACGGCGAGGGCACGGGCTACGCCCTCAACCTGCCCATGCCGCGCGGCGCCCACGACGACGACTACGAGACCGCCTTCGGCGCCGTGTGGACGTGGGTAAGCGACCGCTTCCAGCCGGACGCCGTGGTCTTCCAGGCCGGCACCGACATCCTGCTGCCCGATCCCCTAAGCAAGTTCCGCGTCTCCACCCAGGCCTTCCTGCGCATGGCGGCGCGCATCCAGGCCGACAGCGCGCCGCGCCTGGTGGTCACCGGCGGCGGCGGCTACCACCCGCTGGCCCTGGCCCGCTGCTGGGCGGGCCTGTGGGCCCAGCTGTCCGGGCGCGACCTGCCCGTGGCGCTTCCGGCCGCCGGGCGCGAGCTGCTGGAGGCGGTGGACTGGGACCTGGACGAGGACGAGGACTGGTTCGAGGAGCTGTTCCGCAGCCGCCTGGACCCGCCCCAGCAGGGGCCGGTCAATCCCGACGTGGAGGCGGCCCTGGACTGGCTGCGCGGCCACCACCCGCTGATCCGGGGCGCCGCGCGGGCCACCGCCGGGGCCCGCTGAATCCACCGAGACTCCCGCAACCGAGCGAGCACCGCCATGTTCGGACGATCCCGGGGCAAGGACCTGCCCGAGCTCATCCCGGGCCACGCCACCCACGAAGGCACCCAGGCCTACGCCGACGGCAGCGGCCTGGCCGAGGCCCACTACAGCGACTTCGGCAAGGAGGCCCTCAAGCTGTCCTCGCTGGGCCTGGGCACCGACCACGGCGAGGCCTCCGATGAGGTGGACGCCGGCTACCGCGAGGCGCTGGCCCACGGCCTGAAGGGGGGCCTCAACGTCGTGGAGGCGGGCCTGTCCTACCGCTTCGGCCGCTCGGCGGCCGCCGCCGGCGCCGCCATCCGCGACGCCGTGGCCGACGGCGTGCCGCGCGAGGCCCTGTTCGTGGTGGCCAAGGGCGGCTTCATGGCCTTCCCCGACGGCCCGCCGGAGGACCTGGGCGCCTGGTTCAGGGACCACATCGTCAAGAAGGGCCTGGGCACCCCGGACGAGCTGGCCGAGGGCCCGCACCTGCTGTCCGCCGCCTACATCGCCTGGCAGCTGGAGCAGTCGCGCCAGGCCCTGGGGGTGGAGACCCTGGACGCCTTCCTGATCGACCAGTCCGAGGTCCACATCCCGCACATGGAGACCAAGGAGGACCTCAACACCCGCCTGCAGAAGGTCTACGCGGTGCTGGAGATGGCCATCAAGGCGGGCAAGCTGCGCAGCTACGGCCTGGCCACCTGGAAGTCCTGCCGGGTACCCACCAACGACCCCATGTTCCAGTCGCTGACCAGCCAGGTGGCCACCGCCGAGAAGGCCGCCGGGGATCCGCAGGCGCACCACATGCGGCTGGTGACCATGCCCTACAACGTCAACATGCTCGAGGGCTTCACCCGCTTCAACCAGGCCACCGGCCAGGGCAACGTGGCCTCCACGGTGCAGGCCGCCTACCAGCTGGGCCTGTACTTCATCGGCACCCACACCCTCATGGGCGGCCGGCTGCTCGACGAGCAGCCGCCCATCCTGCGCCAGACCATGGGCGAGCTGCGCACCAACGCCCAGCGCGCCCTGCAGTTCTCGCGCTCCACCCCGGGCGTGGGCACCGCCATGGTGTCCATGGCGGACAAGGCCCACGTGGACGAGGCCCTGGAGCTGGGCAAGGTGGACCCGCTGCCGCGCAAGACCTTCCTCAAGATGTTCGAGCAGGCCGAGGACGACGACACCGGCGAGGAGGCCGCGGAGGGGTAGGCGGACTGGGCGCTCCTGTCGCCCTCCGTCATTGCGAGGGCCCGTCAGGGGCCGAAGCAACCTCCATCCGGGCGGTAGTTTACGGCCGGAGCCTCCCCGGAGGTTGCTTCGTCGCTGCGCTCCTCGCAACGACGGTAATGACCGGCCGGCCGGGACCTCCGGACGGCCGGGCGCCGCCTACTCCGACCCCTGCGCCGAATCCCGCTCCGTCGTCGCCCCCGGGCGCAGCTCCTCCAGGTGGCCGCGGGCGCGCTCCAGCAGCGGCTCGGCCAGGCCGTTGCGCTCGGCCACCACCAGGCCCAGGGAGGCGCCGGCCTCGCCGATCTCCAGCCGATAGGTGGGCTGCAGGCGCTCGAAATCGAAGCGCATGTTGGCGTTGACCAGGGCGGGGTGCTCGTCGGCAAAGCCCTTGAGCGGCGACAGGTGGGTGGTGAACACGCCCTGCACGCCGCGCCCGGCCAGCTCCTCCAGCACCGACATGGCCAGCGCTGCGCCCTCCTCCGGATCGGTGCCGGTGCCCATCTCGTCCATCAGCACCAGGGTGTGCTCGTCGGCCTCCGCCAGGATCTGCTTGAGCACCTCCACGTGGCCGG
>DATFLO010000127.1:0-9893 GCA_035267605.1 Gammaproteobacteria bacterium
TGAGCTTCCTGCGCCGGTTCGGAGCAAGGCGTCCCGCCCCTGGCCTGGCCGCCCCATGGGCAACTGGCTGGGCGCCGGAGCCGGCCAGGGGCGGGATGGTGGCCCCACGTCGAGGAGGCGCAACGCCGCGCCGGGCCGGCGCAGGAGCTCCCTTCGGGCGAGCCGGGAGGGCGGACGGCGCGGCGTCGCCGGACCTTGACGGGCAGGAAGCCCGCCTGCGGCCCGGCTCCTTGCGGCGCCCGCCCTCCCGGCTCGCAGAATTGCAACGAATCCCTGAGACAGGACACTGGGTCCATGTTGCGGTAGTCGAAGTCGGCCGGGATCAGGTCCAGGCCCTCGTAGTCGGTGCCCTTGATGGCCTCGTCCAGGTCGCGCTTGCCGCCCAGGACCTTCTTGGTGCCCTTCACCTTGGGCTTGATGCGGAAATAGAAGGTGGCCGCCGCCTGCGGATTGAGTGTCCTGCCCCAGGGCGGGGTCACCATTCTGAGCGACCTGAGCCGGTTCAGGGCTAGGCGCGCCGACGAAGGCGTGGTGGCCCCACGGTGAGGAGGCGCAACACCGTCCTGATCCGGCTCAGGTGCTCCCGAAGGGCGTGCCGGGATGGCGAACGGCGCGGCGTCAGCGAACCTTGACGGGCATTGAGCCCGCCTTCGGCCCGCTTCCTTGCGGCGCCCGCCATCCCGGCACGCAGAATGGTGACCCCGCCCTGGGGCAGGACACTGGGTCCCACACCAGGGTGCGCCGGCCATCGCGCGCCGCGAGGTAGGCGAAGTTGACGGCGGTGGCGGTCTTGCCGACGCCGCCCTTGCTGTTGTAGACGCCCAGGATCCTCATGCGCTTTTCCCCTCCTTGGCCGGTTTGAACAGCGCCTTGTAGGCGTCGCGGTTGGGTGCGGCGTCGAAGTCGGCGAAGCGGGCGGCGAGCTCGCCCCGCACGCGCGCCTGGCGCTCCAGGAGGTCGTCCACCAGGGCGCCCATGGCCATGAGGGTGTCGGCGCCGGCGCCGCCCTCGGCCGCCATGGCCTCGGCGTCCTCCCGGATCTTGTGGGCGTGCACCTCCAGGTCCTGGAACTCGCCCAGGTTGTCCAGCAGGGCCTTGATCGCCTTGATCAGCGGCTGGAGGTCGCCGGCCGGGTAGAGGTCCTGGAAGAACTCCATGAGGTAACGCAGCTTCTTGCCGCTCTTGCGCAGCTCGTGGATGGCCTCGTGCGGGCTGTCGTCGGTGATGGCCCGGCCCTCCTTGATCACCCGCCGGAACATCTTCCAGATGCGCTCGTCGGCCACCGCCTTGGCCGGCCGCCGGGCGTTGGGCGCCTCCGGGTCGGTGGGCTGCGGCGTCTCCAGGAAGGCCCGCCAGTCCTTGAGCAGCTTGCGGAAATGGGGCGAGGCCAGGCGCTTGGCCAGGAGCTGCTGCTCCTCGCGCTGGCGGCGTTCGAGAAACGCCCGGTAGGGCTCCAGGTCCCCCTGCATGGCCTCGGGCACGCGCGCCCGGTAGCCTTCGAAGCCCAGCAGGAACACGTCCAGGTCGCGGGTGGGGCCGGTGATCTGGCCCAGCCAGCGGAAGCGCTCCTTGAAGTCGTTGAGCGGGGCGGGCGGGAGCACCCCCTTGATCTGGGTGAGGGCGGAGCGGGTGCGGCGGGTGGCCACCCGCAGGTCGTGCAGGAACTCCGAGTCCAGGTCGGCGCGCGCGCCCTCGACGTTGGCCTCCAGGGTGCCCAGCAGGTGGCGGTGGATGCGGCGGGCGGCTTCCACCGCGGTCATCTCGGGCTGCAGCCCCACGTCGATCTTGGAGGAGTAATCCCCCGGCCGGCGGCCCAAAGCGGCCACGGTCTCCTCGAAGGGACTGCCGGCTGCCGGCCGCAGCCGGTCCATGGCCGCCAGCGCCGCGGCCACCGCCTCCAGCTCGCGGTCGTAGCCCTTCACCGGCTGCAGCGTCAGCCGGGGATTGAGGCCATGGTTGGCGCCGGGCGGGCGGCCCTTGCCCGGCGGCACCGGGGTCCCCTCCGGGATGCGGGCGGCGGCCTCCTCCAGGCGCAGGCGCACCACGGTCTTGTCGTCCTCGTTGAGCACCGCCAACGGCCGCGTGCTGCGCGTCACCTCCGCAATCGGCAGCAGGGCGCGCATCTCGGTGGCCTCCAGGACGCCCTCGCGCAGGGCCCCCCGGGGGAGATCTCCGGGCCAGCGCGGCATGACCGTCAGCGGCGTGGAGACCTGGCGGTTTCCGTTGGTCTCGCGCACGGCGGTGAGGTCGCCGCCGTCGCGGTCGACCCGGATGGGGCCGCCCTTGGCGGTGAGCCGCCAGTCGTAGGAGTCCAGGTAGGTGCTGGTCGTTTCCCGCGCGGGCTCGGCGCGGATGCTGAAGGGGGAGGGCAGGCTCGCCCCGATGGCCTCGGGGGAGGGGACGTCTTCCAGCCAGAAACTGCGGCTCATGGGGCGGGATCCTCGCTTGCTCACCCGGCATCCAAGCATGCCAGCTTAGCATCCGCCGCCCATTCCATTATTTCAGGATTGCGAAAGCGTGCGCTGTCCGGCTCACACCGCTTCGCCCGCCGCATGGCCCGAGGCCCAGGCCCACTGGAAGTTGTGCCCGCCCAGGTGGCCGGTGACGTCCACCACCTCGCCGATGAAGTACAGGCCGGGGTAGCGCTTGGCCTCCAGGGTCTTGGAGGACAGCTCGTCGGTATCGATGCCGCCCAGGGTCACCTCGGCGGTGGCGTAACCTTCGGTGGCCTGGGGGTGGACGGTCCAGCGGTGGAGCAGGTCGCCCGCCTTTTCCAGGTCGGCCCGGCTGAGCTGGGCGAGGGGCTTGTCGGGCAGCCACAGCTCGCCCCAGCGCTGGGCCAGGCGCCGGGGCAGGAAATCGGCGAGCAGGTTCTTGAGGTGCATATTCGGGTGGTTGGCCCGGGCGGCCTCCACCAGCGTTTCCAGGTCCGTGCCCGGCAGCAGGTCGATGGTGACCGCCTCGCCCTCGCGCCAGTAGGAGCTGGCCTGCAGCACCGCCGGCCCGGACAGGCCCTTGTGGGTGAACAGCAGGGCCTCGCGGAAGCAGGCGCCGCCGGCGCACACCTCGGCGTCGACCGAGACCCCCGCCAGATCCGCCAGCTGCTTCTGCTTGCGCTTGCCGAGGACGAACGGCACCAGCGCCGCCCGCGTGGGCCGGATCGCCAGGCGCAGGCGTTCGGCCAGCTCCAGGCCGAAGGGCGTGGCGCCCATGCGCGGGATGGACAGGCCGCCGGTGGCGATCACCAGCGACTCGGCGGTGACGGTCTCGCCGCCGGCGATCATCCGGTGGGGCCGGCCCACGTCGAGATCGGTCACGCCCGTGCCGGTGCGGATGGTCACCCCGCCGGCCTCGCATTCGGCCAGCAGCATCCCCACGATGTCGCGCGCCTTGCGGTCGCAGAACAGCTGACCGGCGGTCTTCTCGTGGTAGGGGATGGCGTAGCGCTCCACCAGGGCGATGAAGTCCCACTGGGTGTAGCGCGCCAGGGCCGATTTCATGAAGTGGGGATTGGCGGACAGGAAATGCTCGGGGCCGGTGTGCAGGTTGGTGAAGTTGCAGCGCCCGCCGCCGGACATGAGGATCTTCTTGCCCACCCGCCCGGCGTGCTCGATCACCAGCACCGAGCGCCCGCGGGCGCCGGCGGTGGCGGCGCACATGAGGCCGGCGGCGCCGGCGCCGAGGATGACGACGTCGAAACGGGGCAAGGGGTCCTCCCGGAGGTGGCCGGGCCAAGGGTACCGGCCTGGGCCCCGCCACTCCATTCCCCTTGTGACCGAATCGTGACTTCTCCGCGATAAGAGTGTGATTCCCGCCCGTCAGACTCCCTCTCCAGGTGTTCGAAATTTCCTTTCCGCGCAAGGGGGAGTCACCATGCGCAAGCTCATCCTAGCGGCCGCCCTGGCCGCCGCAGCCGGACCGGCGGGCGCCGCCGACCTTACCGTCAAGCTGACCAACCTCACCCAGGGCATCTACTTCACGCCCTTCCTGGTTGCTGCCCACGGGGGCTCCACGGACCTGTTCGAGCCCGGCCAGGCGGCCAGCCAGAGCCTGAAACAGGTCGCCGAATGCGGCGATCTTTCGGGAGTCGAGGCGGATCTGACCGCCGCCGGCGCCGACCTGGCCAAGGACCCCGCCGGCGGCACGCTGGCCCCTGGCGCCAGCGCCACCGCGACCATCACCAGCGGCAGCGGCAACGACCGGCTGTCCCTGGTGGCCATGATGCTGCCCACCAACGACGGCTTCGTGGGCCTCGACAGCCAGGCCGTTCCCGCCAGCAAGGGGACCTACACCTACTACCTCAACGGCTGGGACGCCGGCTCCGAGGCCAACAATGAGCTCCTGGCCACCGGCGGCTGCAGCGTCGGGGTGGCGGGCATACCGGCGGATCCCGGCGGCGCCGCCGGCAGCGGCGGAAGCGGTGTCACCACCGCCGAGAACAACACCATGATCCACATCCACCGCGGCAACCTGGGGGATACCAACGCCAGCGGGGGACCGAGTGACCTCGACAGCACCCTGCACCGTTGGCAGAACCCGGTCCTGCGCGTCGATGTCACGGTCCAATAGGAGGCGGCCATGGGAATCCGAACCCGTATTCTGGGAATCGCTGGCTTGGCCGCGCTGACCGCCCTCGCGGCGGCGGGCTGCGGCCAGAACCGGGGCGCCTCGAGCGTGCGCTACCAGGTGACCGTGGCCAACCTCACCAACGCCCAGCCGCTCACGCCGCCGGCGGCGGTCCTGCACCGCTCCGGCTACCAGGGCTGGACGGAGGGGGAGACGGCCACCACCGGCCTGGAGGAGCTCGCCGAAGGCGGGGCGACCGCGGCCTTCCTGGCGGAGGCCCGGGGCAACGACGCCGTGGTGGAGGCCGAGGCCGCCGACACCGGCGTGGCCCCCGGAACCGCGGTCACCCTGACCCTGGAGGGGGAACGCCGGCCGGGCCTTCGCCTGACCGTCGCCTCCATGCTGGCGGCCACCAACGACGGCTTCACCGGAGCCGCCGGGTGGGACCTGGCGTCCCTGGCCGTGTCCGGCTCCCGCACGGCGCTGGTCAAGGCCTGGGACGCCGGGACCGAGGCCAACAGCGAAACCGCGGCGACGGTGCCGGCTCTCGGCGGAACCGGCTTCGACGCCGGCCGGACCAGTGCGGTTGACCGGGTGACGGTGCATCCCGGCGTGGTCACGGCGGCCGATGGGCTGACCGCATCGGGGCTTGCCGAGGCCCACCGCTTCATCGGGCCCGTGGCCCGGATCACCGTGACCCGGGTAAGGTAGGTCGTATGGACGGGACAGGGACCGGGCCGTCCGGCCCGGTCCCTTTTCGACCTACGACCGTTGCGGGCCGACCGGGAGGGCCCATGAAGCGCCGGGTGCTGGTCATTGAGGACAGCCGCGACATCGCCGACCTGCTGGTCCTCCACCTCGGGGACCTGGGGTGCGAGACCACGGTGGCCGGGGATGGCGAAACCGGGCTGGTGCAGGCCGGGGCTGCGGCCTTCGACCTGATCATCCTGGATCTCATGCTGCCCGGCATGGACGGTCTCGAGCTCTGCCGTCGGCTGCGGGCGGAGGACGAGCGCACCCCAATCCTCATGCTCACCGCCAAGTCCGCGGAGGTGGACCGGGTGGTGGGGCTGGAGCTGGGGGCCGACGACTATGTCACCAAGCCCTTTTCCATCCCCGAGCTCATGGCGCGGGTGAAGGCCATCTTCCGGCGCGCCGGACCGGCCGGTGCCGCCGAGGGCGACACCGAGGTTCTCCGGGCCGGCGAGCTGGAGATCGATCCCGGCAAGCACAAGGTCACCCTGCAGGACCGGCCTGTGGACCTGACTGCCAAGGAGTTCGACCTGCTGCTGCAGTTCGCCCGCCACCCGGGGCGGGTGTATACCCGGGCCCAGCTCCTCGACGCGGTCTGGGGCTACAGCCACGAGGGCTATGAGCACACCGTGAATTCCCACATCAACCGGCTGCGGGCCAAGATCGAGCCCGATCCCAAGGCTGCCCGCTACATCCTCACCGTCTGGGGGGTGGGCTACAAATTCAATGACGAGCTATGGGCTGGCTGAATTCCCTGGCCGGCCGGCTGGCGCTCACCCTGCTGGGGCTGCTGGCCCTGGCCGGGGCGGGCTTCGTCGCCCTCAACCTGGCCGCCACCCACCTCTATCTGCACGAGGTGAGCCAGAAGCTTAATCGCGATCTGGCGGCCCACATCGCGCAAAGCGACTGGCTGATGCGGGAGGGGGAGGTGAACCAGGCCGCCCTCAAGGAGCTGTTCGATACCCTGATGACGGTCAATCCGAGCATCGAGGTGTATCTCACCGATACCCGCGGCCGCCTGCTTGCCTACTCCGCGCCCGCGGGCAAGGTGGTGCGCGAGCGCATCGACCTCGAGCCGGTGCGGACCTTCCTGGAAGGGGATTCCATGCTCCCGGTCTATGGCGACGACCCGCGGGCCCGGGGGCGCCAGAAGGTCTTCTCGGCCGCCCCGGTGATCGACGGCGGCGAGCGTACCGGGTACCTCTATGTGGTGCTGGGCGGGGAGCTGTTCGATTCGGCGGTGCAGCGGGTGGAAGGGAGCCATATCCTGCGCCTCAGCGTCGGAGTGGCCCTGGGCATCCTGGTAGTGACCTTCCTCGTCGGGCTGTGGGCCTTCTCGCGGCTGACCCGGCGCCTGCGCCGCCTGTCCGTGGCCATGGAGGGCTTCCAGGCCGGCGGCGAGGGCGACCCGGTACCCGCTCCGGTCCGCTCGGGCCGGGGGGACGAGATCGACCGCCTGGCCGGGTCGTTCGGCGCCCTGGGCGCGCGCATCAACGACCAGATCCGCCAGCTCGAGCGGGCCGACGCCAATCGCCGGGAGCTGGTGGCCAATGTCTCCCACGACCTGCGGACCCCTCTGGCCTCGCTCCAGGGCTACCTGGAGACCCTCAAGCTCAAGGAGGGCGAGCTCTCCGCCGAGGCCCGGCGGGAGTACCTGGACACCGCCCTTGCTCACGGCCAGCGCTTGGTCCGGCTGGTCTCCGAGCTGTTCGAGCTGGCTACCCTGGAGGCCGAGGACAAGCGCCTGCAGCGAGAGCCTATCGCCCTCGGGGAGCTGGCCCAGGACGTGGTCCAGAAGTTCCGCCTGCAGGCGGAGGGCAAGGGGCTGATCTTCGAGATGCGGGTGCCCGCCGCCCCGCCCCTGGCCGAGGGCGACATCGCCCTGATCGAGCGGGCGCTGGACAACCTGATCGACAACGCCATCAAGTACACCCCCGAAGGGGGTCGGGTGGGGCTGTCCCTGGAGGGGGTGGCCGACGGGGTCGCGGTCCGCGTCAGCGATACCGGCCCCGGCATTCCCGAGGATGAGCTGCCCCACGTCTTCGACCGGTTCTTCCGGGGCGGCCGGAGCTATCCGGAGCGGCCGGAGGGAACCGGCCTGGGCCTGGCTATCGCCCGCCGCATCCTGGTCCTGCACGGCTCCGATCTGGAGGTTTCCAGCCAGCCGGGGCAGGGCACCACCTTCGCCTTCGTGCTGCCGGTGGCGCCCGCCTGACGGGGGACGGCGGCCTCAGAACGCCTCGGCGGCGGAGTCGGCCTGCTCGCGGGTATGCTGTTCGGCCAGGACGATGGCGGCGCCGAAGTCGAAGCGCTCCCGCCACAGATCCACCTCCGCCAGGCGCTGACCGCGGCGCCACTGGTGGCTGACCACGCGGCCGCCGTCCTCGAACACGCGCGGATCGATGCGCTCCACCGGGATGGGCTGCCGGTCCGGCTCGCCGAAGCGCTGCGACAGGGCGTCCACGGCGAAGCGGACCTGGTCCCGGATGACCGGGGTCACGTCGTTGGGCGAGACGATTTGGCGGAAGCGCAGCTCGATCTCCACCAGTTTGCCGTCCTCGAACGTGGGCCGGACGCGCATCTCATGGCCGCCGAGGGTGGTGTCGTAGAGGGGGAAGTCCTTGTAGTGCCGCCCCGCGATGCGGTCGAAGCGGTCGTCGCCGGCCAGGGTGGACTCGGCTTCCGCCCGGGTCTGGCCCAGCTTGAGCGAGTACACCCCCTGGATCTCCGGGGCCGCCCGGGCGGCGGCCAGGGGGGCGAGGAGCAGCAGCGCGGTCAGCGCCAGCCGGATGGGTGCCATGCCTTTCACGTCTCCGCCTCCGTCCATTCCCGCCACACCGTGAGCAGTACCGACAGCAGGATGGGGCCCAGGAACAGCCCGATCAGGCCGAAGGCCATGGCCCCGCCGAGGACCCCGAAGAACACCAGCAGGAACGGGATGCGGGTGCCGGCGGAGATGACGATGGGCCGGATCAGGTTGTCGATCCAGCTCACCACCAGCATGCCCCACAGCAGCACCCCCACGCCGGCCACCCAGCGCCCGTCCAGGATGAGGAAGCCCCCCACCGGCACCCAGACCGCCGGGGCGCCGAAGGGCACCAGCGCCAGCAGGGCGGTGGCCGCGCCCAGCAGGGCCGGCATGCCGATGCCCGCCACCGCGTAGGCGATGCCCGCCAGCAGCCCCTGGGCCAGGGCGGTTAGGATGAGGCCGTAGAGCACCGCGTTCACCGCCTGGGTGACCGGCGCCATGTAGCCCCACAGCCGGGTGCCGCCGAGATAGTCGGTGGCGCGCCGGGTCTGGTCGACGATGGTGTCGCCGTGCAGATAGAGGAAGAACACGGTGAGCAGGGCGATGCCCAGCTTGACCAGGTTGCGCGCGGCGTTGCCGGCCATGTCCTTGAGGAAGCCGCTGGACTGCTGGGCCAGCGACAGCAGCGCCTGGCGCAGGGCGTCCGGGTCGTGGATCAGGTTCTGCAGGCGTTCGGCGGTGGCGTGACCGATGAGCGGGATCTTGACCAGGAAGTGGAGCAGCGAGCTGTGGTCCTGGACGCTGATTGCGCGCAGGGAGTCGGTGACCGCGGTCATCTCCGAGGCGAGGGTCAGGCTGATCAGCACCAGCGGGCCGAACAGGAGCACGATGAGGCCGCCGGTCATGACCAGGCTGGCCACGACGGCATGGTCGCCCACGGAGGCGAGCAGCCGCCGGTACAGGGGCCAGGTGGCGTAGGCCAGGATGGCCGCCCACAGGAGGGGCACCAGGAACGTCTCGAGTACCACGTAGGCGCCGGCCAGGAGGATCGCCAGGCTGCCCACCGCCACTACCCGGTGGGTCGTGGTCATATCGTCGTATCGGCTCGCCACCATGGCCTCCGTGGGAAGGGAGCGGGCCGCAGGCCCCGCACAGCATCCAGGCTAAACGCTTACCGCGGGCGGGGAAAGCGCGGGGGCGCCTAGGGCTGCTCCGGCTGGACCAGGGGGAGGTGGTCCTCGGGCAGCTCCTCCAGCCGCACCACGCGGTTGCGGCCGGCCTCCTTGGCCTGGAGCAGGGCGGCGTCGGCGCGCGCCACCAGCAGGTCCAGGGTCTCGCCGGGCTGCCAGCCGGTCACCCCGATGCTGGCGGTAAGCGACAGCTCCCCCTTGGCCGTGGCCAGGGTCCGGGCCTCAATGCCGGCCCGGATCCGCTCCGCCATGCGGCTGGCCCCGTCGCCGTCGGTGTTGGCCGCCACCACCATGAACTCCTCGCCGCCATAGCGGCCCAGCAGGTCCTCTGTCCGGCACTGCCCGACGAGGACCCCGGCCATCTGGCGCAGGGCCTCGTCACCCACGGGATGGCCGTAGTGATCGTTGATGCGCTTGAAGCGGTCGAGGTCCACCAGGAGCATCGCCAGCGGGCTTCCGTGACGACGGGACCGGGCCATCTCCCGGTCCAGCTGCCGGAACAGGGCCCGGCGGTTGAACAGCCCGGTGAGTCCGTCGCGGGTGGCCTGGCGATACAGCCCGAGGAGCATGTGCAGCTGGGCCGACTGGGCCCACAGCGCGATCCCCGTTAGCAGCAGCATGAGCCACAGGGTGCC
>DATFLO010000128.1:0-2174 GCA_035267605.1 Gammaproteobacteria bacterium
GGGTGCAGCGGAGCAATCTCCCGGTTGGGGCTTCGCCACGGAGATCGCCGCGCCCCGCCACTAAGCTCCTACGGGGCTATGGCTAAACCCCCGACTCCCGGGCAGGCTAAGTGGCGGGGCTCGCGAAGACGGCGGGGGGAGGAGGCGTCATTGCGAGCGCAGCGCGGCAATCTCCCTAGCGGAGGCTGCGCCCCGGGAGATCGCCGCAGGCCCTTCGGGCCTTCGCGATGACGGCCGAGGGGGGCTCCGTCATGGAGATCGCCGCGGCTGTTCGCAACGACGGTGGCCGCGGCCCTCAGTCGAAGGTGTAGCCGAGGTTGTCGATGTCGATGCGGAAGTGGCGGTCGATGATCTCGGCGGCGCGGTCGGTGTAGTAGGCGCGGTAGTCGCTGCGGCCCTCGGCCTTGCGCTTGTGCGGCAGCTCCGGCGGGCGCTTGAGGCCGATGCGGCGGCAGGCCTCGTGGTAGTCGTCCACCAGGGTCTCGTAGTGGCCGACGAAATCGACGATGCGGCTGCCGTTGAAGTCCATCAGCGAGTGCCACTGGGGCTCGGTGGAGGCGTCCACGATGTAGTGGTAGGGCCGCTCCGGGTCGTCGAATTTCCAGTGCAGGAAGGACTCGAAGTCGTCGATGCCGGCGACCAGATGCGGCCGCTCGCGGGCGATGTGGTACCACGAGCTCACCTGCAGGTCCCACGGGTTGCGCACGAAGGCGAACTTGAACAGGGACTCGAACAGGTCCTTGGGCAGCATCTCCTGGGCGGTGATGGCCTTGGCGTGGCGCGGGATGCGCACGCCCATGCGGCGGCGGGTGAGGTCGCTCAGCCGCCGGCAGATGATCTGCGGGTAGAACATGGGGTCGCGCCAGCGGTAGCGGTCGAGCGCCGTGCGCACGCTCGTGCCCCCGGTCTTGGCCAGGTGCACGAACAGGAAGCGGTAGCGGTACGAGTACAGCATGACGGCGGCCTCTCCTCGCCGGGCCGGTCAGCCCGGAATGCCCAGAACCTCCAGATACTGCCGCGCGCTCTCGTCGTCGCGGTAGCGCTCGGCGCCGCGGCGCAGCGTGGCCGCGTCCGGCGGGGCGGCCAGGGTCGCCGCCAGCGCCCCGGCCAGCGCCTCCGGATCCGCCACCGGCACCAGCGGCCCGTAGCGCCCGCCCGCCAGGATCTCCCGCGGCCCGCTGGGGCAATCCGTCGAGACCGCGGGCGTGCCCAGCGCCAGCGCCTCCACCAGGGCGTTGGGCGAGCCCTCCCAGGCCGACGACAGCACGAACAGGTCGGCCTGCGCCAGGTAGGGATAGGGGTTGGCGGCGAAGCCCGGGAAGTCCACCTCCGCCGCGATCCCCAGCTCCGCGGCCAGGCCCTCCAGGGCGGCGCGGTCGCGCCCTTCGCCGAGCACGATCAGGCGTGCCGGGCGCTCGGCGCGCAGTCGGGCGAAGGCCCGCAGCAGGGTGGGAAAGTCCTTCTGCGGGCTGAGCCGGCCCATGGCCAGCAGCACCGGCGGATCCTCCGTACCCCGCCGGGCGAGCCACGGGTGGTCGGGCTCGGCGGTGGCGCGCGCGGCCAGCTCCGGGGTCACCACCGGGTTGGGCAGGACCCGGATGGTCGAGCGCGGCAGCCCGGTGACCGCGGCCGTATCCTCGGCCACCCCCTCGGAGACGGCGATCACCGCGTCGGCCCGGCGGTAGATGCGCGGCATGGGTGCCGTGCGCCACCAGCGGCGCAGGGCGCTCTTGCCCGCCAGCGAGCGCGACAGGTGGTTGCCCAGGCGCACGGCCACCCGCGGCGGCCCGCCGGCGAGGCGGCGGGCCCGCAGGGCGACCCGGTTGGCCCGGTCCTTGGCCGCCAGCAGGGCGTCCGGCCGCTCGCGGCGCAGGTAGCGCACCAGGGCGGGCAGGCTCGACCAGGTGTGGCGCGCGCCCAGGTCCACCACCCGCACGCCGTCCGGCACGCGGCCGGCGTGGCCGCCCTCCACCCGCGCCCGCACCAGGTCCACGGCCACGCCCCGGCGGGCGATGGCCCCCGCCAGGTTGAGCATCATGTGCTCGACGCCGCCGTCGCCGGAGAAGGAAAGGAAGATGGCCAGCCGCTTGTCCGCGTCCATGGCTCCTGGGGGGACCGCCGGGAAACGGCCAAGTCTACCGCCTGCCCCGGGCCCCCACAATCAGGGGGCGTAG
>DATFLO010000129.1:0-9505 GCA_035267605.1 Gammaproteobacteria bacterium
TGGCTGGAGCGCTACCTGGCCCACGCGCGGCCGCTGCTGCTCGGCGGCCGCCCCTCCGACCGCCTGTGGGTGTCGCGCAAGGCCGGCTCCCTGAGCCGGCAGGCGGTGTGGTACCGGCTGCGCAAGTACGCCGCCGAGGCCGGCATCGACAAGCCGCTGTCGCCCCATACCCTGCGCCACTCCTTCGCCACCCACCTGCTCAACCACGGCCTGGACCTGCGCTCGCTGCAGATGCTGCTGGGCCACAGCGACCTGTCCACCACCCAGATCTACACCCACGTGGCCCGCGAGCGGCTCAAGGAGCTGCACGGCAAGCACCACCCGCGGGGTTAACGGCGCCGACGGCCAGCCGATCCCCCTGGAAAGAGCGGACACCGATCGCGGCCCAGTTTTCCGGTCGACAACATGACGCGGGGGCGCCTTCAGGCGCATATCGCGGCCTATCGGAGGCTAAGGCATCGCGGTCAATGACCGCTCCTGCAACCCGCCTTGCCGAGGCAAGGGCCAAAGGCACGGGTGAACGCAAAAAGGCCCCGGCGGGGTGCCCGCCGGGGCCTTTTTCGATTGGCGCTCCCAAGGGGATTCGAACCCCTGTTTTCGGCGTGAGAGGCCGACGTCCTAAACCACTAGACGATGGGAGCGACGTGAAGGGGGCGAATTATAGGAGGGATCCTTTTCCCCTTCAACCCGTCTAATGACAAACCCCCGGATCCGGTTTTACGGATCCCCGAAGCTCGGCTACCCTTTACGCCTATGACCGATGTCTCTTCCCCGACCAAGGCGGGCCAAGGCCTGTTGGACCAGCAGCGCACCGACAACGAATCGCCGACCGCGGCAGAGGCCCAGACGGCGCCGGACCCGTCCCGCGGGAGCGGCGGCGGGCCCCGCATCCTGGCCCGCGCCGAGCACAGCATCTCCCGGTCCAACCTCTGGGACAACGCCCTCAAGGTCCTCTACCGCCTCCACAACAGCGGCTACCAGGCCCACCTGGTGGGCGGCAGCGTGCGCGACATGCTGCTCGGCCGCGAGCCCAAGGACTACGACGTGGCCACCGACGCCACCCCGGAGGAGGTGCGCGAGGTCTTCCGCAACTGCCGCCTGATCGGCCGGCGCTTCCGGCTGGCCCATGTCTTCTTCCGGGACGGCATCGTGGAGGTGGCCACCTTCCGCGGCAGCGGCAGCGATCCCGAGGGCCGGGACAAGGTGCGCAGCGAGGAGGGGCTGATCCTGCGCGACAACGTCTACGGCTCCCTCGAGGAGGACGCCTTCCGCCGGGACTTCACGGTCAACGCCCTGTACTACAACATCGCCGACTTCACCGTGCTGGACTACGTGGGCGGGGTGGACGACCTGCGCGCCGGCCGCATCCGGCTGATCGGGGAGCCCGAGAAGCGCTACTGCGAGGACCCGGTGCGCATGCTGCGGGCGGTGCGCTTCGCGGCCAAGCTGGGCTTCTTCATCGAGGCCGATACCGCCGCGCCCATCCCCGGGCTCAGCGGGCTTCTGGAGGAGGTGCCGGCGGCGCGTCTGTTCGAGGAGGTGAACAAGCTGTTCCTGGCCGGCGAGGGGGTGGCCAGCTATCAGATGCTGCGCCGCTTCCGGCTGTTCGAGCGGCTGTTCCCGGAGACCTCGGAGCTGCTGGCGGAGGAGGGCGACCACTTCCCGCACACCTTCCTGACGCGGGTGTTCGAGGACACCGACCGCCGGGTGGCGGATGACCTGCCGGTGACCCCGGCCTTCCTGTTCGCCGCCCTGCTGTGGCATCCCCTGCAGCGTGGGCGGGCCGCGCTCGAGGCCGAGGGTCTGGCCCCCGACGACGCCCTGCAGAAGGCCGCCGCCGAGGTCCTGCGCCGCCAGGCCCGGCGGGTGGCCATGCCCAAGCGCTTTACCGAAGGCGCGCGCGAGGTCTGGAGCCTCCAGGGCCGCATGGAACGGGCCCGCGGCAAGCGCGCCCTGCGCCTGCTGGGCCATCCGCGCTTCCGGGCGGCCTTCGACTTCCTGCTGGTACGCGGCCGCTCCGGGGAGGCCGACCCGGAGCTGGTGGCCTGGTGGAAGGACCTGGTGGACACCCCCGCCGGCAAGCGCCCGGCCAAGCTGGGCCTCCAGCCGCGCGGCGGCAAGGGTGGCGGCGGGGGGCCGGAATCGGCCTGAGGCAGGGGGCCACACAGTGCCCGAACGGGAATGCCCCGAAACGGTGGTCACCAGCCACCCCAACGCCGACCTGGACGCCCTCGGCTCCATGGTCGCGGCCTGCCGTCTGCATCCGGAGGCCGCGGCGGTGTGGTCCCAGGGCGCCGAGCCGCAGGCCGCCGCCCTGCTGCGCTGGCTGGGCGACGATGCCCCCGCCGTACTGGACGCCGGCCGGGTGGATCCGGCCGCCATCACCACCCTGATCATCGTCGATTCCCGCGATCCCGAACGGCTGGGCCCGTTCGCCGCCGTGGCCCGGGATCCGGGGGTGCGCCTGGTGGTCTACGACCACCACGGCGCCGACGGCGGCGACCTGCCCGCCCATGCCGAGCTGATGGCCAGCCAGGCGGGCTCCAACACCAGCGGCATGGCGGCGGCCCTGGCCGAGGCCGGGGTGCAGGTTACCCCGGCCGAGGCCACGGTCATGGCGGCGGGGGTCTACGAGGACACCGGCATGCTCACCTACCCCGGGGTCACCTGCGAGGACTTCCGGGCCGCCGCCTGGCTGCTGGAGCGGGGGGCCGACCTGGCCCTGGTGGGCCGGCTGCTGCGCCGCGAGCTCTCGCCGGAGCAGGTGGGGCTGTTCCATCGTCTGCTGGAGAACGCCCGCCGCGTGGCCGGCCTGCGCCACCCGGTGCTGCTGGCGGCGGTGGCGGACCCGGACCAGGTCCAGGATGCCGCCGGGGTAGTCCAGCGGGTCATGGACAGCATCGACAGCGGCGCCTTCCTGGCCCTGGTGCAGCAGGGCAACCGCGTGTTCGCCATCGGCCGGGCCAGCCCCGAAGGGCCGGACATGGGCGCCGTGATGGGCGACCTGGGCGGCGGCGGCCACGCCCACGCCGGCTCGGCCTCGCTCCCCGGCGTACCGCTGGCCGAGGCCCGGGAACGCGCCGAGGCCGCTCTGCGCCGCCAGGACGGGCTGGCGGTTACCGCCGGCGAGGCGGCCAGCCGCCCGGTGCACAGCCTGCCGTCGGGACTCACCCTGGACCAGGCCGCCGAGCGCATTGGCCGCTATCCGCTGAGCCGCATGCCGGTGGTGGACGGCGACGGCCGGCCGGTGGGCTGGGTGGACCAGGGGCTGCTGGGACGGGCGCGGGCCCACGGCCTGGGCGGCCAATCCCTGGCCGACTATGTGGCGCCCCTGCCGACCCTGGCCCCGGAGGACTCCCTGCATGCCGCCGAGACCTGGATCCTGGACCGTGACTACCCGCTGGTGGGGGTGGTGGAGGGAGAGCGGCTGGCGGCGGTGCTGACCCGCTCCGACCTGGTGCGCAACTGGCGCGAGGGCTCGCGCGATGTGCCCGGGCCGGCGTCGCGCGCCGGCGGCGGCCGGCGCGACCTGTCCGGCCGCCTGCGGCAAATGCTGGATGAGGCCACCGTGCAGGCCCTGCGCGACCTCGGCGGGCTGGCTGCCGAGCACGGGCTGCGCGCCTTCCTGGTGGGCGGGCTGGTGCGCGACCTGATCCTGCACCGGTCCAACACCGACGTGGACATCGCCGTGGAGGGGGACGCCATCGCCCTGGCCGAGGACTTCGCCGGGCGCTTCGGGTGGCACGTGCACGCCCACCGCCGCTTCGGGACCGCGGTGCTCAAGGGCCCCGGGGGCCATCGCTTCGATCTGGCCACCTCGCGCATCGAGCACTACCCGTATCCGGCCGCGCTGCCCGAGGTGGAGGCGGGCTCCATCAAGGCCGACCTGTTCCGCCGGGACTTCGCCATCAACGCCCTGGCGGTGGAGCTCGACGGCAAGCGCTTCGGCCGCCTGCTGGACCCCTTCGGCGGCCTGCAGGACATCCGCCAGGGGGTGATCCGGGTGCTGCACAGCCTGTCCTTCGTCGAGGATCCCACCCGCATCGTGCGCGCCGTGCGCTTCGAGGCCGAGCTGGGCTTCCGCCTGGACGAGGCCAGCGAGCGGCTGGTGCGCAACGCCGTGGAGCTGGACCTGCCGGCGCGGCTGTCCGGCCATCGGCTGTTCCGGGAGCTGCGCTACCTGCTGTCCGTGGCGGTGCCCGGCGCCCCCCGTCCCGGGGAGGGCGAGGGTGGCGTCAACTCGCCGGCCGCCGGCGTGGACCGGCTGTGCCAGCTGGGCATGCTGCGCTTCTTCCATCCGGACCTGGCCGGCGACGCCGCCCGCGCCGCGGTGGCGCGGGCGGCGGCCGGCGAGGAGGTGCTGGACTGGTACCGCCTGCTCTACCGGGAGGAGGTGCCGGCGGCCTGGCAGGTCCTCACCCTGCTGCTGCTGTGGGCCCTGGATCCGGAGGAGCTGGAGGCCACCCTGGCGGGCTTCGATCTGCGCGGCCGCGACGCCGAGGGACTCGCCCGCGACCGCGAGCGGGCCGGGGCCTTCGCCCGCGACGTCCGGCAGGAGGATGCCGCGGCCGACGACATCGCCCTGTTCGAGCACCTGGAGGCGCTGTCCCTGGAGGGCCTGCTGGCGTGCATGGCCGCCAGCGAGGACCACAAGGTGCGGGCGGGCATCAGCCACTACCTGCAGCATCTGCGCGGCATCCGTGCGGCCCTTGACGGCAGCGACCTGCAGGCCCTGGGCGTACCGCAGGGCCCGGCCGTCGGCGCATGGCTGGCCGCGCTGACCCGGGCGCGCATCCGGGGCGAGGTGCACGACGCCGAGGACGAGCGGGCCCTGGTGCGGAAGGGGGCGATCCCGGCATGAGCCGCGTCTTCGTGGGGCTGGGCAGCAACCAGGGCGATTCGCGGGCCCTGCTGGGGGCGGCCCTTGTCCGGCTGGAGGCCCGCGTGGACGGGCATCTGGGCAAGGTCAGCTCCCTTTACCGCACGGCACCCGTGGGCTACACTCGGCAGCCCGATTTTCTCAATGCCGTGGCCATGTTCCGCGGCCAGGGCCGTCCCGAGGAGTGGCTGGACCACCTGCTGGCGGTGGAGGCCGAGCTCGGCCGGCGCCGCGACGGCCCGCGCTGGGGCCCCCGTCCGGTGGACCTGGACCTGCTGGCGGTGGAGGCCCGAATCCTGGAAACGCCGCGTCTCACGCTTCCCCATCCCCGCATCCGGGAGCGCCGGTTCGTTCTCGAGCCCTGGGCCGAGGTCGCGGCGGACTTCGCCCTGCCGGACGACCGGACCGTTGCCGAGCTCCTGGCCGCCTGCCCGGACCAGGGGACGGTGGCCCGCGTGGCCGGCCCGGAATGGGCGGGGGAGTCCGCGCACGAGGAGGGCGGGGGACCATGAGCCGCATGCGTGTGGGTGATCTGGTCAAGCACGGCACCGAGGCGGGGGCGCTGGTGGCGGTGACGGCCTACGACTACGCCTTCGCCCGCCTGGCCGACCAGGCCGGCGCGGATATTCTGCTGGTGGGGGACTCGCTGGGCATGGTGGTGCAGGGCGAGGAGACCACCCTGCCGGTGACCCTGGAGCACATGGTCTACCACACCCGCTGCGTGGTGCGCGGGCGCGAGCGTGCGCTGGTGGTGGCCGACCTGCCGTTCCGCGCCTACAAGGCCGGCCCCGGCCAGGCCCTGGACAGCGCCGCCCGCCTCATGGCCGAGGGCGGCGCCGAGATGGTCAAGCTCGAGGGCGGGGCGCCCATGGTGGACACGGTGGCCTTCCTCAGCGAGCGCGACATCCCGGTCATGGGCCATCTGGGCCTGACCCCGCAGTCGGTGCACCAGCTGGGCGGCTTCCGGGTCCAGGGGCGGGACGCCGACGGCGCCGCCCGCCTGGTGGAGGAGGCCCTCGACCTGGAGCGCGCCGGGGCCCGGGCGCTGGTGCTGGAGGCGGTGCCCCGCACCGTCGCCGCGCGCGTGCGCGAGGCGGTGGGCATCCCGGTCATCGGCATCGGCGCCGGCCCCGACTGCGACGGCCAGGTGCTGGTGATCAACGACATCCTGGGAATGGACGAGCGCGGCCAGCCCCGCTTCGCGCGCCGCTACCTGGACGGCGCCGGTCAGGTGCGCGACGCCATCGGCGCCTTCTGCCGGGACGTGCGCGCGGGGGCGTTCCCCGACGACGAGCACAGCTTCGACTGATGCAGATCGTCCACGACCGCGACCAGCTCGGCCGGGCCCTGGGGGACTACCGGCGTGCCGGCGACCGCGTGGCCCTGGTGCCCACCATGGGCAACCTGCACGCCGGCCACATGGCCCTGGTGGAGCGCGCGCGGCAGGTGGCGGACCGGGTGGTGGTGTCGCTGTTCGTGAACCCCACCCAGTTCGCCCCCGGCGAGGACTTCGCGGACTACCCGCGCACCTTCGAGGCGGACCGCGAGCGGCTGCTGGCCGCCGGGGTCGACCTCCTGTTCGCCCCGGGCGAAGCGGTCATGTACCCCGACGGGCCCGGCGCCGTCACCGTTGCTGTGGACGGGGTCAGCCGCGACCTGGAGGGGGCCAGCCGGCCGCACTTCTTCGCCGGTGTGGCCACCGTGGTGGCCAAGCTGCTCGCGGCCGCCGCGCCGGACGTGGCGGTGTTCGGCAAGAAGGACTACCAGCAGTGGGTGGTGGTCCGGCGGCTGGCCCGCAACCTGCTCATGGACACCGCCATCGAGGCGGTGGACACCGTGCGCGAGGCCGACGGCCTGGCGGTGAGCTCGCGCAACGCCTACCTGACCGCGGGCGAGCGGGCGGTGGCGCCGGGCCTGTACCACGCCCTGACCGAGGCCGCCGCCGAGGGCCGGCGGCGGGACCTGGATCCGCCCTCGGTGGGCGCGGTGGCCCGCCACCGCATGGCCGAGGCCGGGCTCGAGCCCGAGTATGCCGAGGTGCGGCGGGCCGGTGACCTGGGCGAGGTCACCGATCTGGCGGGGCCGCGGGTGCTGCTGGCTGCGGCCCGCTTGGGCGAAACCCGTTTGATCGATAACCTGGAGCTCGGGCCGGGCGAGTGATCCGGTCCGGGGCACGAGGAGCGCGCCATGCAGCTGACGCTGCTCAAATGCAAGATCCACCGCGCGACGGTCACGGCCGCCGAGCTCGAGTACGAGGGCAGCTGCGCCATCGACTCGGAGCTGCTGGAGGCGAGCGGGCTGCGGCCGTACGAGCGCATCGAGATCTACAACCTGACCAACGGCGAGCGCTTCGCCACCTACGCCATCCGCGCCGAGCCCGGCTCCGGGACCATCTCCATGAACGGCGCGGCGGCGCACAAGGCGGCCGCGGGCGATCAGGTGATCATCTGCGCCTTCTGTGGTCTCAGCGCAGAGGAAGCCGAGGGCCACGAGCCCCGGGTGATCTGGGTGAGCGCGGCCAACCGCATCCGCCGCACCCACGGCGAGCTCCCGGGGGACGCCGCCTGAGCGCGCACCTCCCACAAAGCCGTTGGGCCGCGCCCGGGCGCGGCCCGGCCACCATGGAAAGGCCTCGATGAACAGCGCGGAATGCCTGGTCACCTGCCTGGAGAACGAAGGCACCCGGTTCGTCTTCGGCCTGCCGGGCGAGGAGACCCTGGCCCTCTACGAGGCCCTGCGCGACAGCTCCATCCGGGTGGTCACCTGCCGCCACGAGCAGGGCGCCGCCTTCATGGCCGACGTCCACGGCCGGCTCACCGGCAGCCCCGGGGTGTGCATGTCCACCCTCGGCCCCGGGGCGACCAACCTGATCACCGGCGTCGCCGACGCCGACCTGGACCGTGCCCCGGTGGTGGCCATCACCGGCCAGGCCAGCCTCGACCGCACCCACAAGGAATCGCACCAGTACCTGGATCTGGTCTCCCTGTTCCGCCCCATCACCAAGTGGAACGCCCAGATCAAGCGCGGCGAGGTGGTGCCCGAGATGGTCCGCCACTCCTTCCGCGAGGCGGCCCTGGAGAAGCCCGGCGCAACCCACCTGGACCTGCCCGAGGACGTGGCCGACTCCCCGGTGCGCGCCGACGCCACGCCGCTTCCCTCCCAGCCCCTGCCACAGCCGGTGCCGCCGGAGGTGGAGCTCAAGCAGGCGGCCGAGTTCCTGGCGCGCTCGCGCAACGCCCTGATCCTGGCCGGCAACGGCGTCATCCGGGCGGGGGCCTCGGAGGCCCTGCGGCGCTTCGCGCGCAGCCTCAACATCCCGGTGGCGCACACCTTCATGGCCAAGGGGGTGTTCCCCTACGACGACCCGCTGGCCATCATGACCGCCGGCATCCAGGCCCGGGACTACGTGGCCTGCGGCTTCGAGGCGGCCGACGCCATCATCTGCATCGGCTACGACGCCACCGAGTACGCCCCCAAGAGCTGGAACCCCAATCGCGAAAAGCCGGTCCTTCACATCGCCCCGACCCCGGCCGAGCTGGACTCCTACTACACCACCGCGGTGGAGGTGGTGGGCGACATCTCCGAGGCCCTGAACTACCTCGCCGACGCCGTGACCCCGCGCGAGGAGAACATCATCCCGCGCCTGCACGACCCGGTCATGCGCGAGCTGCGCGCCTACGACGCCGACACCGCGGTGCCGTTCAAGCCGCAGCGGGTGATCTCCGAGCTGCACCGGGTGCTGGCGCCGGAAGACATCGTGGTCAGCGACGTGGGGGCCCACAAGGTGTGGGTGGCGCGCATGTTCCCCTCGTCGGTGCCCAACACCTGCGTCATCAGCAACGGCTTCGCCTCCATGGGCATCTCCCTGCCCGGCGCCATCGCCGCCAAGCTGGTCCATCCCGGCCGGCGGGTGGTGGCGGTGGCCGGCGACGGTGGCGCGCTGATGAACATCCAGGAGCTGGAGACCGCCGTCCGCCTGGGCACGCCCTTCGTTCTGCTGGTGTTCGTGGACGGCATGTACGGTCTGATCGAATGGAAGCAGCAGCAGCGCTACGGCCACTCCACCGAGGTGGGCTTCGGCAACCCCGACTGGGTGGCCCTGGCCGAGAGCTTCGGTGCCCGCGGCGCGCGCGTGACCACCAACGAGGAGCTGCGCCCGGCGCTGGAATGGGCGGTGGGCCTGGACAGCCCGGTGATCCTGGAGGTGCCGGTGGACTCGCGCGAGAACCTCAAGCTCACCGAGCACCTGGGCGACCTGGTCTGCCCCATCTGAGATCCGGCTGCAATGCGGCCGGCCGAGAATGCGGACCGCCGATAACAAGACGGGGAGGGGACGATGAGGACGATGCTGCTGGCCCTGCGCGCCCTGGCGGCGGTGGCCATGCTCGCGGGGTGCGCCGCCCACCCCGGGCACGAGCCCGACTACGGCGGGGTGGAGCAGGACGCCGACGAGGCCCAGGGCGAGCTCGACCGGGAGACCGCCGACTAGCAGGGCGTTGAAAAACGTCGCGAGGAGGCCATATGCAAGGCGCACACCGCGGCCCAGTCCCGCCGATTTAAGAAATAACGCGGCGGCGCTTTAGCGGCGACCGCGCAGCGACTGAGGCATATCAAGTGGATAGGTGA
>DATFLO010000130.1:0-3293 GCA_035267605.1 Gammaproteobacteria bacterium
CGACAGCTGGTAGGTCCCGGCGGGGACAAGGATGATTACCGCCCCGGTGCCGTTATTGCAGTTGTCGACAGCAGAATCGGTATTTGCCGCCCGCACCGCCTCGCGCAGACTGCAGTCACCGTCGCTGTTGAGCTCATCGGCGGTTTCGCTGACCGTAATCCCGTTCGCTCCAGCCACCGCCGGGCCGAGCAGCAGCACCAAAGCGCAGACCAGCCCCCTGAATTTGCCGACAGTCATGGTTTCCCTCCTTCTCCGTGGATCCGGGTTCATCTGGGGAACCTGATCCCTTTGCATGCTTAGCCGGATGCTCCAAGGGCATCGGTGCGGCAAAAGGATCCGGGCTGCTTGATCCTAATTCGGAGGACTGCTCAAATTCCCCCGAAAAGTGCTCAAAACGTGCCCAAGGGGGAAAGGAAGGGAACGGGACATGGCGACCCCGTCGGCGGGAAGCGGGGGGGGACAATCGATCGGCTCGCGGCTCGACCGCATGCGGGCGGCCAATCTGGTCGGCCGGGATGCCGAGCTGCGGGCCCTCGAGGACTGCCTGGCTGCGGCGACGCCCAGCCGGCTGCTGCTGGTCCATGGTCCCGGCGGGGTGGGCAAGAGCACCCTGCTCGCCACCTTCAGCCACCTGGCGCAGGGGCAGGGATGGGCCGTGGCGGACCTGAGCTGCCGGGAGCTCCCTGCGGAACCGGAGGCCATGGCCCGCACCCTTGAGCAGCACGCGCCCCGGACCTTCTCCCCCGAGGGGTGCCTGCTGGTCCTCGACGAATTCGAGACCCTGTCGGCCTGGGAGGAGGGCTTCCGGGAGCGGTTCCTGCCGTTGCTTCCCGATACCACCCGTATCGCCCTCGGCGGCCGCTGGCAGCCCGCGGAGAGCTGGCGCACGGACCCCGGCTGGCGGCGCCTGTGCCGGGATCTCCCGCTCCAGGACTTCTCCCCGGCGGAGACGCGAACCTTCCTGGCCGGCCATAAAGCGGGCCCCGAACGCTCCGAGGAGGTCCACCGCTTCACCCGGGGGCATCCGCTGGCGGTGGCCCTGACCGCCGACCTGCTGGAAGGGGATCCCCAGGCCCCCCTGCAATGGGACTCCCAGCCCGAACTGATCCGGGATCTTGTAGCGCGCCATCTCCGCGCCATCCATGACCCCCGCTCCCTCAAGATCCTGCATGCCGCCGCTGTCCTGCCCCGCCTCGACCGGCCCCTGCTCGAGGCGGTCACCGGGAGCCCGCAGCCCGAAACCGATCTGGCGTGGATCGCGGATCTGCCCTTCAGCCGCCGGGATCACCGCGGCATCCACCTCCATGACCTGGTGCGCGAGGCGGTGAGCACCGAGATGCAGGTCACGGAACCGGACCGCCACGCCGCCTTCATCCGCCAGGCCGCCGCCGAGCTTTCCCGGCACCTCGGGACCGCTCGCGCCGAAGAGGCGGTGGGGGACCTGGTCCACCTCCTCCGGAATATCCCGCTGGTCCGCCAGGCGATCCCCTCCACCGTGGGCTCGGACTTCTACATCGAGGAGGGGGGCGAGATCGAGGATCTGCCGGCACTCGAGGACCTGGTGGAGCGGTTCGAAGGCCGCGAGGCCCGGGCGTGGTTCCGGTACTGGGCGCAGTGCCAGCCCGGCAGGCTCGCGGTCCTGCGCACCCCGGAAGGGGCCCCGGCGGGCTTGAGCTTTTTCATCGACCCATTCGAAGGGGGCGAGACCGGTGAGCGGGATCCGGCGGCGGCGGCCTTCCGGGGCTACCTCGCCGAGTACGCGCCCCTGAGGCGGGGGGAAAAGGCCCGCCTCTGCCGCTTCGTCCTGGCGGCGGACAACCGCCTGGGCAGCACGCCGGCCGCCACCCGGCTGCGCTCCTACAACGTCTTCTACGCCATGCGCACCCCCGGGCTGGCCTTCTCGGGCTCGGTGATCCCGCGGGAGCAGGGGATCAACCGGATCTACGAGCTGACCAACTTCCCTCCCCTGCCCGGCACCGAATTCCGCCTCGACGGCCACGACTATTTCCTGATGGGCCACGACTGGCGCCTGGAGCCGCCGGCGGAATGGGTGGTCAAAACCACCGAGCGCCTGATCACCGGCCGCGCCGTGGGGGAAACGGGGCGGGGCGAGGCGATCCTCCCCCGCTCGAGCTTCAGGGAGGCCGTCCGCGAGGCCCTCAAGGGCCTGACGGCGACAAAGGGGCTGGCCGACAACCCCCTACTCGGCTGCCCGCTGATGCGCCTGGCCGAGGACTCCGACGGCCAGCGTACGCCGGAGGAAAACCTGGCATGGCTGGTCAGGCAAGGGATCGAGAGCCTGGAAGCCAGCCCGGAGCATGCCGAGCACGGACAGGTCCTGCGGACCACCTATCTTCAGCGGGCGCCGAAGCAGAGAGCAGTTGCGGAAAGGGTCGGCATGAGCTACGGCACCTACCGGCGGCGCCTGCAGGAAGCCGTGGAGCGGCTCAGCGAGCGGCTCTGGGAATGGGAGCGGGCGGCAGCCGCAGGCGGAGCGCCACCGGCCTGAGCACCCTCGGGGCGATGGCGGACCCGGCCATGAAGTGCCGGCGGCAGCCCGCCCGCTCACCGGTCCACGGCAGGGATCGGTGGTTCGATGCCAGCTCCGCCCACCAGGACAAAGCCCTCCCCGGCCGTTGCCGGGGAGGGCTTTTTGCGTGGCACGCGGTATATTGCGGGAGCGGCTCCGGGGGCCTCTCAGTCGGAGGCGGCCCCGGCCCGGATGCGAAGGGCGAGGCGGTTGCTGCCGATCTCCTCCACCTGGCCGAGAACACGCAAGTCCTCGGCCAGGCGGCCGCCATCCCGATCGCGGGAGAGGCTGACCGCCAGCTCCGCGTTGCGCTCGAAGCGCAGCGGTCCGCACATGAGCTCGACCCGTTCGTCGGTCACCGATGCCACCGGGCAGGTGGCCACGGGCAGGCCCTGGTGATACACCATCGCCCACCGGAGGTCCCCGGGAATCAACGGGGTCTGATCGCCTTCCTTCATCGCCGGCATTCCTCCCTGTGCCAGTGGGGCGGGGGCATAAGTATTGGACTGCGGGCAGGGCCGGCCGTTTCCCGCCGCCCTTCGCACCCTCCCCGGGGCGCGGGACGGCCCCGGCGGGGCGGATCAGGGAAGCAGCGGCGCGGCCGGCGCGAAGGGCTCCGGCCCTAGCAGGGCGTTGAAAAACGTCGCGAGGAGGCCATATGCAAGGCGCACACCGCGGCCCAGTCCCGCCGATTTAAGAAATAACGCGGCGGCGCTTTAGCGGCGACCGCGCAGCGACTGAGGCATATCAAGTGGATAGGTGA
>DATFLO010000131.1:0-4421 GCA_035267605.1 Gammaproteobacteria bacterium
TTGAAGGTCTTGATCTCCTCGCCGCCGCCCCGCTTGTTCTGGATCACCTGCAGATCCGGATCCCGGAACAGGTCCGAGGCCTCGAGGCGGCGCATGAAGCTGGAGATGGCGTTGTTGGAGCGGGCGTCGCCCTCCAGCTGCAGCCCGCCCTTGTTCTGCTGCATGGAGGTCAGGGAGACGTCCTCGGGCACGGCCTGACCCAGCGTCTGGAGGATGTTGACCGGGAGCCCCCGGCCCCGCTGGAGCTCCTTGATCTTCTCCAGCTTGCGGGTCAGCTCGGCGCGCCGCTCCTTGATATTGTTGACCTCGGCCAGCTTGTCCTTGATCTGGTTGAGGGCGGTCTGCATGTAGTCCACCCGGGCCTGGTGGCGCTGCTCCACCCCCTGCAGGTGGAAGTAGCCGGCGGCCAACAGGCCGCCCACGATGACCAGGAACACCGCCGCGCCGATGCCGTCCCGCTTGATCTGGGCGCGGCGCCGGAATTCTCGGTAGGGGAGGAGGTTGATCCGGATCACGGGTCAAAGCTCCTGAGTGCCAGGCCCGTGGCCACCATCAGGCGCGGGGCGACCGAGGACAGGTCGCGACGGTTCAGGCCGCGGCCCACTTTCATGCCCGCGAACGGGTTGGCGATGGTAACCTCTACCCCGAGCTGGCCCTGCAGGGCCTCCACGATCCCGGGAAGCAGGGCGCAGCCGCCGGAGATGGCCACCCAGTCCACCGGCTCATCCGGGTGGTTGGAGGCGTAGAAGTCCAGGCTCCGGCCCATCTCCAGCGCCAGGTTGTGCAGGAAGGGCTCCAGGGCGCGGTGCTCGTAGTCCTCGGGGAGATCGCCGCGGATCAGGCGCTGCTCGGCCTCGGCCGGCTCCCAGCCATAGCTCTCGGCCAGCGACTCGGTCAGCTGCTGGCCGCCGAAGTAATGGTCGCGGGTAAAGATGGACTGGGTCCGGTGGAGGACGTTGATGTTGGTGACCTGGGCGCCGATGTTCAGCAGCGCCACCGTCTTGTCCAGGTAGTCGCTGGGGGCGCCGAGCTCGAAGGCCGACTCCAGGGCGAACGGGTCCACGTCGATGACCGCGGCCTTGAGCCCGGCGGCCTCGATGGCCTGCAGGTGGCCGTCGACCACGTCCCGCTTGCAGGCCACCAGCAGGACCTCCACCTGGTTGGCCTCGTCGTTGGGGTCGGGGCCGAGCACCTGGAAGTCCAGGTACATGGACTCGATGCCGGCCGGCAGGTGGTGGTCGGCCTCCATCTCCACCTGGGTCTGCTGCTCGTACTCGTCGAGTCCCGCGGGGATGGCGATCTTCTTGGTGATCACCGCCGCCCCGGCCACGCTCGCCGCCACGTACTTGTGGCGGGTCTTGGCGCCCTTGCGGGCGCGCTTGATGGCCTCGGCCACCGCTGCCGTATCGACCACCGCGTGGTCGCTGATAGCCTCGGGCGGCAGCGGCTCCACGGCGTACCCCTGCAGGCGGTAGCTGCGCCCCCGACGCTCCACGTCCACTGCCTTGACCGCGGTGGTGGACAGATCGAGCCCGAACAGGGGTTTGTTGTAAAGCTTCGCCATGGCCTACCGGTTCGCTGTAGGAAACGTTTTGGTATTATTCGGGTTCGCCCTTTATATCAGGGAAAACCTGCCAAGCAAACAACCCCGTTCCCCGGAAGCGGGCATCCTCTCCCCAACCGCGGGAAGCTTTTCCGCATTCACGACCACCAAATGATCGCATCATGCCCAAGTTTTTAAAGCGCTTCTTGATCGCTACAGGGATTTTGGGGCTTATCGGGGCTGTTACCGCTCTGGGTGGGTACCTGTGGCTGAATTCCCAGCTGCCGCCAATCACGGCGCTGACCAACTATCAGCCCATGGAGCCCATGCGGATCTATGCCCGGGACGGGGAGCTCATCGGCGAGTTCGGCACCCAGACCCGCTATCCCCTGCCGCCGGAGGCGGTCCCCGAGCGCTTCAAGGACGCCTTCCTGGCGGCCGAGGACGCCAGCTTCTTCCACCACCCGGGCATCGACATCCCGGGCATCCTCCGCGCCCTGATCGCCGACATCAAGGCCGGCGCCCCGGTGCAGGGCGCCTCCACCATCACCCAGCAGGTGGCCCGCACCTTCCTGCTCACCCGCGACCGCACCATCCTGCGCAAGCTGCGCGAGATGGTGCTCGCCTTCCGCATCGAGCAGCGGCTCACCAAGCCCGAGATCCTGCATCTGTATCTCAATCAGATCTACCTGGGCAACGGCGCCTACGGCGTGGAGGCCGCCGCCCAGCGCTACTACGGCAAGCCAGCCCACAAGCTCAGCCTGGCCGAGATGGCCATGATCGCCGGGCTGCCCAAGGCGCCCTCCCGTTACAACCCGGCGGAGCATCCCGAGCGCGCCAAGCCCCGCCGCGACTACGTGCTCCGGCGCATGCAGGAGATCGGCGCCGCCAGCCCCGAGGAGGTGAAAAAGGCCCTGGCCACCCCCATCCACGCCGGCCGCTTCGACCCCGTGCGCACCCCCATGCCCATGGTGGCCGAGGAGGTCCGCCGGCGCATGGTCCAGCGCTACGGCAAGGAGCAGGCCTACACCAGCGGCCTGCGGGTGTTCACCACCATCGTCCCCGGGGCCCAGCTCAACGCCCGCCGCTCGGTGCAGCAGGGCCTGCTGGACTACACCTACCGCCACGGCTACAAGGGCCCCGAGGCCCACATGGACCTTGGCAAGTTGCGGGAGAAGGCGGCGCAGGAGCCGGAGGGCCCCGGCTGGCGCAAGGTGGTGCTGGAGCGGCTGGGCGAGATCAAGCCGGTGGGGCCGCTGCACACCGGTGTGGTGCTGGGGCTGGGCCCCGCCGATCCGGGACCCGACTGGGAGGCTCCGGCCAAGTCGGCGCGCGTCCTGCTCGCCGACGGCCGCGAGATCACCCTGGGCTGGAAGGGCCTGCGCTGGGCGCGCCCCTTCCTGTCCTCCACCGCCATGGGGCCGAAGCCGGAGAAGGCCGCCGACATCCTGGCGGCGGGCGACGTCATCCGCCTGGAGAAGCGGCCCCGCGGCCCCTGGTTCCTGTCGCAGGTGCCGAAGGTGCAGGGGGCGCTGGTGGCCATGGATCCGGCCAGCGGCCGCATCCGGGCCATGATCGGCGGCTTCGACGCCAGCCTGTCCCAGTTCAACCGCGCCACCCAGGCCCACCGCCAGCCGGGCTCCTCGTTCAAGCCCTTCCTCTACGCGGCGGCGCTGGAGAAGGGCCTGACCCCGGCCACGCTGGTCAACGACGCGCCCATCGTGTTCGAGGACAAGGCCCTGGAGACCCGCTGGCGGCCGGAGAACTACTCCGAGAAGTTCTACGGCCCCACCCGCCTGCGCAAGGGCCTGGAGCACTCGCGCAACCTGGTCACCATCCGCCTGGTGCGGCGCATCGGGGTCGACTACGCGGTGGACTTCGCGTCGCGCTTCGGCTTCGATCCCGACAAGCTGCCCCACGACCTGTCGCTGTCGCTGGGCTCCGCCTCCCTGCGCCCCCTGCAGGTGGTGCGCGGCTACGCGGTGTTCGCCAACGGCGGCCTGCGCGTGGACCCCATCCTCATCGAGCGGGTGGAGGACCGCCAGGGACGGCCGCTGCAGCGCCGCATCGCCCGCTCCCGCTGCATCCAGTGCCACCGCGCGGCCAACCCGGAAAAGCCGGACGCGGAGACCCTGCTGAACCATCCGGAGGCCCGCTTCCACCCGGCCATCCGGCCCAAGCGGGTGCTCTCGCCGCAGGTCAACTACCAGATGGTCAGCCTGCTCCAGGGCGTGGTGCAGCGCGGCACCGGCTGGCGCGCCAAGAAGCTGCACCGCAATGTGGCCGGCAAGACGGGCACCTCCAACGACCAGCGCGACGCCTGGTTCCTGGGCTTCTCCAACGACCTGGTGGCGGGGGTGTTCGTGGGCTTCGACAAGCCGCACACGCTGGGCCGGCACGAGACCGGCTCGCGCGCGGCGGCGCCCATCTGGGTGGATTTCATGGGCCAGGCCCTGAAGAAGGAGCCCGAGCACCAATTCCAGCAGCCGGACGGTCTGGTGACGGTGCGCATCGACGCCAAGACCGGCAAGCTCGCCGCCTCCTGGAGCAAGGACACCCTGTTCGAGGTCTTCCGCAAGGGCAACGCGCCCACCCAGGTCACCCCGCGGCCGGCATCGGCGCAGAAGGACCGCTCGGGCCCGGGCGGCGGCGCGGGAGGAGAGGGGAGCTCCGGCGCGGCCCAGGCGCAGGAAGGGGGCGGGCCGGGATCCTCCTCGCAGATGATGGAGGACCTGTTCTAGCAGGGCGTTGAAAAACGTCGCGAGGAGGCCATATGCAAGGCGCACACCGCGGCCCAGTCCCGCCGATTTAAGAAATAACGCGGCGGCGCTTTAGCGGCGACCGCGCAGCGACTGAGGCATATCAAGTGGATAGGTGA
>DATFLO010000132.1:0-2754 GCA_035267605.1 Gammaproteobacteria bacterium
TGGAACCTGAACCGGCTAGCACCGGCGCAGGGAAGAGTGAGGCAGAGGCGGCCGCCGCACGCCGGCCCGCCCTCCGGGCAACCCGCCCCGTGCCCCGCCGCCGTCGTCCCGCCCCCGGCTCCCCGCCCGCATTCCGCAACCGAGCCACCGGTGTGTCCCACCGGGCTAGGAGCCAGGCCATGAGCGCCCATACCGAGACCGTCCTGGAAAACGCCGCGCGCGTAGCCGAGGAGGTGCGCAAGCCCTTCGCCGGCAGCCGCAAGATCCATATCACCGGCAGCCGCCCGGACGTCAACGTGCCCATGCGCGAGATCGCGCAAAGCCCCACCTCCGCCCAGTTCGGCGCCGAGGACAACCCGCCGGTCACCGTCTACGACACCTCCGGGCCCTACACCGACCCCGACGCCGATATCGATCTGCGGCGCGGCCTGCCCGACGTGCGCGCGGGCTGGATCGCCGAGCGCGGCGACAGCGAGGCCCTCGACGCCCCCACCTCGGCCTTCGGCACGGAGCGCCGCAGCGACCCCGAGACCGCCCACCTGCGCTTCGAGCACATGCGCACCCCGCGGCGGGCAGCAGACGGCGCCAACGTCACCCAGATGCACTACGCCCGCCGGGGGATCGTCACCCCCGAGATGGAGTTCGTGGCCATCCGCGAGAACGCCCGGCTGGCCGAGATGCGCGAGGCCTACGAGGCCGCCGGCCTGCTCGCCCAGCACCCGGGCGAGGCCTTCGGCGCCCAGCTGCCGGCCGAATTCACCCCCGAATTCGTGCGCGCCGAGGTGGCCGCCGGCCGCGCCATCATCCCGGCCAACATCAACCACCCCGAGGCCGAGCCCATGGCCATCGGCCGCAACTTCCGGGTCAAGGTCAACGCCAACCTGGGCAACTCGGCGGTGACCTCCTCCATCGAGGAGGAGGTGGAGAAGATGATCTGGGCCACGCGCTGGGGCGCGGACACGGTCATGGACCTGTCCACCGGCAAGCACATCCACGAGACGCGCGAGTGGATCCTGCGCAACAGCCCCGTGCCCATCGGCACCGTGCCCATCTACCAGGCGCTGGAGAAGGTCGACGGCAAGGCCGAGAACCTGACCTGGGAGCTGTTCCGCGACACCCTCATCGAGCAGGCCGAGCAGGGCGTGGACTACTTCACCATCCACGCCGGCGTGCGCCTGCCCTATGTGCCCATGACCGCCAAGCGCAAGACCGGCATCGTCTCCCGCGGCGGCTCGATCATGGCCAAGTGGTGCCTGGCCCACCACACCGAGTCCTTCCTCTACGAGCGCTTCGACGACATCTGCGAGATCATGAAGGCCTACGACGTCTCGTTCTCGCTGGGCGACGGCCTGCGCCCGGGCTCGGTGTTCGACGCCAACGACGAGGCGCAGATGGCCGAGCTGCGCACCCTCGGCGAGCTCACCGAGCGCGCCTGGGCCAATGACTGCCAGGTGATGATCGAGGGCCCGGGGCACGTGCCCATGCAGCGCATCAAGGAGAATATGGAGGCCGAGCTGCGTGATTGCAGCGAGGCGCCGTTCTACACCCTCGGCCCGCTGACCACCGACATCGCCCCCGGCTACGTCCACATCACCTCCGGCATCGGCGCCGCCAACATCGGCTGGTACGGCACGGCAATGCTTTGCTACGTAACGCCCAAGGAGCACTTGGGGCTCCCGGACAAGCACGACGTGCGCGAGGGCATGGTCACCTACAAGATCGCTGCCCACGCCGCCGACCTGGCCAAGGGCTTCCCGGGCGCCCAGGTGCGCGACAACGCCCTTTCCAAGGCGCGCTTCGAGTTCCGCTGGGACGACCAGTTCAACCTCGGCCTGGACCCGGACAAGGCCAAGGAATTCCACGACCAGACCCTGCCCCAGGACTCGGCCAAGGTGGCCCACTTCTGCTCCATGTGCGGGCCGCACTTCTGCTCCATGAAGATCACCCAGGAGGTGCGCGACTACGCCCGCGAGCGCGGCCTGGACGATCCCGAAACGGCGCTTGAGGAAGGGCTGCAGGAGAAGGCGGAGGAGTTCCGGGAGTCCGGCGGCAAGCTCTACCACCAGCAATAGGGCCGGTGGGGCGCGGCGGGGACCGCCGCTCCCGGAGCCGACGCCCTTCCGGAGATCGCGTCGCTTCGCTCGCGATGACGACACGATCCCGGGCCCCGGTTGCCCCTGCGACGGCCCGGTACTCCCCGGGGAAGCCGCGCGGCAGGCCAGCGGGTTAGACTGGGCCTTGCGGTTTTGAACGCGGCATCAGCGAGGCAGTCCCCATGTGGGTCTTCGGATTCGGCAGTCTGGTGTGGAACCCGGGCTTTCCCTACGCGGAGGCCCGTGTGGCCACGGTGGAGGGCTTCGCCCGCCGCTTCTGCGTCCATACCCACGACCACCGCGGCACCCGGGAGTGCCCGGGGCTGGTCCTGGGCCTCGTCCCCGCCGAGGGCCATTCCTGCATGGGGATGGCCTTCCGGGTGGCGCGCGGCCGCGAGGCGGAGGTGCAGGACTACCTGGACCGGCGGGAGCTGGGGGATTCGGTGTACGAGCGGGCGTGGCTGCCCGTGGAGATGGCCGACCGCGAGGAAACCGCCCTGACCTACGTGGCCAATCCGGACCATCCCCGCTGCCGGCTGGACTTCTCCGCCCCCGAGGCGGCCGCCATCATCCAACGCGCCGCCGGCCGCTCCGGCCCCAACACCGAGTACCTGGCCCGGACCCGGGAGGGGCTGCTCGCCATCGGCGTGCGCGAGCCCCA
>DATFLO010000133.1:0-2237 GCA_035267605.1 Gammaproteobacteria bacterium
CCGCTACCGCGGACTGGTGGGGACCGCCGGCAACGGCGACCGGGTGGGCGCCCTGTACGCCAACCTGAAGGATTCGCTGGATACCGAGGGGCAGCGCCTGGAGAGCGGCACCCTGTCCACCGGCGTGGCCTTCGTCACCTCCCTGGGCATCCTCCTGCGCGAGGGGCTGGAGGCCCTGCTGGTGGTGGGCGCCATCCTCACCGTGCTGGTGCGCACCGGGCAGCGCGAGGGCCTGCCCTACCTGCACGCGGGCTGGGTGATCGCGCTCGCCTTCGGCGGCGTCACCTGGTACGCGGCGCGCGAGCTCATCGCCATCAGCGGCGCCGGCCGCGAGGCGGTGGAGGGGCTCTCGGGCCTGGTGGCGGCGGTCATCCTGTTCTACGTCAGCTACTGGTTCGTGACCAAGGTGGAGCACCGCAAGTGGCAGGCGTTCATCCGCTCCAAGGTGGACGCGGCGGTGAACCACGGCGCCCTGTGGGTGCTGGCCTTCGTGGTGTTCCTGGCGGTCTACCGCGAGGTGTTCGAGACCATCCTGTTCTACCAGGCCCTGTGGGGGCAGGCCGCCGCCGGCCCGGGCAACGGTGCCGCCATCGTGTGGGGCATCGTGGTGGCGGCGGTGGGCCTGCTGGCCCTGGGCTGGGGCATCTTCAAGGCGGGCATCCGCCTGCCGCTGCGCGCCTTCTTCCTGGCCAGCTCGGTGCTGCTGTTCGTGCTGGCCGTGGTGCTGGCCGGCAAGGGCGTGTTGGGCCTGCAGGAGGCGGGCTGGATCGAGCCCACGCCGGTGTCCTTCCCGCGCATCGGCCTGCTGGGGATCTACCCCTATGCCGCGCCGCTGCTGGTCCAGGGCGGGCTCATCGCCCTCATGGTGGCCTCGCTGGCGGTGCACTACCGCCTGCAGCAGAGCCGGGCGCAGCAGGAGGATGCCCGGACCTGAACGCGGCCGTCGCCGCAAGGCCGGCCCTCCCGTTCGCGGGAGGGCCGGTTTTTTGTCGGGCGATTACCGTCGGAACAGCCAGATCAGCAGGCTGACGAGCAGGCTGATGAGGAACGATGTGGTCAGCGGGAAATAGAGGCGCAAGCCGTCGCGGCGGATGACGAGGTCCCCCGGAAGCCGGCCCAGGCCGCTCTTGGCCAGCAGGGGCCAGAGCACGCCGGCGGCCACCAGGACCAGGCCGAGGACGATCAGGAAGCGGGCCATGCTTCCTCCGGCGGCGGGCCGGGGAAGGGCCGGGACCGGGTGAGGCCCGGCGGGCGGCCGGGCCGGTGGCGGGGAGGGCGGGTCAGAGCTGGTCGATCTTGGCGGCCAGGATGAAGTCGTTCTCCGACAGGCCGCCGATGGCGTGGGTGGACAGGCGCACCGCCACCTTGCCGTAGCCCACCTCGAGGTCGGGGTGGTGGTTCTCCTCCTCGGCCACGTCCTTGATGCGGTTGACGAAGTCCACCGCCGCCACGAAGTCCTTGAGCTTGTAGCCCTTCTTCAGCTGGCGGTTGTCGGCGGTGACGGCCCACGGCTGCTTGGCCGCCGCCTCGCTGCTGTTGAGCTCGTCCAGCTTGGCCTGCGCCGCCTCCTCGTCCAGCGGCTGGGTGCCGCCCTCGCAGGGCTCGCAGTGCTTGTGTGCCAGTTCCATTGCTATGACTCCGTTGATTCCGGCGTATCAGGTCAGGGGTCCCCGGCCTCCGGGGCATCCCGGGAGTAGTTATCATTGCCCTTGCGGGGGGTCAAATGGGGACGCCGGCGCCTTTTGGCAAGGGCGGCGATGCCGTACCCTAGCGGAACGACGGACGGAGACGCCCAATGACCTCGCATTCCCCCGGCCAGGCCCTGTACACCGCCGCCGAGACCCGGGCCCTGGACCGCGCCGCCATGGACGGCGGCATCCCCGGCATGGTGCTCATGGAGCGCGCCGGCGAGGCCGCGGTGCGCGCCCTGTGCGCCCGCTGGCCGGACTGGCGAAGCCGGCGGATCCGGGTCCTGGCCGGGGGCGGCAACAACGGCGGCGACGGCTACGTGATCGCCCGGCGCCTGCGGGAAGCCGGGGCGTCGGTGGACGTGATCGCCGCCGCTGATCCCGCCGGTCTCGACGGGGATGCCGCCGAGGCCGCGGCGCGCTGGCACGCCGCCGGCGGCGGGACGGTCGCATCCGGGGAAGGCGTGGATCCGGCCGACGGCGACCTGATCGTGGATGCGCTGCTCGGCACCGGCCTGTCCAGCGAGGTGCGCGCCCCCTATCGCGGCC
>DATFLO010000134.1:0-2833 GCA_035267605.1 Gammaproteobacteria bacterium
GGCGTTGAAAAACTGCTGCGGAGGCCATCTGCGGCGTTGCGCACTGCTCGCTCCTTCACCTATCTACTTGATATGCCTCAGTCGCTGCGCGGTGTGCGCCTTGCATATGGCCTCCTCGCGACGTTTTTCAACGCCCTGCTAAGCCCCGACGGGGCCGAGTGGAAAGCTCCAGGCCCCGGGCAGGCTTAGTGGCGGGACTCGCAATGACGGCATGGGGCGGGGCGTGGCCGTCGTCGCGAGGGGCGCCAGCCCCGTGGCGACCTCCGGAGGGCGCCTCCGTTCCCGGAGATTGCCGCGGTCTCTGACGGGGACTCGCAATGACGGCATGGGTGCGGAGGGCGGCCGTCGTCCCCGGCCGCCTAGGGCGTGAACCCCGGAATGCTCGCCTCGTCCACCTCGTCGATCTGCTCCGGCTTGAGGAATTTCCGGGCGTAGTCGAGGTAGACCCGCTCGCGGATGAAGAGGTCGAACAGGTCGGGGTCGAAGTGGTTGTCCTCGCACATGCGGCCCATGATGGTCAGGGTCTCGGACAGCGGCTTGGGGGTCTTGTAGGGGCGGTCGGCGGCGGTGAGGGCCTCGAACACATCGGCGATAGCCATCATGCGGGCCCCGGTGGGATTCTCGTAGCCCACCAGGCCCTTGGGATAGCCCTGGCCGTCCATGCGCTCGTGGTGGCCGCCGGCGAGCTGCGGCACGCGCCGCAGGTGGCGCGGGTACGGCAGGGATTCCAGCATGTCGATGGTGACCCGCATGTGGTCCTTCATCACCTCGCGCTCCTCGTCGGTGAGGGTACCCTTGGCGATGGTCAGGTTGTGGACCTCCTCGTCGTCGAGCAGCGGCCGCTCGGCGCCCTCGGGCCCGGCCCAGCGCCGCTCGCTGCCGATGGCGCGCACCCGCTCCTGCGCCTCCGGCGGCATGAATTCGCCGCCGACGTTGGCCTTGCGAATGAAATCACGCTCGCCGTCCAGCTCGGCCTGTTCCTCGGCCACCGCCGCCTCGGTAGCCCAATCCGCCGGCGCCCGCCCGGCCTCGGCGGCGGCCAGGCGCTCCTTCAAGGCACGGATCTCGGCGTCGCGCTTGAGCACCTCGAAGCGGGTGTCCACCTCGTGGATGCGGTCATGCAGGCCGTGCAGCTTGGTCTCCTTGTCCATCACCGGCTCGGGCGTGGTGACCTTGCCGCAGTCGTGCATCCAGCCGGCGATCTCCAGCTCGTAGCGCTCGTCGGGGCTGAAGGCGAAGTCCGCCATGGGGCCCTGGCGCGCCTGGCTGGCGGCGTCGGCGATCATCATGGTCAGCTGCGGCACGCGCTGGCAGTGGCCGCTGGTGTGCTTGGACTTCTCGTCGATGGCCTTGGCGATCAGCCGGATGAACGACTCGAACAGCTCGCGCTGGGCGTCGATCAGCTGCTGCTGGGTAAGGGCCACCGCCGCCTGCGAGGCGAGCGACACGGCCAGCCGCCGGTCCTCGCCGGTGAAGGCGGCGACCCCGTCCCCCTCCGGCGGCCGGGCATTGATCAGCTGCAGGACGCCGATGACGGCATCCTCGTGGTTGATCAGCGGGAGGGTCAGGAAGGACTGCGAGCGATAGCCGGTGCGCTCGTCGAAGGCGCGCGTTCCGGAGAAGTCGAAGCCCTCGGCGTGGTAGGCGTCGTCGATGCTGACCGCCTCGCCGGTGAGCGCGGCGTGGGCGGCCACGTTGTGGTGGTTGGGCGCGCCGTCGTCGAGATAGAGGGGCACCGGGTCGAGGGTCACCGGCTCGCCGCTGGTGCCGCCCATGGCCAGCCCCAGCGAGTCGTTGCGCAGGATGCGGAACTCGAGGGCGTCGCCGCCCTCGCCGAGCAGGTACAGGGTGCCGCCGTCCGCCCTGGTCAGCTCCTTGGCGCCGAGCAGGAGCCGCTCGGTGAGGCGCTCGGTGTCGCGCTCGGCGGACAGCGCCGTGCCCAGCTCGGTGAGCCGCTCCAGGCGGGCGAGCACCGCCTCCGTCGAAGGCCGATCCATTCTCTGCCCCATGACGCCTCCCCTACCGGGTCATCAGCCCGGAGCCCTGGACGAAGCCCGAGTCGGTATTGCCGACGTTGTACACCACCGCCGCCCCCTCCGCATTGATCCCGACGAAGGCACCGTCGATCTCGCCGTTGATCGCCCCCGTAACCACCTGACCCTTAACAGGGATGACGAATTTTTGGGACAGGGGCTCGGACGAACTGGCCTGGCTGGCCACCCAGGTATCGCCGCTGGTCAGGTTGTCGATCACGAGGCGGGCGTCGGTGATCTGGCTGGCGCTGAAGTCCACATCGAAGGTCAGCCGTTTCAGGGCCACCGTGGCCAGTCTATTGTGAGCGGACGTCCCCTGGCGGAAGGAATACTGGGCACTACCCTCCAGCTGACCCAGCGCCGCCTCGGGGGTCAGGTTGTCGGAATAGGCATAGAAGAACGGCTGGGAAGTGGTGACCGGCGAGCCGTTCCGGAAAGCGGTGAAATTGTTCCAGCGGCCCCAACGCACCGCCAGGTCGCGGCTGCTTCCGGTGTCCACCGGCGTCCCGGTGGTGCTGCTGAGGACCAACGTGTCTCCGGCGCTGGTGGTGGCGGTCAGGCCGGTCACGTAGCCCTCCGGGCTCAGCTGCACCGAGTCCCCCGCCGGCTCCAGGGCCACCCCCAAGGTTGGAACAGTGCCGTTGGAGGAATCGATGGTGGCAAAGGGGGCCGCGAACGATCCGGTGGACGAGCCCCCGCTGAGGGTCCGGGTTCCCCCGACCGAATCCACCCGCTCTCCGCCCTCGAAGTCGTCTTCCGAGGCCCCCACCTCCCTGGACGGCTTGGCGGCGGCCAGGGCG
>DATFLO010000135.1:0-11218 GCA_035267605.1 Gammaproteobacteria bacterium
GCGATTTCGCGCGTGTGTCAAGGCACCCCGGGCCCCGCACCGCGGCCGGCCCTACCCCACCTCGCCGTACACCGCCCGCTCTCCCACCCACCGCCGGATCAGGCCTTGCGCGGCCTCCGGATCGCTCGCCAGCAGGGTCTCGGCGGCGCTCGCCAGACCGGCTATCAGGCCCCGGTCGCGGCCGAGATCGGCGATGCGCATCTGCTCCAGCCCGGTCTGCCTCGTCCCTAGGACTTCCCCCGGGCCGCGCAGTTCCAGGTCCACCTGGGCGATGCGGAAGCCGTCGCCGGTCTCGCGCATGGCCGCGATGCGACGCTTGGCCCGGTCGGTCAGCGGCGGGTGGTAGAGCAGCACGCACGCCGACTTGCGGCTGCCCCGGCCAACCCGGCCGCGCAGCTGGTGCAGCTGGGCCAGCCCCATGCGCTCGGCATGCTCGATCACCATGAGCGTGGCGTTGGGCACATCCACGCCCACCTCGATCACCGGCGTGGCCACCAGCAGGTGGGAGGCGCCGCGCTTGAAGGCGGCCATGGCCGCCTCCTTCTCGGCGGCGGCCATACGCCCGTGGACCAGCCCCACGGACAGTTCCGGGAAGGCCGCCTGCAGGCGCTCGTGGGTGGCGGTGGCGGCCTCCAGCTGCAGGGCCTCGCTCTCCTCCACCAGCGGGCACACCCAGTAGGCCTGCTGGCCTTCGGCCACCGCGGCGCGGATGCGGGCCTCCACCTCCTCGCGGCGGGCGTCGGAGATGCCCACGGTCTCCACCGGCTGGCGCCCGGGCGGCAGCTCGTCGATGACCGTGCCCTCGAGGTCGGCGAAGGCGGTCATGGCCAGGGTGCGCGGGATGGGGGTGGCGGTCATGATCAGCAGGTGCGGCGCGCCGCCCTTCTCCTTCAGGGCCATGCGCTGGTGCACGCCGAAGCGGTGCTGCTCGTCGATCACCGCCAGGCCCAGGGCGGCGAAGCGCACGTCCTCCTGGAACAGGGCGTGGGTGCCCACCACCACCCGCGCCGCGCCGTTGGCGATGGCCTCGGTGCGGGCGCGGCGCTCCGCCTGGCCCATGCTGCCCACCAGGAAGTGCACCTCCACCCCCAGCGGCGTCAGCCAGTCCGCCAGGGTGGCGGCGTGCTGCTCGGCCAGGATCTCGGTGGGCGCCATGAAGGCCGCCTGATAGCCGGCCTCCACCGCCTGCAGCATGGCCAGCGCCGCCACCACCGTCTTGCCCGAGCCCACATCGCCCTGCACCAGCCGCTGCATGGGGCGCTCGCCGGCCAGGTCGGCGCGGATCTGCTCCCAGGCGCGCGCCTGGGCGCCGGTGAGCTCGAAGGGCAGATCCGCCAGCAGGGCGCCCGGCAGCCGGCCGGGGCCGTCGAGCGCCGGCGCCCCGCTGCGGCGGCGGTCGTCGCCCACCTTGCGCAGGGCCAGGTGGTGGGCCAGCAGCTCCTCGAAGGCCAGGCGCTGCTGGGCCGGCGTGCGGAATTCGGCGAGGGCCTGGGGCTCGGTGTCCGGCAGCGGGCGGTGGACCGCCTCCAGGGCCTGGGCCAGGGTCGGCCAGCCGTGCTCGGCTCGCACCGCCTCCGGCAGCTGCTCCGGAAGGCCGGCGGCGGCGCGGTCCAGGGCGTGCCCGATCCAGCTGCGCAGGCGCCCCTGGGTGAGCCCCTCGGTCAGGGGATAGACCGGGGTCAGGTGGTTGGGCGGCGCCGGCGCCTCGTCGCCCGCCTCGAACTCGGGGTGGACCATCTCCAGGCCGTGGTGGCCGCGCCGGACGCTGCCGAAGAACCACACCCCGCGGCCCGGCCGCAGGGTCTGCTTGAGGTAGTCGCGCACCTGGAAGAAGCGCAGGGTCAAAAAGCCGGTGCCGTCGGCTACCCGCACCACGTACATGGGCCGGCGCCGGCCCACGGTCTCGGCGGCGCGCACGGTGGCACGGCAGCCGGCCTCCTCGTCGGGAGCCAGGGAGCCGATGGCGCGGATGCGGGTGCGGTCCTGATAGCGGTGCGGCAGGTGGAACAGCAGCTCCTCCTGCGAGCGCACCCCGAGCCGCTCGAGGCGCTCGGCCATGCGCGGGCCCAGGCCCGGCAGCTCGGTCAGCGCCCGCCCCTGGCCCGGCCCGGCGCTCACGGGCGGCGCCCCCGGCGGCGGGCGCGGGCTGGGATCGGCTGGGTGCGGCGGCACTGGGACACGGTTCGGGCCTGTGACGGAAGGAGGAAGATGTGGTATTTTGTCCGTTTTACCGGTTCAGTCGAGTGGGGAGCCACCATGGCCAAGCGCTGCGAAATCTGCGGGAAGGGCCCCGGCACTGGCAACAACGTGAGCCACGCCAACAACAAGAGCCGCCGCCGCTACCTGCCCAACCTGCACAAGGTGCGGGCCCGGGTGGACGGCCGGATCAAGCGCGTCAACGCCTGCGCCCAATGCATCCGTTCGGGACACGTCCAGAAGCCGGCCTGAGTCCGCGGGACACCGCACACGAAAAAGCCGATCCGCTCCGGATCGGCTTTTTTGCGTCCATCCTGTCGGCCTCCATGCGGGGGCGCCGTCCGCGGGCGCCTAGCCTTCCAGCCCGGAGGCGTGCATGACCGCCTCCATCTCCACCGCGGCGCCCTTGGGCAGCTGCGCCACGCCGACCGCGGCGCGCGCCGGATAGGGCTCCAGGAAGAAGTCGTCGAGCACCTCGTTGACCACCTCGAACCGGGACAGGTCGGTCAGGTACACGGTCAGCTTGACCACCTGGCACAGGGTGCCGCCGGCGGCGCTGCACACCGCCTCGATGTTGGTGACCACTTGCTCCACCTGCCGCCGGAAGTCCCCGTCCACCAGCTCCATGGTGGCCGGGTCCAGCGGGATCTGCCCGGAGATGTAGATGGCCTCGCCGGCCCGCACCGCCTGCGAATAGGGCCCGATGGCCTGCGGCGCGGCGTCGGTATGGTAGCTCTCCCGGAAGTACATGCTCATGATTCAACCCTTCTTCCGAACAATGCGTTCCACCGCGTCCAGGCCGCGCAGGATGCGCACGAGGTGGGCCAGGTGATCGCGGCCCTCCACCTCCAGGGTCATGCCGATGACCTTGTGGACCCCGTCCCGATCCTCCACCTGGACGTGGTCGATATTGGCGCCGTCCTCGGCGATGGCCGAGGCCAGGCTGGCGAGCACGCCCTTGGTGTTGCGCACCACCGCCTGCACGGCCACCGGAAAGACCCCGTGGATCTCCGGAGCCCACTCCACGGTCACCCATTTTTCCGGATGATGCGCGAGCTCGTGCAGGTTGGGGCAGTCCTCGCGGTGGACCATGACGCCCCGGCCCACCGAGATGAATCCCACGATTGGATCCCGCGGGATAGGATAACAGCACCGGGCCAGATTGGCGACGATGCCCTCCATGCCCTTGACCAGGACGTTGCCGGCGCCCTGGTCGGTGACCTCCTCGCCGCTGCCGCCCAGCTCGGCGGGGACCCGGGAATCGCGGTCCAGGTAGCCGGGGAACAGGTGCTGCACCACCGCCGGCGCCAGCACCGTGCCGCGGCCGATGGCCTCGTAAAGGGCCTCCTGCGAGCTCAGGTGGAACTGCCCGGCGGTGTCGCGCAGGGCGCTGTCGGGGACCTCGGCGAAGGGCACCCCGATGCCCTCGAGGGTGCGCTCCAGCATGCCGCGGCCCAGGGCCACCGACTTCTCGCGCTGCTGGGTCTTGAGGAAGTGACGGATGGCCGAGCGCGCCTTGCCGGTGACCACGAAGTGCAGCCACGAGCTGGTGGGCTGGTGCTCCGGGTCGGTGAGGATCTCCAGCCGGTCGCCGTTGCGCACCGGCGTGCGCAGGCTGGTGATGCGCCCGTTGACGCGGGCGCCGACGCACTGGTGGCCGATCTCGGTGTGCACGGCGTAGGCGAAGTCCACCGGCGTGGCCCCGCGCGGCAGGCGCATGATCTCGCCCTTGGGCGTGAACACGTAGACCTCGTCGGGGAACAGGTCGACCTTGACGTGCTCCAGGAACTCGGCGGAGTCCCCCGCCTCCTGCTGGATCTGCAGCAGCTGCTGCAGCCAGGCGTAGCTCTGCTCCAGCTTGCGCTGGTCCGGCGGCTCCGAGCCCGCCACCTTGTAGCGCCAGTGGGCGGCCACGCCGGCCTCGGCCACCTCCTGCATGTCGTGGGTGCGGATCTGGAACTCCATGACCCCGCCGAAGGGATTGACCACCACCGTGTGCAGGGACTGGTAGCCGTTGGCCTTGGGGATGGCAATGTAGTCCTTGAAGCGGCCGGGGATGGGCTTGAACAGGTTGTGCACCCGGCCGAGCACCTGGTAGCTGGTGGGCACATCCGCCACCAGGATGCGGAAGGCGTAGATGTCCTGCACCTCCTCGAAGGACAGGCCCTTCTGCTGCATCTTGCGGTAGATGCTGTACAGGTGCTTCTCGCGCCCCAGCACCTCGGCCGCGATGCCGGCCTCCTCGAGGTCCTTGGTGATGGCCACCTCGATGCGATCGGTGATGTGGGCGCGGTTGCCCCGTTCCTTGCGCACCTCCTCGGCGAGCACCTTGAACCGGCGCGGATAGAGGTACTTGAAGGAGAGATCCTCGAGCTCGTTCTTGATCTGGTTGAGGCCCAGGCGATGGGCGATGGGGGCGAAGATGTCGAGGGTCTCGCGCGCCACCCGCCGCTGCTTGGCCTCCGACAGGTACCCCAGGGTGCGCATGTTGTGCAGGCGGTCGGCGAGCTTGATGATGATGACGCGCAGGTCCTGGGACATGGCCAGGAGCATCTTGCGGAAGTTCTCCGCCTGGGCGTCCTCGCGCGTCTCGAAGTGGACCTGGCCGAGCTTGGTGACACCGTCCACCAGCCCGGCCACCTCCTCGCCGAACTGCTCGCGGACCTGGTCGAGAGTGGCGGGGGTGTCCTCCACGGCGTCGTGGAGCAGGGCGGCGGTCAGGCAGTAGCCGTCCATGTGGAAGCCGGCCAGGATGCGGGCGACGGCGATGGGGTGGGTAACGTAGGGCTCGCCGGAGGACCGTTGCTGGCCCTCGTGGACCGAGGCCGCCATCAGGTAGGCGCGGTGGATGCGGTCGACGTCGTCCCCGGGCAGGTAGGCCCGGGCTTCCTCGATGAGCTCGTGACTGCGCAGCACGGGAGCGGTTACCGCGTACGGGGGACGGTCCGCGACGGGGCCGCCCGGCGGGGAAAGGCGCTCAGGGAGCCTCCTCCTCGGGCGGCTCCTGGTCGTCGGCCTCCTCCTCGGAGGCGCCGGCGTCCTCTTCGGCCTCGCTCTCGTCCTGGACGGTGGGCTCCTCGGGGGCAGCCGCCTCGGCCTCCCCCTCGTCCGCCTCCGGCGCCTCGGGCTCGGCCACCCCGGCGGCCATGCCGGCGCCCAGGGCCTCCGCGGCCTCCGCCACCGAATCGGCGGTCACCTCGCCCTGCTCGCCGCCGGCGGGACCGCCCATCTCCTGGTCGATCTTGTCCAGGAAATCCACGGTCACCTGGCCGGTGGCAATCTCGCGCAGGGCCAGCACCGTGTAGTCGTCCTCCTCCGACTGCACCAGGGGATGGGCCCCGGCCTGGAGCTGCCGCGCCCGCCGCCCGGCCATCAGGGACAGGTGGAAGCGGTTGCGGTTTTCGATGTGATCGAGACAGTCTTCGACGGTGATACGGGCCATACGGTGGCTGCCCTCCCTGCGAAAAGGGCCACGAACGAGCGTAGGAATTTGGAAGAGGAAACCCGATAGACTAGGGCGTTGTGCCGTTTTCGTCAATTTTCCCCGTCAGCCGTTCCGCGAAGGCTTCCATGGCCGTCCGCCGGTGGCTCAGGCGGCAGCGCTCGGCACGCACCACCCCGGCCAGACTGGCCAGGGCCTCCTCGAAGTCGTCGTTGATGATGACGTAGTCGTATTCGCCGTAGTGGCTGATCTCCGCCTCGGCATCGCGCATGCGGCGCTCGATCACCTCGGCGTCGTCCTGGCCGCGCCCCACCAGCCGCTCGCGCAGGGCCTCGCGCGAGGGCGGCAGGATGAACACGCTGACCGCATCGGCCACGCGCTCGCGGATCTGGCGCGCCCCCTGCCAGTCGATCTCCAGCACCACGTCGTTGCCGGCGGCGCGCTCGCGCTCCACCGCCGCCCGGCTGGTGCCGTAGGAGCGGTCGAACACGCGAGCGTGCTCCAGGAAGGCGCCCTCCTCCACCAGCCGCTCGAACTCGTCCGGGGCCACGAAGTGGTAGTCCACGCCGTCGCTCTCGCCGGGCCGGGGCGGCCGGGTGGTGTGGCTGACCGAGGCCACCACGCCGTCCGTGCGCTCCAGCAGGGCGCGGTAGAGAGAGGTCTTGCCGGCCCCGGACGGCGCCGACAGGATCAGCAGCAGCCCGGTCTGGCCCGGCAGGCCGTTGGCGGGGGCGTCGGGGTTGGGCATGGGGCGTCCTATTCGATGTTCTGGGCCTGCTCGCGCATCTGCTCCACGAGCACCTTGAGGTCCACCACCACCTGGCTGATGACGGCGTCCGAGGACTTGGAGCCTATGGTGTTGACCTCCCGGTTCATCTCCTGCATCAGGAAGTCGAGGCGCCGCCCCACGGCACCGCCCTCCTCCAGGATGCGACGGGCCTCGGCCACGTGGGTGGCCAGCCGGTCGAGCTCCTCGTCCACGTCCATGCGCTGGGTGGCCAGCACCACCTCCTGCTCCAGGCGGTCCGGATCCACCCGCTCGCGCAGCTCGGCCAGCCGCTCCTCCAGGCGGTCGCGGAAGGCCCGGCGCACGTCGGGCAGGCGCTCCCGGACACGGGCGAAACCGGCCTCCACGCCCGCCAGGCGCTCGCCGAGGACGCGGGCCAGCGCTTCGCCCTCGCGCTCGCGAGCGGCCACCAGGTCGGCCACCGCCTCGTCCAGGGCGGCCAGCAGCCGGCGCTCGGCCTCGCTGTCGTCCAGGGCGGCCGAGCGCACGACCCCCGGCCATTGCAGCAGGTCGGCGGTGGACAGTCCGCCGGCGGTGCCCAGCTCGCTCTCCGCCTGCCGGCCCAGTGCCGCCAGGCGGGCGGCCAGCTCGCGGTCCAGCTCCAGGCGGCCGGCGCCGGCGGCCGATTCGCCCAGGCGCAGGCTGACGTCCACCTTGCCGCGGTCGAGGCGAGCCTTCAGCCGCTCGCGCACCGCCGGTTCCAGCTCCCGGTGGCCGTCCGGAAAGCGCGGATGGACCTCCAGGTAGCGGTGGTTGACGCTGCGTACCTCCCAGGTGGCCTGGAGCCCCTCGAGGTCGGCGCCGGCCCGGGCGAAGGCGGTCATGCTGCGGATCATGGGGATGACGGTTCTCCCTGGTAACGAACGGCGGCCCCCTTCCGGGTGCCCTATACTACCTGCTAAGAGCCGGCGCAACGAAGGGCGGGGGATCGTTCCGGCCACCGCCTTTGTTAGCATTTCCCCCGCAAGGCGGGCCACGACGCCCGCCACTCGCCCAACGGAGAGCCCCATGCGCCAGCGAGGAGCCCCCGCGCTCCACCGCCTCCTCGCCGTCTTCCTTCCCCTGCTCGTGCTGGCCGGCTGCGCCGGCATGCATCCCGCACCCGAACCGGGCCCCGGGCAGCCGGTGGCCTGGTCGCGCCTGCCCGGCTGGGAGCAGGGCCGCCAGGCCGGGGCCTGGCCGGCCCTGCTGCGCACCTGCCGCGAGCTGGACCAGCGCGAGCCCTGGCGCTCGCTGTGCAACGAGGCCGAGCTCTATCCCGACCCCACCGACGCCGAGGCGCGGGCCTTCCTGCGCTGCCGCTTCGTGCCCCGCCCGGTCGGCGACGGCGCCGGCGGACACCGGGGCCTGATCACCGGCTACTACGAGCCCCTGCTGCACGGCAGCCGGCAGCGCACCGACCGCTACCGCTACCCCCTCTACACGCCGCCGCCGGACCTGGTCCACGTGGATCTCGGCGACCGCTTCCCGACGCTGGCCGGGGAGCGCGTGCGCGGGCGCTACACCCCGCAGGGGCGGGTGGTGCCCTACTACACCCGGGCCGAGATCGAGGGCCCGGACCAACCGCTGGCAGGCAACGAGCTGCTGTGGGTGGACGACCCGGTGGACCGATTCTTCCTCCATGTCCAGGGCTCCGGGCGGGTGCGCCTGCCTGACGGCGAGGTGCTGGCGGTGGACTACGCCGACCAGAACGGCCGGCGCTACCACTCCATCGGTCGGGTGCTGGTCAACCGCGGCGTCATGAGCCGCGACGAGGTCACCCTGCCGAGCCTGCGCGCCTGGCTGGAGGCCCACCCCGACCGCCGCCGCGAGATCTTCGACGCCAACCCCAGCTATGTCTTCTTCCACCTGCGCGACGCCCGCCGTCCCGAGCCCATCGGCACCCTGGGCGTGCCCCTGACGCCGCGGCGCTCGCTGGCCGTGGACCCGGACCACATCCCGCTGGGCCTGCCGGTGTGGCTGGCTACCCGCCTGCCCGCCCCCGATCACAGCGACCGGGAACCAACCTTTCGCCGGCTGGTTTTCGCCCAGGACACCGGCGGCGCCATCCAGGGCGCCGTGCGCGGCGACCTGTTCGCCGGCCAGGGGGTCCCCGCCGAGTGGCTGGCGGGCCGCATGAAGCAGCAGGGGCGGCTGTTCGTGCTGACGCCGGCGTGGCGGTACAAAGCCAAGTAAGAAGTTTTAAGTTTTAAGTTTTAAGTTTTAAGTTTTAAGTTTTATGTTTTAAGTAACGGCAAAACCCGGACACTCAGGCGCTGGAGGTTGGTTTTTTTTCGGCGCTTCCGGAATCTGTGTGGGTTAGTGCCTGAGTGTGGCCTTCGCCGGGTAGAGGTTGAGGCCACCCAGGTGGAAGTAGATGGCGTTGATCATGCGCTGGCGATTGCGGAAGCCGTTGGCCCGCGCCTTGATCTTCTGAATCCGATTGTTGAGGTTCTCGGCCAGGCTGTTGCTGGCGCCGGCCATGACAGCGTTGAGGATGCCACTGAGGTGGTTCCGGACCGTCTGGCCCAACTTGACCATGGGCTGAAGCCGGCTGCGGGCCATCCAGCCCAGCAGGCGGTACCACGCGGTACGGGCACTATCGCGGTCGCGGTAGTCCCATAGGTCGGCTGCCATCTCTTTCATGGCCCAGGCACGAGCGGTGCGCAGCTCCTGCTGGCGGAGCTGATCAAACCGCTCCTGCTCCGCTTCCTTGCGGGGGCCGCCGCCGCGCAGCCAGTGGTACTTGGTGTTCTTCAAACGGTGGTCACCTTCCTGGGCGAGGGCCTTGTGCTCCTTGCGCCGTACCAGGTCCACGGCCTCGTTGAACTGCTTGGCCACGTGGAAGCGGTCGAAGGCGATCTTGCGGGCCCCATGGGGCAAATGCCGGGTGGTGGCCCGAATGTAGGGCGCCCACATGTCCATGGTGACCCAGCGGATGCGGCGCTTCTGCTGCGGGGTCAGGGTCTGGAAGAACGCGCCGAGGCTGTCCTCGCGCCGTTCTTCGGCCACATGCAGGACCCGGTGACCGTCGCTGACCACGGTCAGGTAGTTGTGCCGCTTTTTGTAGGCCTTCTCGTCCACCGCCAGGGCGGTGGAGGCTACGGGATCGCGCCGGGCCAGACCCCGCTTCACGGCCCGCTGCATGATGCCGTCGACAGCGTCCCAGCTCAGGCCAAGACGCTGGGACACAGCCTGGATGCTGGCCTCCTGGAGCCAGTCGATGACCAAGGCCTCGAATAGGGCCGTGAACCGGGAGCCCTCCTCGGCCCAGGGAACGTCGATCTGCCGGACACCGTGCTCAGGGCAGTTCACCCGGGGCACGTCGGCGACGAGCAGGGTCCGCAGCTGACAGGTATCGAGGTGGCGCCATTGGCGCTGGCGCGTGTCGTAGCCAGGCACCGCTTGGTGACACTGGGGGCATTCCAGCGGAGCCGCCTCGTCTCGGGTGACATGGACCCGCACCTCGCCCCCGGACTGGTCCAGCTCCACGTCCTCCACGGTCCACGGGGCTTGAACATTCAGAATCCGGGCGTAGAGGTCGGTATCACGCATCGTCAGCTACCCTGATTGTGGATGGGGACTGGCAGCTTAACCCACACGGAATCCTGAAGCGCCGTGTTACGACGGCTGTAAGGTAATCAGTCTCTTCCCGACCGAAGTAAATAAGCTGGACCGCACCCTGGCAGGGGAATATACAGGCCAATCCTGCACGGATTCTGCTGATGGCCAGGTGGATCAGGACAAAATGTTCGCCTGTGCCCTCAGTGGGGGCGGGCCGAACACGCATACCGGCAATCCAATCAATTTCGCCACCGGCAACAAGATCTTCCACACCACCGATTACCGTGGCGGTGGCTCCTTCCTCATCATTTTCAGTCGCACCTACAACAGCTTCGACCTTGGTTGGCGCTTCTCCTATAGCCAGCGAATCGAGCGGGTTTCCCCGGGGCTGGTGACCGTTCACAAGGCCTCGGGGCAGGCCTTTGATTTCCGCAAAAGCGGGGGGCAGTGGCATTCCGACCCGGATGTAAGCGCCCGGCTGAAGCGGGTTGCCAATGTCGGGGGCGGGGAAGGCTGGGAATATATCCGTCCCGATCATGGCCGCTTGTACTTCAACGGGCAGGGGCGGCTCGCCTCGATCCAGAACCCGGACGGCCAGAAGCAGACCCTTTCCTACACCTCCACCGCCAACGGCCAGAAGGTTACCGTCACCGACCCCCACGGCAACCACCTCACCATTGAGCTTAATCCCGCCGGAACGCTCATCCGGCGCATTATCGACGGCGAGGGCCGAGCCACCGAGTACCAATATCGGGAAGGGGGAATCCTGAGCCGGGTGGTCTACCCCGACGGGACCGACCAGCAATACCTTTACGAGGACAGCGATCGCCCCTGGCTGATCACGGGGATCATCGACCGCAACGGTCAGCGCAGCCATACGGTCGAGTACGATGATCGCGGGCGGGCCGTCATGAGCACCCTCGCCGCTGGCGCCGAGCGGGTGGAAGTTAGCTACAACGATGACGGCACCACCACGCTGACCAATGCCCTGGGGAAACGTACGACGTACCGGTTCCGGACCCTGCACGGCGTGGAGAAGGTCGTCCATGAAGAAACCGAGCCCACCACCCACACCTCTGGCACGAGCGCGGACTACAGCTACGACGACAACGGATACCTGGTGGAAAAGACGGACGCCCGGGGCGTGACCACGCGCTACACTCGTGATCAGAACGGCCTGGAGCTTTCCCGCACGGAGGGCGTGGGCACCTCGGCCGAGCACACCGTGACCACAGAGTGGGATACGGGCC
>DATFLO010000136.1:0-14045 GCA_035267605.1 Gammaproteobacteria bacterium
CCTGCAGCAGCTCGGTGAGCGCCCGCTCCAGGGCGATGGCGAAGGTGGGGTGGGCGCCGAAGGAGGCGAACACCGAGCCCTCGGCGGGGTTGAGCAGGGTCACGTTCATCACCGGGAAGCGCCCGCCCAGGGAGGCGTCGCACACGCGCACGCCGAAGCCGGCCGCCTCCAGCGCCGCCACCCCCTCGCGGATATGCGGGAAGCGGTCCAGCACCTCGTCGGGCACCGGCGGCAGGGCGATGCCCTCGGCGATGATGCGGTTCTTCACGGCGCGCTCGAAGACCTCGGCCAGGCCCTGGACCTGGGCCTCTTCCGGGGTGTTGCCGGCGGACATGCCGTTGCTCACATAGAGGTTGCCGATGAGGTTCACCGGGAACCAGCGCACCGCGCCGTCGCGCTGGCGCACGTAGGGCAGGGCGCAGACGCCGCGCCCGAAGGCGCCGGAGTTGGTGTCCACCAGGTGGCTGGCGCGCAGCTCGCCGTGGGGATCAAAGACGGCCAGCAGCTCGTCGTCCAGCAGGCCCTCGGGGACGGCGTCGTCGGCGGGGAGGGGGAACCAGCGCTCCTGCGGGTAGTGGACGAAGTCGGCCCCCGCCGCCTGCGGCCCCAGGTAGAAGTCGGCGAAGAAGTAGTTGTTGGCCAGGCGCTCGACGAACTCGGCCAGGGCGCTGGCGCGGCAGGCCTCCGGGCCGGCCCCCTTGCCGTTGGTGAACAGCAGCGGGCAGGCGGTGTGGCGCAGGTGCACCGAGTGGACCCCGGGCACGGGGTTGAGCCAGGAGGCCTCCTCCACGTCGAAGCCCAGCTCGGCCAGCCGGCCGGAGAGGTGGTCGATGGTGGCCTCGAGCGGGCGGTCCTTGCCCTTGAGGTAGGTGGCGGTCATGGCGGCGGTTCCGGGGCGGCGGGGAAGGGGCGCCTATGCTACCAGAGGCCCGGCGCGCCTCACTGGCCGGTCTCGATGGTGTAGAACAGGTCGCCGCCGGTCTGCACCGCGCTGGACTCGGTCACCAGGCGCCAGTGGTCGGACAGGGTGTACTGCATGCGCAGGGTGTTCACCGTCTCGAACAGGCCGATGCCGTAGCTGACGTAGAGCCGGGGGGAGAGGTACTTGCCCAGCACCAGGGCGGCCTCGTCGCCGCTGGCCCCGGATTGGGTCTCCACCCCCACCTCGTCCAGGCCCAGGTCGTTGCCGAAGGTCTCGGCCAGGTACTGGCCGCCCTTCATGCCCAGCACCACCGCCGCGCGGCTGAGGGCGGCGTGCTCGCCGCCGGAGGTCTCGCCCAGGGGGCGCCCGAGGACCAGCCAGGACAGCTGCTCCGCCTGCGCCATGGCCGGCTCGGAGAACAGTTCGAATGTCGGCTGGCGCAGCGGCCCGTGGGCATGCACCCCCACCAGGATGTCCTGGCGCGGCCGGCGCACGGCACGCACGTCCAGCCCCGGGTCGGTGATGGGCCCGCCGCCGAACAGCAGCTTGCCGGTCTCGATGGTCAGGCGCTGGCCGTAGGCGCGGTATTCGCCGGCCACCGTGCGCAGCTCGCCGGAGGCGGTGGTGGGGCGGCCGGGCTCGTCCACCACGGTCAGGTCGCCGGCGATGCGGCTGGTGAGTCCGAAGCCCTGGAACGCGACCCGGTCGCCCATGACCACGCGCACGCGGCTGCGGATCCGCCAGGGCGCGGCCGCCCCCTCGCCCTCGCCCTCCGGGTGGACGATCACCTGATCCGGGGACACCGCCACCGCCCCTTCCGCGGGCAGGTCCTTGAGGGCGATGTCGGCGCGCGGCACCCGCACCGTGCCGTCCACCGTCAGCGTGCGGCCGTCCAGGCCCAGCGACAGCTCCGGCGACAGCCAGACGCGGGCCTGGACGGTGTCGTAGGCCAGGAAGTCCTTGCCCCACAGGCGCGCCTGCAGCCGGCGCTCGCCCGCCCCCAGGCGGGCGCTGCCCTGCAGATTGAGGGTGCCGCCGCCGGAGCGGGCGCTGCCGCTGAGGTCCAGGGTGCCCCCGCCGGCGGGCTCGGCGGCGAGCACCACCTCGCGCAGGGTGATCCCCGGGGAAGCCAGCTGCAGCTGGTCGGCGCGCAGGCGCAGGCGGCCGTCCCAGGCGGGCCGGTCGAGCCGGCCGCCGAGGGTGAGGTCGGCCTCGGCGCGGCCGTCGATGGCGGTTACCTCCGGCACCAGCAGCGGCACGAAGCCGAGGTCGGCCACCGTCCCCTGCAGCCGCCCGGACAGGGGCGCCTGCGCCAGCGGGCCGGCGTCCTGGGCGAGGCGAGCGCTGGCGGTGATGCGGTCGCCGCCGCCGAGGTCGAGCTCGCTATCGGCGCGGATGGCCTGCGGTGTGGCCTCCAGGTGCAGCCGGCTGGGGCCGAGCTCGGTCACCGTCTGCGCCTGCTCGCCCTCGGCCACGCGCAGCAGCCGGCCCGGGCCGATGGTCAGCTCGGCGCGGCCGCGCAGGCCGGCGGCCGGGGTCCAGGCCAGCTCCCCGGAGCCGCCGGCGGTGCCCTCCAGGCCGGTGCCGGCGGGCAGCAGCGGCAGCAGGTAGCCCAGGGGCAGGGCGGCGGCCCGGAAGCTGCCGCGCAGGCTGTCGCCGTCGCGGGCGGCGGCCAGGCACAGGCGCGGCTCGCCGGCGGCGAAGCAGGCCTGCTCCAGGGTGGCGTGGCCGGCGCCCACGGCGCCCGTCGCCGGGGCCTGCAGCCGCCACTGCTCCGGCAGCCCGGCCGGGGCGAGGCGGGCGCTGGTCAGGCGGAAGGTCCAGCGCCCCTGCTCCTCCTGCCAGTGGCCGGTGACAGCGGCCTCGGCGGAGCCCAGCTCCGAGTCCGCCTGCAGCCGCACGCCGTGCTCCGCCGTCGTCCCCGAGGCGCTCAGGTGCAGGCTCTCCAGCGTGTGGTCGGCGACCACCGCCTTGCCCACGGTCAGCTCCAGGCGCGAGGGGCGGGCGCCGCTGAGGTCCACGTCGGCGTCCAGGGACAGGCCGCCGGCCCGCCAGCCGGCGTAGGCCAGGTCGCTGCCCCGGGCCTCGGCGGCCACCGCCGGCTGCGCCGGGGCGCCGCCGAGGTGGCCGCGGGCGGTGAGGCGCCCGGCCAGGTCGGGGTGGAGGACCGCCAGATCGGGGCTGTCCAGCCGCCAGTCCAGGTCCAGTGCCTTGCCGATGCGGCCGGAAACGGCGGCGGTGGTGTCGCCGGCGGCCAGCTCCAGCCCGTCCAGGCGCAGCTCGCCGCCGGCGTAGGCAGCGCCGCCTTGCAGGCGCACGTCGTGGTCGCGCAGGCGGCCGTCCACCCGCAACGTTTCCACGGTGGCCTCCGGGCCGGTATCGCTCACGGCGCCATGGACCCGGATCCGGCCGCCCAGCCGCCCCGGCCAGCGCGGCCACCAGCGGCCCGGGTCCAGTCCCTTGGCCGCCAGCGCCAGGTGCGCCCGCGGCGTGTCGGCCCAGGCCAGCTCGCCCTCGCCGGTGACGGTGCCGCCCAGGACCCCGGCGCGCAGCCGCTCCAGGGTCAGCCCGTCGAGATCGCCGCGGCCGTCGGCGCGGATGCGCCCGCCCTCGTCGCCGCGGGCCAGGCCGGCGTCCAGTCGGAAGCGGTAGTCGGCGGGGGTGCCGCTGACCGCCAGGCTGCCCGATGCGGAGCGCAGGGCCAGGGCCGGGTCGGGCCAGCGCAGGTCGCGCCAGTGGAGGTCGGCGGCCAGGTGGTCGGCGCGGTAGGCGAGGGAGGCCGCAAGCCGGCCGGTCTGGTTGACCTGCCCCTGCACCTCGGCGTGCAGGTCGGCCGGGGTGCCGGCCAGCCGCCAGCGGCCCGAGGCGCTGCGCCAGCGGGCCTCGCCGGTGAACGGCCAGCGCAGGTCGGCCCAGTCGCCGGCCAGGTCCAGACGGACCGTGCCGTCGCCGAGGGCGATCCCGCCGGCGGCGGTGACCCGGCCGGGGACGTCGCCGGCGCCGGCCTCGGCATGGCGCAGGGTGAGGGTCGCCGCCGCCGGGTCGGCCCGCCAGTCGGCGGCGGCGTGGAACGGCCCCACCTCGGGGTGGCGCCCCTGCAGGGTCAGGCGGCCCTCGGCGGCCGCCGCGGTGCCCCCGGCCTGCAGGCGGAAGCCGCCGTGCACGGCGGGCAGGTCGTCCCCCAGGGCAGCCAGGTCCACGGCCTCGGCCCCCGCCGTCAGGTGCCAGCGGGGATCGGTCAGCGGGTCCTGGACGCGCGCCTCCAGGCGCAGCGGCAAGGGCGGGGCCATGTTCTGGGTCAGGCGCAGGGTGTCGCGCAGGCCGCCGTCGAGGCGGGTGTGGCCGGACAGCGGTGGCCGGCCGGGCAGGCGCAGGGTCCAGCCCAGCTCGGCGTCCACGGGAAAGCTCCCGTCCGGCGTGAGCCCGGCCCGGCCGTCGGCGTCCAGCGCCGGCGCGCGCAGGTGGAGGTCGGTGACCGATACCGCCGAGGCGGTTACCGCCAGCCGTGCCCGCAGGCGCTCCAGGCGCACGGGCTCGGCGCCGGGCGCGGTCCGCAAGGCGCCGTCGCGCAGGTCCAGGTCGCGCAGGTGGACGGCCACCGGCGGCGCCCACTCCGGCGGCAGGGCGCGGGCGGCCTCCCCGCCCGCGGGCGCCGGGGTCGTCTCCGCGCGGGTGACCCGGATGCCCTCGGCGTGCACGTAGTCCAGCACCAGGTCGCCGCCCAGCAGCTCCAGCGGCCGCCAGTCCAGCCGGGCCCGGTCCACCGCCACCCGGTAGCCGCCGGCCTCCAGGCGCAGGTGGCGGATACGGATGGGCCCCACCAGGCGCCCGCCGACCTCCGCGCCGCGCAGGGAGGCGGGCAGGTAGGGACGGGCCTGGCTCCACACCAGCGCCAGGCCGGTAGGGCTCCAGGCCAGCCACGCCAGGCCCGCCGCCAGCACCGCCAGCACCGCCAGGGCGATCAGCAGCCGCCGTCTCACAGGTCCGGTCCCATGCTGAAGTGGATGCGGTAGGCGCGGTCCGGGTCATCCAGCGGCACGGCGTAGTCCAGGCGGATGGTGCCGATGGGCGAGAACCAGCGCAGGCCGCCGCCGGCGCCGCGCTTGGCCTGCGGCGGCCAGTCGTTGCTGGCGTTGCCGACGTCGTAGAAGGCGGCCACGCCCCAGTTGCCGAACACCCGCAGGTCGGCCTCCAGCGAGCCCGTCGCCAGGTACTTGCCGCCCACCACGTCGCCGTCGGCGTTGGTGGGCGCCAGCGACTGGTAGGCGTAGCCGCGCACGCTGCGGTCGCCGCCGGCGAAGAAGCGCTCGGAGGCCGGCAGCTCGGCGAAGCCGCGGCTGAAATCGGCGGCGGCCTCCGCCCGCCCCAGCAGGCGCAGCCGCGAGCCCAGGCTCAGCACGCTCTGCAGCCGGCCGTGCACCTGGGCGAAGGAGACGTCCGCCAGCACCCCCTCGCGGGCGCCGTGGACGTCGCCGTAGACGCTCCAGCCGCGGCGGGTGTGCACCGGATCATCGGCGCGGCTGCGGCTGAGGCTGATGCCCGGCGTCAGCAGGCGGGTTTGCTCGGTGTCGTGGCTGAACTCGAAGCGCTCCACCGAGTAGCGGGTGTACAGGCTGCCCTGCCAGCCCAGCCACTCGCGGTCGCGGCTGACGCCGACGGTGTACTTGCGGCTGGTGCCGTCGCCCAGCTCCGCCCGCTGGTAGCTGCCGGTGAAGCTCACGGCCTCGGAGCGCACGTTGCCGATGGGGATCTGGTAGCGGGCGCTCAGGCTGGTGCGCACCTGGGACACCAGCATGTCGGTGCGGAAGCGGTGGCCCCGGCGGTTGAGCCGCCGGAATTCGACGCCGGCGGTCACCCGCGGGCCGGTGTCGGTGCCGTAGCCGCCGCCCAGGCTGTACTTGCGCCGCGGCCGCGGCGCGGTCTGCACCACCACCGGCACCCGCACCGCGGTGTCGGCGTCCGCCCCCGGCATGGGCTCGGCGCGGGCGCGCTGGACATCGACGCTCACCCGCTGGAAGTAGTCGCTGTCGGACAGCGCGAACTGGAGGTCCAGCAGGCGCGCCGAGGTCAGGCGCTGGCCGGACTCCACCGGCACCAGGCCGTGGATCAGGTCGGGGTCGAGGATGTCCTGGACCACCCGCACCTCGCCGAAGTGATAGGCCGGCCCGGTGGCCAGCACCAGGCGGATATTGGCCTCCCCGGCGGCGGGCCGCACGCGCAGCGCGCTGGTGGTGTACTCGGCGTCGAGGTAGCCCGTTTCCACCGCCGTGTTGATGAGCCGGCGCTTGGTGCCGGTGTACTCGGCATGGCGCAGGGGCTGCCCGCGGCCCAGCGGGCTGTCGGCGATCACCTGGCGCAGGGCGGGGTCGTCGGCGCCCGGCCCGGTGACGCGGATCTCCACCCCGGCGATCTGCACCACGGGCCCCGGCTGGATGCGGTAATGGGCCACCCAGCCGCTATCGGTGGTCTCCAGGCGGGCGCTGATGGTTGGCCGGTAGTGGCCGAAGGCCTGCAGGGCCCGCCGGATCTCCTCCGGGGCCTGGCGATGGGCGCGGCGCACGCGGTCGCCGTCGAGGTCCTTTCCCTTGGCCAGCTCGACGATGCTCAGGTACGCCCGGACGTTGTCCAGCAGATCGCCGGAGACGCCGTCGATGGCCACCGTCAGGGTGCGCTGGTCGGCCCCCCGCGCCGGGGCGATCAGGGCCAGCAGGAGCAGGCCGGGCAGGAGCAGGCCGGGCAGGAGCAGGCCGGCGACGGCAATGGCCCGGGTCCGACCCGGGCCATTGCCGCGGGCGGGGGCTGTCGCCGGCAAGGTGGGGGAGGTCTCCGGTCGCCGGAGGGGTGGCTACTCGGCCGCCCCCATCTGGGTCTGCAGGTAGTTGGCCAGGCCCACCCTGTCGATCAGCTCGATCTGGGTCTCCAGGAAGTCCACGTGCGCCTCCTCGTCGTCCAGGATGCGCTGGAACAGCGCCTTGGAGACGTCATCGTCGTTGTCCCGGCAGTAGTTGATGGCCGCACGCAGGTCGGGGATGGCGTCCCTCTCCAGGGCCAGGTCGTTGCTCAGCTGCTCCTGGACGGTCTCGCCCACGCGCAGCTTGCCCAGGTCCTGCAGGTTGGGCAGCCCCTCGAGGAACAGGATGCGGTCCATCAGCGACTCGGCGTGGCCCATCTCCTCGATGCTCTCGTTGCGGCTGGTGGCCGCGAGCTTCCGGAGCCCCCAGTCCTCGCACATCTTGGCGTGCATGAAGTACTGGTTGATGGCGGTGAGCTCGTTCTTCAGGACCGTATTGAGATGTTCGATGACCTTGGCGTCGCCTTTCATCGGGAACCTCAGGGTTGCGCAGGGTTTTCCGCCACAGTAGCAGATGGCGGGCCCGGGAAAGAAAAGGCCCCGCAGTGAAGCGCGGGGCCGAGGAGGAACAACAGGGGAAAGGGGTCAGGCCGGCTGGCAGTCCTGGAGCAGGGCCGGGGCGGGATCGGCCTCCGCGGCCACCGCCTCGTTCAGGCATTCCATGGCGAACTGGGCGCAGGTGCCGCAGCCGGTGGCCACGCCCAGCATGTCCTGCAGATCGCCGAGGGTGCGCGCGCCCTCGGCCGCTGCCTGGTGGATCCGGCGCTCGCTGACGGCATTGCAGATGCAGACGTACATGGAGAGCTCCTCGCCGACCGTGGCCGATGGTTCAACAATAATGGAAACAGGAATGATTCGCAACACCGTTCCCATAATCTGTTGACCGCCGCCCGCTGCCGGGGTTCCCCCTGCTCAAGCGGGGCGCCGCTGGCCGAACCAGAGGTCCAGATCCCGCTCCAGGAATTCTCCCACCGGCATGTAGTGGGAGCCGTCGCAGGAGAAGGTCAGGCTCACGGTGTCGTTGATCAGGTTGAGGGAGGCCGAGCGCAGGTAGAGGGTGTCGTCGGCCTCGCGCAGGGCGCGGAACCGCTGCAGGACCGGGGCGATGGAGCCGGGCGGGACCTGGGCCCGGAGCGGGTAGTCGCGGCGCGGGTAGGCCAGGCACACCTCCGGGTCGGTGATGTCGTCCACGTCGTGCAGGCGGTAGCTGTAGGGGTCGTCGACGGTCCACAGGGTCACCCGGGCGCTGGAGAAGTGCAGCGTGGTCTGGAAGATCCCGTGACGGCTGAGCAGGGCCTCCAGGATCAGCAGGGTGTTGTCCATGCGCTCGTCCATGCGGCTGATCACCCGCTGCTGGCGGAAGACGTTCTGGCGGATGGCCGGGTCGCCCTTGAACTGCCGCCAGTCGTGCGCCTCATCGCCGCCCGCGTCCCCCACCGCAATGTCGTGCAGGAAGAAGTCGGCGGCCAGGAAGCCCAGCAGGCGGTCCCCCTCGCGCACCGCCTGCATGGCGGTCAGGCAGGGGGCGCCGCGCACGCGGTCGAGGTAGGCCGGGGACAGGACGAAGCCCTGGAAGGGCAGGACCCCGGTCAGGTAGGGCCGTCCGGACAGCTCCTGGCCGCGGAAGGCGGGATCCGGGCCCGCGGCGCCCACGTTGGAAGACAGCTGGCGGCCGTTGGAATCGAGGGCATAGACCAGGCGGGCTTCGGGCAGGCCCTCCCGGTTCTCCGCCAGGACCCGGTCGAGGCTGGCGGCGTCGGGCCAGACCCCCGCGCACTGCCCCGCCAGGCCGGTCATCGGCTCGCTCAGGCGCTCGGCGAGAACGGCCTTCTTGCGGGTTACGGCATCCTGAAGCCAGGCCATCGCTTCCCCCCTCGGGCGTTGCGCGCAAATGGCGGGCGTCCGGAGGACATTCCAGCGGGCCCGGATTGCAATCTCGTGATGCGGGGTCAGGAGCGGTCCTTGCCGTCGGCACGGCCGCCGGTCAGGTCCGGCCCGCAGCCCTTCTGCCAGGAGAGCAGCTGGACCTCGGCACGGCTGCCCAGGAAGACGTAGACGCCGAGCGCGATGAGCAGGCCCGCCACGGTGAACATCATGCCCACCGCCGGCAGCAGGCCGGTGCCGTCGCCCAGGGCCGCCTTGAACATCAGCAGCAGCGACTCGATGGACACCGCGATCAGGATGGCGGCGATGAAACGGGTGATGGTCCGGCGCGTGGAGCTGTGGCGGAAGATGTCCTTGTGGGTGAGCACCTCCTCCTCGAGGATGGTCTTGGCCAGGTCGAAGATGGCCAGCGACAGGGTCAGGAAGATGATCACGCCGAACGGCTTGAGGTGCCTGGCGGTATCCGCGGCGGCGCCGTTGGGCAGCAGGGCGCGCAGCTCCTGGAAGGAGAAGACCAGCAGCACCCCCACCACCGTGAGCAGGCCCAGCACGATCAGGCTGTAGACCCCCTTGAACAGGGGCTGGAACCGGCGCCGCGCGCTATCGCCCAGCAGGAAGGCGACGATGCCGGCGAGGTCGGCGTCGAGCACCAGGTAGCCGCGCAGGTTGCCGCTCCCGTCACGCTGGGGCAGGGCCGCGGACAGGCACAGGTGGCGGCCGGCGCTGGACAGATAGGGATCGGTCACCACCAGGTCGTCGGCCTCTGTCGCCTGGCGGAAGTAGGGGCGCTGACTGCGGTCCATGCCGCGGCCGCTGCGGGGCAGGCCCTTGCGCGGGTTGACCAGGTTGTCGGTGATCTGCCGGCCGCTGGCGTCGAGCGCGTAGACCAGGTCCAGGAAGGGGTAGCGGTCGCTCACCGCGGCCACCGCCGAGGCCAGGTCCTCGCTGTCCTCCTGCACCCGGTCCTCGGCGATGCCGGTGAGCAGCGAGCCGAGCAGGTCGCGGATGGGGCCGCGGTGGTCGTGGTAGCGCTCCAGCAGGTGGATGTAGCTCATGTGGCTCATGGCGGGCCTTCCGGCGGCGTGGTCGGGGTACTCCCCCCGCTCATTGCAAGGCCGATGCCGATCGCCGGAGCCCCCCGCCGGCCCGCCTCCGGCGGGCCCCGGCGCCTCCCGGAGCCGCTTCGTGTGCGATACAATGGCCCATTCGCCGGCCGCCTGTGCACCAATCTGGTGCAGGCGGACCCCCGAACGGATCCCGTGAGAGCCCGATGGCCCTAATCGTTCAGAAATTCGGAGGCAGCTCGCTGGCCGATGTGGCCCGCATCCGCCACGCCGCCGAGCGCGTGATCGCCGAGCGCGAGCGCGGCAACGACGTGGTGGTGGTGGTCTCCGCCATGGGCGGCCAGACCGACCACCTGGTGGAGATGGCCGCCGACCTCCACGACCGTCCCCCGGCGCGCGAGATGGACCAGCTGCTGGCCACCGGCGAGCAGGTCACCATCAGCCTCATGGCCATGGCCCTGCTGCAGCGCCAGCAGAACGCGCGCTCGTTCACCGGCGGCCAGGTGGCCGTCCACACCGACGACGTCCACACCAAGGCGCGCATCCAGGAGATCGACAGCGACAACCTGCGCGCCCTGCTGGATGCCGGCGGCATCCCGGTGGTGGCGGGCTTCCAGGGGGTGAGCCCGGCCGGCGACGTGACCACCCTCGGCCGCGGCGGCTCGGACACCACCGCGGTGGCGCTGGCGGCGGCCCTGGAGGCCGACGAGTGCCACATCTACACCGACGTGGACGGCGTCTACACCACGGACCCGCGCATCGTCCCGGAGGCCCGGCGGCTGGCCAAGATCACCTTCGAGGAGATGATCGAGCTGGCCAGCCTGGGCGCCAAGGTGCTGCAGATCCGCGCCGTGGAGTTCGCCGGCAAGTACAGCGTTCCGGTGCGCGTGCGCTCCACCTTCGACGAAGGCGAGGGGACGCTCATCACCGTGGAGGAGGATGACATGGAGAAGGCCCTGGTATCCGGCATCGCCCACAACGAGGACGAGGCCAAGGTCACCATCATCGGCGTCCCCGACCGTCCCGGCATCGCCCACGCCGTGGTGGGCGCGGTGGCGCGCGAGAACGTCAACGTCGACATGATCATTCAGAACCAGGGGGAGCACGGCAAGACCGACTTCACCTTCACCGTGCCGCGCTCCGACTATCAGCTGGTCATGGATATCCTCGAGCCCATCTGCAAGGAGATCGAGGCCGAGGCCCTCACCGGCAGCGACCGCATCGCCAAGATCTCGGTGGTGGGCGTGGGCATGCGCAACCATGCCGGGGTCGCCGACCGCATGTTCGAGGCGCTGTCGCGCGAGGGGGTCAACATCCAGATGATCGCCACCTCCGAGATCAAGGTGTCGGTGGTGGTCGACCAGAAGTACACCGAGCTGGCGGTGCGGGCGCTGCACGAGGCGTTCGAGCTGGACAAGCCGGTGGACGAGCGCAACCACATCCACTGAAGCGGGGGCGAGGACGGTCCCCCGCCCTCACTCCGCCCCCGCCAAACGTTGTATGGTGACCGGACTGGTCACTGACCGGGAAAGACGCCCGTGGCCGACACCACCCTGGAATTCTTCGATACCACCCTGCGCGACGGGGGCCAGTCGGAGGCCGTCAGCTTCTCCGTGGAGGACAAGCTGCAGCTGACCGAGGCCCTCGACCACCTGGGCGTGGACTTCATCGAGGGCGGCTGGCCCGGCGCCAACCCGCGCGACGACGCCTATTTCGAGGCGCGCCGGCGGCTGTCCCTGGGCCGGGCGCGGGTGCTCGCCTTCGGCTCCACCCTGCGCCACGGCAACCGGCCGGAAAGCGACCCCGTGCTGCAGGGCCTGGTGGGCGCCGAGCCCGACGGCGTGGTCATCTTCGGCAAGAGCTGGGACCTGCACGTGGAGCTGGGCCTGGGCATCGGCCTGGAGGACAACCTGGCCCTGGTGCGCGAGTCGGTGGCCTATCTCAAGCAGCAGGTGGGCCTGGTGATCTTCGACGCCGAGCACTTCTTCGACGGCTACCGCGCCCACCCGGAATACGCCCTGCGCGTGCTCGACGCCGCCGCCGAGGCCGGTGCCGACCGCCTGGTGCTGTGCGATACCAACGGCGGCTCGCTGCCGGAGCAGATCGGCGAGGCGGCGGACGCCGCGCGCGCCCGCCGCCCGGAGGCGGTGATCGGCATCCACTGCCACAACGACGGCGGCCTGGCGGTGGCCAACACCCTGGCCGCGGTGGCCCACGGCGCGCGCCATGTCCAGGGCACCCTCAACGGCCTGGGCGAGCGCTGCGGCAACGCCGACCTCACGGCGGTGATGCCCAACCTGATCCTCAAGCTGGGCTACCGCGGCGTGCACCTGGGCCCCGAGGAGCTGGAGCGGCTCACCGCCACCTCGCGCCTGGTGGACGAGCTGGCCAACCGCAATCCCCAGAACAACCAGCCCTTCGTGGGCACCTCCGCCTTCGCCCACAAGGGCGGCATCCACGTCTCCGCGGTGCGCAAGGACGCCCGCACCTACGAGCACGTGGTGCCCGAGTCGGTGGGCAACGTGCGCCGGGTGCTGGTCTCCGACCAGTCGGGCAAGTCCAACATCGTGCACAAGCTGCAGGAGCTCAACCTGCTCGACGCCGTCGGCGGCGACGACGAGGCCGTCGGCCAGGTGGTGGAGCGGGTCAAGGACCTGGAGCACCAGGGCTTCCAGTTCGAGGGCGCCGACGCCTCCTTCGAGCTGGTGGTGCGCCGCGTCCTCGGCGACCTGCCGGAGTACTTCAAGCTGGTGGGCTTCCGCGTCCTGGACAGCAAGCGCCAGGCCGGCGAGGCCCCGGAGAGCGAGGCCACGGTGATGGTGGAGGTGGGGGGAGAGCGCGCCCACACCGCCGGCTCCGGCAACGGCCCGGTCAACGCCCTGGACAACGCCCTGCGCAAGGCCCTGGCCGGCTTCTACCCGGAGCTGGAGGAGATGGACCTGCTCGACTTCAAGGTGCGGGTGGTCTCCGCCGGCGGCGGCACCGACGCCTCCGTGCGCGTGCTCATCGAGTCCGGCGACGGCCACGGGCGCTGGGGCACCGTGGGCGTGTCGCACAACGTCATCGAGGCCTCGTACCAGGCCCTGGTCGACGCGGTGGTCTACAAGCTCGCCCGCGGCGGGCGCTCCGGCCATCTGGAGGGAGGCGCGGGCCAGCCGACGGCGGCCCTCGACCGCTCCCGCTAGGCGTTTCCTCCCCGCCCCCATGGCGGAGGTCCGGCGTTAGACAGGGCCCGCCGGGCCCGCTAGCGTGATCGGATGCCGCCTGCCCAGCGGCCCCCTGGAAGACGGTTGCAAGGGCCGGTCCGGGACGCGTGCCCGCGGCCGGGTTTTCGGCATATCCCACACAGGTAAGGTGCGATGACGGACGAAACCTTGGAGTCGGTGCTCACCGAGGAACGGGTCTTCGAGGTCCCGGACGGGGTCGCCAGGAACGCCCGCATCTCGGGGATGGACCCGTACCTCGAGATGATGAAGCAGGCCAGCGAGGACTACGAGGGCTTCTGGGCCGAGCAGGCGCGCAATGAGATCAGCTGGGAGACGCCCTTCAGCGAGGTCCTGGACGAGTCCAAGGCGCCCTTCTACAAGTGGTTCAGCGACGGCCGCCTGAACGTCAGCTACAACTGCCTCGACCGCCACGTGGAGGCGGGCAACGGCGACCGCGCCGCCATCCTGTGGGAGGGCGAGCCCGGCGACACCCGCACCTTCACCTACCGCGAGCTGCTCGACGAGGTGGGCAAGCTCGGCAACGCGCTCAAGGCCTACGGCGTGGGCAAGGGCGACCGCGTGGTCATCTACATGCCCATGGTCCCCGAGGCCGTGGTGGCCATGCAGGCCTGCGCGCGCATCGGCGCCACCCACTCGGTGGTATTCGGCGGCTTCTCCGCCGAGGCCCTCAAGGACCGCATCGAGGACGCCGGCGCCAAGGTGGTGCTCACGGCGGACGGCGGCATCCGCGGCGGCAAGACCATCGACCTCAAGAAGAACGTGGACCGCGCCCTGGACGAGGGCTGCGCCAGCGTCGAGCAGGTGGTGGTGCTGCAGCGGGCGGAGAACGACATCAAGTGGGTCGAGGGCCGCGACGTCTGGTTCCGCGAGATCATGGAGCGCGAGTCCGCCGACTGCCCGCCGGAGCCGGTGGAGGCCGAGCACCCGCTGTTCATCCTCTACACCTCCGGCTCCACCGGCAAGCCCAAGGGCGTGGTCCACTCCAGCGCCGGCTACCTGCTGGGCGCCGCCCTGACCATGAAGTGGGTGTTCGACATCCGCCCCGAGTCGGACGTCTACTGGTGCACCGCCGACGTCGTCTGGATCACCGGCCACAC
>DATFLO010000137.1:0-11833 GCA_035267605.1 Gammaproteobacteria bacterium
AGAAGGAGATCGCCTCGCGCGAGATCGGCGAGTGGGTCATGGACGCCCTGCGCGGCCTGGACAAGGTGGCCTACGTCCGCTTCGCCTCGGTCTACCGCCGCTTCGAGGACGTCAACGCCTTCCGCGCCGAGCTCGACCGCCTGAACAAGGGCGAGGAGTAGGGCCCATGGTCGGCGGCGCCTCGCCGGAGGACCGCCGCTTCATGCGCCGGGCCCTGGCCCTGGCCCGGCGCGGCCTGGGCTGGACCGATCCCAACCCCATGGTGGGCTGCGTCCTGGTGCGCGACGGCGCCATCGTCGGCGAGGGCTACCACGGCCGCGCCGGCGGCGCCCACGCCGAGGCCGCGGCGCTGGAGCGGGCCGGCGAGGCGGCGGCGGGCGCCACCGCCTACGTCACCCTCGAGCCCTGCAGCCATCACGGCCGCACGCCGCCGTGCGCCGACCGCCTGGTGGAGGCGGGGCTGAGCCGGGTGGTGGCGGCCATGGAGGACCCCGATCCGCGCGTGTCAGGGCGCGGCTTCGACCGTCTGCGGCGGGGGCGGGTCAAGGTGGCGAGCGGGGTGCTCGCCGAGTCGGCCGAGGCCCTGAATGCCGGGTTCGCCAAGCGGGCCCGGACGGGGCGGCCGTGGCTGACCCTGAAGCTCGCCGCCAGCCTCGACGGCTACACCGCCACCGGCGCCGGCGAGAGCCAGTGGATCACCTCGGCGGCGGCGCGCGCCGATGTCCATCGCATGCGCCATGCCCACGCCGCCATCGTCACCGGCAGCGGCACGGTGCTCGCCGACGACCCGGCCCTCACCGCGCGCATCCCCGAGGGCGGCAATCATCCGCTGCGGGTGGTGCTGGACAGCCGCCTGCGCACCGGGCCCGGCCACCGGGTGGTCACCGGCCCCGGGCGCTGCCTGATTGCCGCCGGGGTCGAGGCCCCGGCCGAGCGCCGGCGCGCCCTGGAGGACGCCGGCGCCGAGGTGCTGGCCCTGCCGGTGGGCAGCGACGGCCGCCTCGACCTGGGGGCCCTGTGGCACGAGCTCGGCCGCCGCGAGATCAACGCGGTCCTGGCCGAGTGCGGCGCCACCCTGGCCGGCGCCCTGCTGCGCGGCGGCTGGGTGGACCGCCTGGTGGCCTACCAGGCCCCGAGCATCATCGGCGCCGGCGGCCGCCCCATGTTCGCCGGCGAGGCCATCGAGCGCATGGACCAGCGCATCGAGCTGGAAATCCTGGAGCGCCGGGCGATCGGGCCGGATCTTCGCATAACGGCGAAACCGGGTTTTAAGTGTTAAGTTTTAAGTTTTAAGGAAAACAGCAAAAGGCTACCGCTTCGCCGGCGCCTTCTCTTAAAACTTAAAACTTCAAACTTAAAACTGGTTCTGCATGTTCACCGGAATCATCCAGGCCGTCGGCACCATCCGCTCGATCGCGCCCGCCGGCGGCGATTGGCGCGTGGTCGTGGCCGCCGGCGAGCTGGGCCTGGGCGACGTCGCCGTGGGCGACAGCATCGCCGTGTCCGGGCCCTGCCTGACGGCGGTGGCGGTGGAGGCGGACGCCTTCGCCGCCGATGTCTCCACCGAGACCTGGGAGCGCACCGCCTTCGCCGACCTGGCCGTGGGCAGTCCGGTCAACCTGGAGAAGGCCCTGCTGCCCACCACGCGCCTGGGCGGCCACCTGGTGTCCGGGCACGTGGACGGCGTGGCCACCGTGCGCGAGCGCCGGTCCGAGGCGCGCAGCGAGCGCTTCGTGATCGAGCTCCCCGAGGAGCTGGCCCGCTACGTGGCGGCCAAGGGCTCGATCGCCCTCGACGGCGTCAGCCTGACCGTCAACCATGTCCGGGGCTCCGCCTTCGACATCAACCTGGTGCCGCACACCCTGGAGCGCACCACCCTGGGCGAGCGCCGCCCGGGGGACCGCCTCAACGTCGAGGTGGACCTCGTCGCCCGCTACCTGGAGCGGCTGCTGCCGGGGGCGGGCGAGGCCGCCGGCGGCGGCCTGGACGCCGAGGCCCTGGCCCGGGCCGGATTCGCCGGCCCCGGAGCGGGGCCGGGCGAGGGCGGCTAGTGTCCTGTCGCAGAATTGCAAAGAATTTCTGCGACAGGACACTGGACCGAACAATGCATGGCGGGGGCTGTCTCAGCGGTAGCTCCCCGCCAGCGAACAGACGAGTGCCATGGCCATCAGCCCCATTCCCGAGCTGCTCGAGGACCTGCGAGGCGGCAAGCAGGTGATCCTCATGGACGACGAGGACCGCGAGAACGAGGGCGACCTCGTCCTCGCCGCCGAGCACGCCACGCCCGAGCAGATCAACTTCATGGCCAAGTACGGCCGCGGCCTGATCTGCCTGGCGCTGACCCCGGAGCAGACCGATCAGCTGCAGCTGCCGCTGATGGTCCGCAACCGCGACGCCAAGCACGCCACCAACTTCACCGTCTCCATCGAGGCGGCCGAGGGCGTCACCACCGGCATCTCGGCGGCCGATCGGGCGCGCACCATCCAGGCCGCCATCGCCGGCGACGCCGTCCCCGACGACCTGGTGCAGCCCGGCCACGTGTTCCCGCTGCGGGCGGTGGAGGGCGGCGTGCTCACGCGCACCGGCCACACCGAGGCCTCGGTGGATCTGGCGCGCCTGGCCGGGCTCAAGCCCGCCGGGGTGATCTGCGAGATCATGAACGACGACGGCTCCATGGCCCGGCTGCCCGACCTGGAGTCCTTCGCCGAAGAGCACGGCCTCAAGATCGGCACCATCGCCGACCTGGTGCAGTACCGCATGGAGGCCGAGTCGCTGGTGCGCAAGGCGGTGGACACCCGCCTGCCCACCGACCTCGGCGAGTTCCGCGTAGTGGCCTTCGAGTCCGACGTCGACGAGCGCGAGCACGTGGCCCTGGTCATGGGCGACATCGCCGACGGCGAGCCGGTGCTCACCCGCATGCACTCGGAATGCCTCACCGGCGACATCTTCGGCAGCCGCCGCTGCGACTGCCAGTCCCAGCTGCACGCGGCCATGGAGCAGATCGCCGCCGAGGGCCGCGGCGTCATCGTCTACCTGCGCCAGGAGGGCCGCGGCATCGGCCTGATCGACAAGCTGCGCGCCTACAACCTGCAGGATGCCGGGCGCGACACGGTGGAGGCCAACACCGAGCTGGGCTACAAGCCGGACCTGCGCAATTACGGCGTGGGCGCCCAGATCCTGCGCCAGCTGGGCGTGCGCAAGCTGCGCCTGATGACCAACAATCCCAAGAAGATCATCGGCCTGCGCGGCTACGATCTGGAAGTGGTAGAACGGGTGCCGCTGATCTGCGCCAGCCACCCGGCCAACGAACGCTACCTGGCCGCCAAGCGCGACAAGCTGGGCCACCTGCTGCCGCCCGAGGGCGAGCCGGTGGACGCCCGCCGCGAGCGCGCGCGGCCCGATGTCACCGTATCCCAGGACGCCAACCGCGGAGGGGCGAATGAAGACCATTGAGGGCCGGCTGGAGGCCGGGGGCCTGCGCTTCGGGCTGGTGGCCAGCCGCTTCAACAGCCTGGTGGTCGACCACATGGTGGGCGGCGCCGAGGACATCCTGGTGCGCCACGGCGCCGCCAGCGACGACATGACCCTGCTGCGCGTGCCGGGCTCCTTCGAGATCCCGCTGGCGGCCAGGCGGCTGGCCGCCAGCGGCCGCTTCGACGCGGTCATCGCCCTGGGCGCCGTGATCCGCGGCGCCACGCCCCACTTCGACTACATCGCCGCCGAGGTCACCAAGGGCCTGGCGCAGGTGCAGATGGAGGCCGGCATCCCGGTGGGCTACGGCGTCATCACCACCGACACGGTGGAGCAGGCCATCGAGCGCGCCGGCACCAAGGCCGGCAACAAGGGCGCCGACGCCGCCATGGCGGCGATGGAGATGGTGCAGGCACTGAAGCAGCTGGAGGGATAAGGCGTGGGCGCCAGAAGCACACCGCCTTTCTCTCCCCCTGGGGGGAGAGAGCCATGAGGGGGGAAGAGGAACAGCCCATCCATCCCCGGCACCGGGCCCGCGAGGCCCTGGTGCAGGCGCTGTACCAGTGGCACTACAACCCGTCCGACCCGCGCGAGCTGGAGATGGAGTTCCTCGACGCCGGCTACCTCGACGGCGCCGAGCGGGCCTATTTCCAGCAGCTCATCCGCAAGGCGGTGGAGCGCCACGAGGAGATCGACGGCCTCATCGCCCCGGCGGTGATGCCGCGGCGCCTTTCCGAGCTCACCGGAGTGGAGCGGGCCATCCTGCGCCTGGCCGTGTGCGAGCTGCTGGAGCGCCCGGACGTCCCCTACCGCGTGGTCATCAACGAGGCCGTGGAGCTGGCCAAGTCCTTCGGCACCGAGCAGGGCTACCGCTTCGTCAACGCGGTGGTCGACCGCATCGCCCGCGAGCGGCGCGAGGCCGATCCCGAATCCTCCCCTCATGCCGACCCCTGACGGCGATTCCATCGGCCGCGCCGGCGAGCTCGCCCTGATCGAGGCGCTGTTCCATCGTCAGCGCGAGCTGCCCGGCGACGTGCGCCTGGGGGTCGGCGACGACGCCGCGGTGCTCGCCGCCGCCGGCACCGACGACTGGGTGGCGGCGGTGGACACCGTGATCGACGGCGTCCATGCCCTGCCCGGCGACGATGCCTCCGCGCTGGGCTGGAAGGCGGTGGCGGTCAACGTCTCCGACCTCGCCGCCATGGGTGCCGAGCCCCGCCACGCCCTGCTCGCCGCCAGCCTGCCGGCCGCCCTCGGGCGCGACCGCGCCGAGGCCCTGGCCGACGGCCTGCACGCCGCCCTGGGCGAGTGGGGCGTGGCCCTGGTGGGTGGCGACACCACGGCGTCCGCCCCCCTGAGCCTGTCCCTGACCCTGCTCGGGCGCGCCCCGGAGGGCACCTGCATGCGCCGCGACGGCGCCCGCCCGGGCGACACCGTCTACGTCACCGGCACCCTGGGCGATTCCGCCGCCGGCCTGGCGCTGCTTTCCGATCCGCCACCGGAGTGGCTGGCGGCCTACGACTGGCTGGTGGAGCGCCACCGCCGGCCGCGGCCGCCGCTGGCCTTCGGCCGGGGCATCCGCGGCGCGGCCTCCGCGGCCATCGACGTCAGCGACGGCCTGGTGGCCGACCTCGGCCACATCGCCCGGGCCAGCGCCGTCGGCATCGAGATCGACCCCGACCGCCTGCCGCTGTCGGCGCCCATGGGCGAGTGGGCCTGGGCCACCGGCATCGACCCGGCGCGCTACGCCCTCGCCGGCGGCGAGGACTTCGAGCTGGCCTTCACCGCCGGCGAGGACGCCTTCGAGGCCATGCACCGCGCCAAGTACACTGCCGACACCCGCTTCACCGCCGTCGGCCGGGTTACCGCCGAGCGCCCGGGGGAGGTGTACGGCGACGGCGTGCCCACCGATGGCGGCTGGGACCACTTCGCCCCGGACGGCGACAGGTGAGGCCCGCGCTCTGGCTGGCCGAGGGCCTGGGCCTCGGCCGCATGCCCTTCGCGCCCGGCACCTTCGGCACCCTGCTGGCCTTCCCCCTCTACTACGGCCTGAGCGCCATCCTGCCGTGGCCCGCCTACTTGGCCCTGATCGTGGTCACGCTGCCGGTGAGCGCCTGGATCTGCGGCGCCGGCTCGGCCGCCCGCGGCGTCCACGACCCCTCGTCCGTGGTGTGGGACGAGGTGGTGGGCATGCTGCTGGCGCTGACCGCCGCGCCGCCCGGCTGGGCGGCGCCGGTGGCCGCCTTTATCGCCTTCAGGGCCTTTGATATTCTCAAACCCTTCCCCGTGGGCTGGCTCGATGCCCGTGTGAGCGGCGGCTGGGGCGTGCTCCTGGACGACGTGGCGGCCGGGCTCTACGCCCTCGCGGTGGTCCAGATCCTGTTCGCCTGGCTCCCCGCATAGCCGGCCGCCGGAGGGACGCCGAGATGGCCGGGACCCGCGTCGAGATCCGCAGCCCCGATCCCCTGCTCGCGCCCTGGGAGGCGGCGCGGGCGGCGCGCGTGCGCGCCATCGCCGGGGCCACGGCGGAGGGCTGGCTGGAGGTGGCCTTCGCCCCCGGCAAGGCGCCGCGGCAGGAGGCGGTGGTGCTGGACGGCCGCACGGTGGCCGACTGGCGCCGCAGCGGCGGCTACCTGACCGTGCGCATGCTGGAGCCGGAGCTGGCCGAGCGCGCCCTGGTGGCCGCCCTCGCCGCCGCCGGCTCCGATCCGCGCCGCCCGGCCCGCTTCCTGGCCCTGGCCGCCGACGGCGAGGCCCTGCGCGCGGCGGCGGGGCCCGGCGCCGAGGTGCGCGAGCTGCTGCCGGGGGAGTGGTGGCTGGATGGCGCCGGGGAGCTGGACTGGGCCGCCGCCGACGCCGGGCTGCGCGCCCCCGAGGCCGCCCTGGGCGCGCGCCTGGCCGCCGACGGCCTCACCATCGCCAGCGCCGAGTCGTGTACCGCCGGCGCGGTGAGCGAGCGCCTGACCGCCGTCCCCGGCAGCTCCGCCTACGTGGACCGCGCCTGGGTGACCTACACCAACGCCGCCAAGGCCGAGCTGCTGGGGGTGCCCGAGCCGCTCCTGGCCGAGCACGGCGCCGTCAGCCAGCCGGTGGCGGAGGCCATGGTGGCCGGCGCGCTCGAGCGCAGCCGCGCCGACCTGGCCCTGGCCGTCACCGGCATCGCCGGGCCCTCCGGCGGTACCGCCGACAAGCCGGTGGGCACCGTCTGGATCGGCGCCGGGCGCCGCGGCAAGGCGCCGCAGGCGCAGCGCTTCCGCTTCCCGGGCGCGCGCAGCGAGGTGCGCTGGCGCAGCGTCAATGCCGCGCTGGAGATGGCCTTCGAATTGGTGGCCGGGGCGGGCTGACAGTGCCCGGGGCCCACCCCTAGGGAGGTGTCATCGCGAGCGCAGCGAAGCGATCTCCCGGAGGGGCTTCGTTCCCGGAGATTGCTTCGCCCCGCCACTAAACCTCCGCAGGGGGGTGGCTAGGGTGCCCGCTCCCGGGCGGGTTTAGTGGCGGGACTCGCAATGACGGCCTTGGGCGCCGCCAATGCCGGAAGGGCGGGGGCCGGCTCTCCCCCGGGGGAGCGTTTCCTGAGGGGGGCTGCCGAAGCCTCGTTCTCGAACTGTTCTCAAACCGGAGCGACTGCGGTACAGTCCGGGTAGGCTTCCGAATATTCCCCGATGCCCCCCCGGGCATCGGCGACGCGAAAGGGTGGCGGCTATGGACGCGGAAAAGCAGAAGGCGCTCGATTCGGCCATCAAGAACATCGACCGGCAGTTCGGCAAGGGCTCGGTCATGCGCCTCGGCGAGCAGGAGGCGATGGACGTGCCGACCACGCCGTCGGGGTCGCTCAACCTCGACATCGCCATGGGCGTGGGCGGCTACCCGCGCGGCCGGGTGATCGAGATCTACGGCCCGGAGTCCTCCGGCAAGACCACGCTGACCCTGCACGCGCTGGCCGAGGCCCAGCGCCAGGGCGGGGTGGCGGCCTTCATCGACGCCGAGCACGCCCTCGATCCCTCCTACGCGCGCAAGGTGGGGGTCAACGTCGACGAGCTGCTGGTGTCGCAGCCGGACACCGGCGAGCAGGCCCTGGAGATCGCCGACATGCTGGTGCGCTCCGGGGCGGTGCACGCGGTGGTCATCGACTCGGTGGCGGCGCTGGTGCCCAAGGCCGAGATCGAGGGCGAGATGGGCGACTCCCACGTGGGCCTGCAGGCGCGGCTCATGTCCCAGACCCTGCGCAAGCTCACCGGCTCCATCAACTCGTCCAAGACCACGGTCTTCTTCATCAACCAGATCCGCATGAAGATCGGGGTCATGTTCGGCTCCCCGGAGACCACCACCGGCGGCAACGCCCTCAAGTTCTACTCCGCGGTGCGCCTGGACATCCGCCGCACCGGAGCCATCAAGCAGGGCGAGGAGGTGCTGGGCAACCACACCCGGGTCAAGGTGGTGAAGAACAAGGTGGCGCCGCCGTTCCAGGAGGCCGAGTTCGACATCCTCTACGGCGAGGGCGTCTCGCGCGAGGGCGAGCTCATCGACCTGGGGGTGGACTACGGCCTGGTGGAGAAGTCCGGCGCCTGGTACTCCTACAGCGGCGAGCGCATCGGCCAGGGCAAGCAGAATGTCCGCCAATACCTCAAGGAGAACCCGGAGACCGCCGACAAGCTCGAGGCGGAGATCCGGGCGGCCGCCGGCCTGAACGGCGAGGGCGCGGCGCCGGCCGAGGCCCAGCCCGCCGGGCAGGAGACGGCCGGCGGCAGCGCCGAGCAGCAGGCCTGAGCCGCGGCCGCGCTGATCGCCCGTGGCCGGTGACGAAGCCGACTGGGCCGAGCAGCTCGCGGCCGCCTACGAGCAGGGCCTGAAGCTGCTGGTGCGGCGCGAGCACAGCCGCCGCGAGCTGGCCCGCAAGCTGGGCGACCGCGACCACCCGGCGGCCGCCGTGGAGGCGGCGCTGGACCGCCTGGAGGCGGAGAACGCCCTCAACGACGGGCGCTTCGCCGAGGAGTACGCGCGCGCCCGCTTCGCTGGCGGCTTCGGCCCGGTGCGGGTGGCCGCCGAGCTGCGTGAGCACGGCATCGACGGCGACGGCCTGCGCTGGGCCCGGCTGGGGCGCGACGAGGAGCACGAGCTGGCCGCGGCGCAGCTGGCCAAGCGCTTCGGCAGCGGCGCGCCGCGCGACTTCAAGGAGCGCGCCAAGCGCATGCGCTACCTCCAGCGGCGCGGCTTCGCGCCGGAGGTGTGCGCGCGGGTGGTGCCCGAGGCGGGCCGGGACGGGGGAAACCCGGAGGACCCCGCCGCCCTCTAATTCTCTGACGCCGCGCCGGGAGCGCGGGGCCTGCGGCCCTGCGCCCCCGGCGCCGTTGCGCCCGGGCCGTGCGAGCGGCCGGGTCCCGAATCCCCCAACACTGGTTTGCTCAAGAGGCCCGCCATGGAAGGCGCCGAGATCCGGAAACGCTTCCTCGACTTCTTCGCCGCGCGCGACCACGAGGTAGTGCCGAGCGCCTCGCTCGTGCCCGGCAACGACCCCACCCTGCTGTTCACCAACGCCGGCATGGTCCAGTTCAAGGACGTGTTCCTGGGCCGCGAGCAGCGCGACTACGCGCGCGCCGCCACCAGCCAGCGCTGCGTGCGCGCCGGCGGCAAGCACAACGACCTCGAGAACGTGGGCCATACCGCGCGGCACCACACCTTCTTCGAGATGCTGGGCAACTTCGCCTTCGGCGACTACTTCAAGCGCGACGCCATCCAGTACGCCTGGGCCTTCCTCACCGAGGAGCTGGGGCTGCCCGCCGACAAGCTGTTCGTCACCGTCTACACCGAGGACGAGGAGGCGGCGCGCATCTGGCTCGACGAGATGGGCATCGACCCGCAGCGCTTCGCCTACGTGGGCGCCGCCGACAACTTCTGGGCCATGGGCGACACCGGTCCGTGCGGCCCCTGCTCGGAGATCTTCTACGATCACGGCCCCGAGCTGGAAGGCGCGCCGCCGGGCTCCGGCGAGGACGAGGGCGACCGCTATGTGGAGATCTGGAACCTCGTCTTCATGCAGTACAACCGCGACGACGCGGGCAACCTGCATGACCTGCCCAACCCCAACATCGACACCGGCATGGGCCTGGAGCGCATCGCCGCGGTCATGGAGGGGGTGCACAACAACTTCGACACCGACCTGTTCCTGCCGCTGATCCGCAAGGCGGCGGAGCTGTCCGGGGTGGCCTACAACCAGTCGGACGCCAGCGACGTCAGCCTGCGCGTGATCGCCGACCACATCCGCGCCTGCAGCTTCCTCATCAGCGACGGCGTCATTCCCTCCAACGAGGGCCGCGGCTACGTGCTGCGCCGCATCATCCGGCGCGCCGCCCGCCACGGCCGCATGCTCGGCATCAGCGGGCCGTTCTTCCACAAGCTGGTGCAGCCGCTGGTGGACACCATGTCCCACCACTTCACCGAGCTCGACGAGCAGCAGGCCACCATCGAGCGCGTCCTCAAGATCGAGGAGGAGCGCTTCGCCAACACCCTCGAGGACGGCCTGGCCCACCTCGACGAGGTGATCCGGCACCTGCCGGCGGGGGCCACCGAGATCCCCGGCGAGGCGGCCTTCCGGCTGTACGACACCTACGGCTTCCCGCTGGATCTGACCGAGGACATCGCGCGCGAGCACGACCTGGGCGTGGACACCGCCGGCTTCGACGACCACATGGCCGAGCAGAAGGCGCGCGCCCGCGCGGCCCAGGGCGGCGGTGGCGAGTACGCGGTGCCGCAGGCCTACTACGACGTGCTGGAGAGCGTGGACGGCAGCGAGTTCCTGGGCTACCAGGGCCTCACCGCCGAGGCCGCGATCACCGGCATCCTCAAGGACGACGCCTGCTTCAACGAGCTGCAGTCGGGCGAGGAGGCGGTGATCGTCCTCAACCAGACGCCCTTCTACGGCGAGTCCGGCGGCCAGGTGGGCGACACCGGCCGCATCACCGCCGGGGGCGCCGAGTTCGTGGTCACCGACACCCAGCTGCCGCTGCCCGGCCTGATCGCCCACGTGGGCCGGCTGGACAAGGGCAGCCTCAAGGTGGGCGACAGCGTGCACTGCGCCGTGGACGAGTCGGCGCGCCACGCCACCGCCTACAACCACTCCGCCACCCACCTGCTGCACGGCGCCCTGCGCCGCCAGCTGGGCGACCACGTGCGCCAGATGGGCTCGCTGGTGGAGCCCGACCGCCTGCGCTTCGACTTCAGCCACTACGAGGGCCTGACGCGCGACCAGCTGCGCACCATCGAGAACGAGGTCAACCGCCATATCCGCGCCAACTACGCGGTGGACGCGGACTGGATGACCCTCGACCAGGCCCAGGCGCGGGGCGCCATCGCCTTCTTCGACGAGAAGTACGGCGACGAGGTGCGGGTGATCACCATGGGGCCGGCCTCCATGGAGCTGTGCGGCGGTACCCACGTCTCGCGCACCGGCAACATCGGCCTGTTCAAGATCGTCGAGGAGACCGGCATCGCCGCCGGCGTGCGCCGGATCGAGGCCCTCACCGGCCAGGAGGCGGTCAACCACGTGCAGCGCCAGGAGGACCAGCTGGGCCGCATCGCCGGCCAGCTCAAGGGCACCGAGGAGACCGCCGCCGACCGCGTGGAGGACCTGGTGGCCAGCCACCGGGACCTGGAGAAGCAGGTGGAGCAGCTCAAGAGCAAACTGGCCTCGGCCGTCAGCGGCGACCTGCTGGACAACGTCCGCGAAGTGGGCGGCATCAAGGTGCTCGCCGCCAGCCTCGAGGGCCAGGACCCCAAGTCCCTGCGCCAGACCGTGGACCAGCTCAAGCAGAAGCTGGGCTCCGGCGTCATCGTCCTGGGCGTGCCCGACCATGAGGCCGGCAAGGTCAGCCTCATCGCCGGCGTCACCGATGACCTCACCGACCGGCTGTCCGCCGGCGACCTGATCAACCGGGTGGCCGAGGCGGTGGGCGGCAAGGGCGGCGGCCGCCCGGACATGGCCCAGGCCGGCGGCAAGGAGCCGGCCAAGCTCGACGCCGCGCTGGAGAAGGCGGCCGAGTACGTGGAGGGCTGCCTGACCACCTGAGGGGGTGGCACAGGCACACCCGAAAAGGGCGGCCCCGCGCGGGGCCGCCCTTTTCGTCGCAACCACCGGGTCCCCCTGCCTCCAACCCTGCTTCTTGCAGGAGCGGCCAGTGGCCGCGACCAATCGAGCCCCGGTCGGCGGGTCGCGGTGTGCGCCTAACAGGCCGTTGAAAAACTGCTGCGGAGGCCATCTGCGGCGTTGCGCACTGCTCGCTCCTTCACCTATCCACTTGATATGCCTCAGTCGCTGCGCGGTGTGCGCCTTGCATATGGCCTCCTCGCGACGTTTTTCAACGCCCTG
>DATFLO010000138.1:0-2874 GCA_035267605.1 Gammaproteobacteria bacterium
CGGCTCGTGCAGGGCCGGGCTTACATCATGCCCATGCCGCCCATACCGCCCATGCCGCCCATGTCGGCGCCACCGCCGCCGCCTTCGCCGGCTTCCTCCGGCTTGTCGGCGACCATGGCCTCGGTGGTGATCATGAGGCTGGCGATGGAGGAGGCGTTCTGCAGCGCCAGGCGGGTGACCTTGGTCGGGTCGATCACGCCCATCTCCACCATGTCACCGAACTCGTCGGTGCCGGCGTTGAAGCCGAAGGTGGCCTGGTCGTTCTCCATGACCTTGTTCACCACCACGGAGGGCTCGCCGCCGGCGTTGGTGACGATCTGGCGCAGCGGCTCCTCGATGGCGCGGCGCACGATGGCGACGCCGGCGTCCTGGTCGTGGTAGCCGGTCTGGAAGTCGTCGAGCGCCTTGCGGGCGCGCAGCAGGGCGATGCCGCCGCCGGGCACGATGCCCTCCTCGACGGCCGCGCGGGTGGCGTGCAGGGCGTCCTCGACGCGGGCCTTCTTCTCCTTCATCTCCACCTCGGTGGCGGCGCCCACGTTGATCACGGCCACGCCGCCGGCGAGCTTGGCGACCCGCTCCTGCAGCTTCTCGCGGTCGTAGTCGCTGTTGGCGTCCTCGATCTGGGCGTGGATCTGCTTGACCCGGGCCTGGATGTCGGTGTCGTTGCCGGCGCCGTCGACCACCGTGGTGTTGTCCTTGTCCACGGTCACGCGCTTGGCGTGGCCGAGGTCGTCGATGGTGGCGTTCTCCAGCTGGGCGCCGACATCCTCGGAGATGACGCGGCCGCCGGTGAGGATGGCCATATCCTCGAGCATGGCCTTGCGGCGGTCACCGAAGCCGGGGGCCTTGACCGCGGCCACGCGAATGGTGCCGCGCATGTTGTTGACCACCAGGGTGGCCAGGGCCTCGCCCTCGATGTCCTCGGCCACGATCAGCAGCGGCTTGGACTGCTTGGCGACGCCCTCGAGCACCGGCAGCAGGTCCTTCATGCTGGAGATCTTCTTGTCGTGCAGGAGGATGTAGCAGTCCTCCAGCTCGGCCACCATGCGCTCGTTGTCGGTGCAGAAGTACGGGCTCAGGTAGCCGCGGTCGAACTGCATGCCCTCGACCACGTCCAGGGTGTTCTCCAGGGAGGAGCCCTCCTCGACCGTGATCACGCCTTCCTTGCCCACCTTGGACATGGCGTCGGCGATGATCTGGCCGATGGACTCGTCGGAGTTGGCGGAGATGGTGCCGATCTGGGCGATCTCCTTCTCCTCGGAGCAGTCGCGGCTCATGTTGCGCAGCTCGGCCACGACCTTCTCCACGGCCTTGTCGATGCCGCGCTTGAGGTCCATGGGGTTCATGCCGGCGGCCACGGACTTGATGCCCTGGGTGACGACCTCCTGGGCGAGCACGGTGGCGGTGGTGGTGCCGTCACCGGCCTCGTCGGAGGTCTGGGAGGACACCTCCTTCACCATCTGGGCGCCCATGTTCTCGAACTTGTCCTCGAGCTCGATCTCCTTGGCGACGGAGACGCCGTCCTTGGTGATGTTGGGGGAGCCGAAGGACTTCTCCAGGACCACATTGCGGCCCTTGGGGCCCAGGGTCACCTTCACTGCGTTGGCGAGCTGATCGACACCGTGAAGCATGCGGTGGCGGGCGGTCTCGCCGAAGCTAATCTCTTTCGCTGCCATTGCTAGTCAACCCTCCAGTTCGGATGTCCGAAACGGAATCGGATGTTCGGTGCGGCCGTTACTCGACCACGCCCATGATGTCGTCTTCGCGCATGACCAGGACGTCCTCGCCGCCGGCCTCGACCTCGGTGCCGGCGTACTTGGCGAAGATCACCCGGTCGCCCTGCTTGACGGCCATGGGGCGCTTCTCGCCGTTGTCCAGGACCTTGCCGTCGCCGACGGCGATCACCTCGCCCTGGATGGGCTTTTCCTTGGCGGTGTCGGGGATGTAGAGACCGCCTTCGGTGGTCTGCTCTTCTTCCACACGCTTGACCACAACGCGGTCGTGCAGAGGACGGATCTTCATGGGGCCGTTCCCTCCTGAGTAGTAGGGGCGAAAAAAATTGAATACGGCTGCGGTGTTCGGGGCCCGCCGGCAGGCTTGTTAGCACTCACCGGAGGCGAGTGCTAATGGTAATCGGGGCTGCCCCGATGTCAAGCCTCGGCGGGCGCGCTCCCGGCTAGTGGTCCCGGTCGGGATCCCGTTGGCGGAATTCGCCCTCGATGGTGGTGGGGCCGGGCTCCTCCGGGTCGCCGGGCCGGTGCGGACCGGCGGATTGGCCGAAGGGGTCCATGCGCACCACCATGCGGTCCTTGACCTGGCGGTAGGCCCAGCGGCGCAGCGGCGGGGTGAGCAGGGCGAAGCCCACGGCGTCGGTGAAGAAGCCCGGGGTCAGCAGCAGCGCCCCGGCCACCAGCAGGCAGGCGCCCTCGAACAGGGTCTGGGTGGGCAGCTCGCCGTGGTTCAGCTGGGTGTAGAGCCGCGTTACCGTTACCATTCCCTGGTACCGCGCCAGGACCGCGCCCAGCACGGCCGTCCCCACCACCGCGACGATGGTCAGCGGCGCCCCGATGACCTGGCCCACCTCGATCAGCAGGTAGATCTCGACCAAGGGGATGGCCAAAAACAGCGCGAACAGGCTCGGGAATAGCCGCATCGGGCACCTCGCGGACGTCGGTTTCCGTCTCGGGAAGCCCCGGGACGGGGAGTAGATGGGGATGGGCGCAGGACGGCACAAGGGGGGGTGGCAAAAAAATGGCGACGGCCGAGGAGGCCGTCGCCCAACCCACAAAGGAGGAAAAGCCTTCTCAATCACCGAGCCCGTCGCCAGCAGCGAATGCCAACGGTTATGTGATGGGCTGACTGACTGATCGGCTA
>DATFLO010000139.1:0-10210 GCA_035267605.1 Gammaproteobacteria bacterium
TCCCCGCGGGGGACCGGACGGTCCCCGTCCTCAACCACTGGATCGACGCCGCCCGCGAGGCCGGGGTGCCGGTCTACGCCTCGCGCGACTGGCACCCCGCCGACCACGTCAGCTTCGCCGAGCGCGGCGGGCCGTGGCCGCCCCACTGCGTCCAGAACACCCCCGGCGCCGCCTTCCACCCCGACCTCCGGCTGCCCGAGGAGGCCACCGTGATCAGCAAGGGCATGGGGCGCGACCGCGACCAGTATTCCGCCTTCGACGACACCGGCCTGGCCAAGGCCCTGCGCGACGCCGGCGTGCATCGCCTGTGGGTGGGCGGGCTGGCCCAGGACGTGTGCGTGCGGGCCACGGTCCTCGACGCCACCGGCGAAGGCTTCGAGGTCCACCTGATCACTCCGGCCACCCGGCCGGTGGACGTCCAGCCCGACGACGGCGAGCGGGCCCTGGCGGAGATGCGCGAGGCCGGAGCGCTCCTCGAGGAGGAAGCGGAGCCCCCGCGATGAGCGCCGACGAGGCCTGGGAGGATGCCCGCAACGCGGCCCTGCTGACCGACCTCTACGAGCTCACCATGATGCAGGCCTACCACCGCGAGGGCCTGCACGACACCGCGGTGTTCGACCTGTTCTTCCGCAAGCTGCCGCCCCATCGCAGCTACCTGCTCGCCGCCGGGCTGGAATCGGTGCTGGCCTACCTGGAAGGGCTGCGCTTCGGCGACCAGGCGCTGGCCTACCTGGACTCCCTGGACCGGTTCACCACCGGCTTCCTGGACTACCTGGCCGACTTCCGGTTCACCGGCGAGGTGCGGGCGGTGCCGGAGGGCACCCCGGTCTTCGCCAACGAGCCGGTGGTGGAGGTGGCCGCGCCCCTGCCGCAGGCCCAGCTGGTGGAGACCTTCCTGCTCAACCAGGTGCACCACCAGACCCTGATGGCCTCCAAGGGCGCGCGCGTGGTCGACGCCGCCGGCGACGCCGCGGTGGTGGACTTCGGCGCGCGCCGCATGCACGGCGTGGATGCCAGCCTCAAGGCCGCGCGCGCCTTCCACATCGCCGGCGCCGCCGCCACCTCCAACGTCCTCGCCGGCCAGGTGTACGGCCTGCCGGTATCCGGGACCATGGCGCACAGCTACATCGAGGCCCACGCCGACGAGACAGCCGCCTTCGAGGCCTTCGCCGCGTGCTACCCGGAGACCGTGCTGCTGGTGGATACCTACGACACCCTGGCCGGCGTGCGCCGCGTGGCGGATTTGGGGCGGCGCTTGGGGAAGGACTTCCGTGTCCGGGCCATCCGCCTGGACTCGGGCGACCTGGGAGAGCTGGCCCGCCGCAGCCGGGCCATCCTGGACGAGGCCGGGCTGCAGCAAGTGGGGATCTTCGCCAGCGGCAGCCTCGACGAGTACGCCATTGCCGATCTGCGCGCTGCCGGCGCGCCCATCGACGGCTACGGCGTGGGCACGCATATGGGCGTGTCCGAGGACGCCCCGTACCTGGACAGCGCCTACAAGCTGGTGGAATACGCCGGCGAGCCGCGCATGAAGCTGGCCACCGACAAGGTGACCCTGCCCGGCCGCAAGCAGGTCTTCCGCGAGGCGGACGCCGCGGGCTACTATTGCGGGGACGTGGTCGCCGGCGCCGGCGAGGAGCACGCCGGTCCACCGTTGCTGGAAACGGTGATGAGAGACGGCCGGCGACTGCCCGGCGCCGCGCCCGCCCTGGCAGACGTGCGCGCCCGGGCCGGGCGCGAGCGCGACCGCCTGCGGCCCGCCCTGCGGGCCGTCGAGGCCGGCGGCGCGCCCTACCCGGTGCGGGTCAGCGAGGACCTCGACCGCACCGCCCGGGAGCTGCGGCGCTCCCTGGGCGGCTAGCCGAAGGGCCTACGACTGCGCCTTCTCCCGGCGTACCCAGCGGGTGAAGCTGGCTTCCTTGATGCGGTTGCGCTGTCCGCCCTCCGGGGCCTGCCAGATCAGGTGGTACTCGCCGCCCTCTTCCTCCACCGCCACGATCTTGCGGGCCTTCTTGGAGGAGTCCTTGGGCTGCCACACCTGACCCACGGCGTAGCCTTCCGGGCTGGTCGCGCCCCCCGCCTCGGCCTCGGGCGCCGTGGGCCCGGGGCCGGCCCCGGTGGCGGACGGGATCTCGGAGGGCCCGCCGCCTTCCTCGCTCCAGCCCAGGCGCCGCTTGAGGTCGCGATAGGCCCAGCGGGTAAACGAGGTCACCCGTTGCCCGGCGTCCTGGGCGAGGAGCCGGCCTTCGCGCAGAATGGTTTCCAGTCGCTGCTGCATGGTCTTGCCGTCCTCGCTCATGGGGAGCTCCGCAAAAAGTGGCATCCCTGCGTCCAGGGTATATGACAAACATAATCCCCAAAGACTCCCGACGCCATCCGTTCGGGTCAATTTCTGTCCGCTTTGTCAAGCGAGCGCCCGGGCGCCCCGCTCGCGGGCGGGGAACGGGGCGCGACCATGTCCGGCGATAGCCCCCTTACGGTGGTCCTGGCCAGCGGCGGGGTGGAGACGGCCACCCTGCTTCACCGGGCCGCGGCGGACGGGGACAAGGTGGTGGCGCTGTTCCTGGATTACGGCCAGCGCCCGGCGGACATGGAGCGCCGGGCCGTGCAGGCGCAGTGCCGCAGCGTCGGCGCCCGGCTGGAGTCCCTGGACATGGCCGATGCCGAGCGGGCCTTCCAGGGCGAGGACGACCGCCGCTACCACGTGCCCCTGCCCCACCGCAATCTGGTGGCCCTGGCGCTGGGCCTGAGCTTCGCCGAGAAGCGCCAGGCGGCCCGCCTGCAGGCGGGCCTGACCGCCGACGACGGCGCCGCCTCGCGCAGCGCCTCCGCCGGCTTCTTCCGGCGGTTCCGGGACCTGGCCGGGGAGCTCGGGGCGGTGGCCGTGGAGGCCCCCCTGCTGGCGCTGACCAAGGCGGAGGTGGTGCGCCGGGGGGCGGGGCTGGGGGTGGACTTCGCCCGCACCTACAGCTGCCTGCTGGGCCGGCCCCGCCCCTGCGGCCACTGTCCCCAGTGCCGCAAGCGCGCGGACGCCTTCCGCCAGGCCGGCCTCACCGACCCCGACTGCCGCCTGGACGAAGACAACTGATGCCCTTTTCGCCCCTGTTGCTGATCCTCTTCCTGTTCCTGGCCGTGTTCCTGGTGGCCTTCGTGCAGGTGGGGGTGCTGTCGGTCGCCGTGGACAAGCTCGGCCTGCCGCCGGAGGCGCTGCTGCTCCTGCTGTTCGGATCGCTGCTGGGAAGCACCGTGAACCTCCCCCTGTTCACCATGCGCGCGACCGGCCCGCCCCCCTCCTCCGCCCACCTCCTGTACCGCATGGGCCTGCTCCAGCCCCGCCTGCCGTTCCACGGCCGGACACTGGTGGCCATCAACCTGGGCGGCGGGGTCATCCCCATCGCCTTCGCCCTCTACCTGTGGGGACACGCCTCCCTGTCGACCCTGCAGGTGGCGTCGGCGGTGGCGGTAGTGTCCGCGATCAGCTACTGGGCCAGCCGCCCGGTGCCCGGCATGGGGGTGGCCATGCCGCTGTTCGTCGGTCCGGTGGCCGCCGCGGTCACTGCGCTCCTGATCGGCGGCAGCCAGAGCGCGCCCCTGGCCTACATCTGCGGCACGCTCGGGGTGCTGGTGGGGGCCGACCTCCTGCGCATCGGCGACATCCGGCGCATGGGGACGCCGCTGGCGTCCATCGGCGGCGCCGGCACCTTCGACGGCATCTACATCACCGGCATCGTGGCGGTGCTGCTGGCCTGACCGCGACGCCCCGAACCCATCCGCAACCCCGGAGAGCGAGCCCTTGCGAGGCGTATTCCTGGACAGCGAGTCGCTCGACCGCGGCGACCTCGACCTGACCCCCCTGGAACGGGCGGGCGACTGGACCCTCCACCCCCACACCCGGCCCGACCAGGTGGCCGAGCGCGTCCGCGGGGCGGAGGTGGTCATCACCAACAAGGTGCCCCTCGACGCCGGGGCCATCGCCGGCGCCGGAGACCTGCGGCTGATCGCCATCGCCGCCACCGGCACCAACAACGTGGACCTGGAGGCCGCCCGGGCCGCCGGCGTGGGTGTGGCCAACGTGGTGGGCTACGCCACGCCGGCGGTGACCCAGCACGTGCTCGCCCTGCTGCTGGCCCTCGCCACCCGGCTGCCCGACTACCGCGCCGCCGTCCGGGCGGGGCGCTGGAGCGAGAGCCTCCACTTCTGCCTGCTGGATTTCCCCATCGACGAGCTGGCCGGGCGTACCCTCGGCATCGCCGGCTACGGCGAGCTCGGCCGCAGCGTGGCGCGGGTGGCCGATGCCTTCGGCATGGAGGTGCGCATCGCCCGGCTTCCGGGCCGTCCGGAGCAGGCCGGCCGCACCCCCCTGGCCGAGCTCCTGCCGCAGCTGGACGCCCTCAGCCTGCACTGCCCGCTCACCGACGAGACCCGCGGCCTGATCGGCGCGGACGAGCTGGCGCGCCTGCCCGACCATGCCCTGCTGATCAACACCGCCCGCGGCGGCATCGTCGACGAGCCGGCCCTGGCCGAGGCGCTGCGCACCGGGACCATCGGCGGCGCGGGCGTGGACGTGCTCGGCGAAGAGCCGCCGGCGGCGGACCACCCCCTGCTGGCCGACGACCTCCCCAACCTGATCGTCACCCCGCACATCGCCTGGGCCAGCCGCCAGGCGCGCCAGCGCATGGTGGCCGAGCTGGCCGCCAACGTGACCGCCTTCGCCGCGGGCGAGGCGCGCAACCGGGTGGTGTAGGGGGCTCAGTCGCTTTCGAGGGCGCAGGTGCGGAAGCCGGCCAGGACGTCGCAGCGCCCGGGGGTGAAGAAGTTGCGCCAGGTGCTGCGCAGCATGCGCCCGCGGGTGGCCCAGGCGCCGCCGCGCAGCACCCGGTTGTCGCCGAACCAGGGCTGGGAGTAGTCGCGGTAGGGGTCGGGCACGAAGCCCGGATAGGGCTCGAAGGCGGAGGCGGTCCACTCCCAGACGTTGCCGATCATCTGGCGGCAGCCGAAGGCGCTGTCGCCGGCCGCGCAGTCGGCCACGTCCAGCGGCCCCAGGTGGCGGGCATCCAGGTTGGCGCGGTCGGCGGTGGGCCGCTCGTCCCCCCAGGGGAAGCGGCGCTTGCGCTCGGCCAGGGCGTTGCCGGCGCCGTCGGGCTCGCCGGCCGCCGCCGCCTCCCACTCGGCCTCGGTGGGCAGACGGCGGCCCGCCCAGGCGCAGTAGGCCTCGGCCTCGTGCGCGCTGACGTGGCTCACCGGGGCGTCGGGCGGCAGCGGCCGCCAGCTGTCGAAGTCCTTCAGCAGCCAGCCCCCGCCGCCGTCATCGGCCCAGTAGACGGGCCGGTCGCGGCCCTGGCGCTGCAGCCAGGCCCAGCCGGCCTCCGACCACCAGCGCTCCTCCCGATAGCCGCCGTCGGCCACGAAGGCGGCGAAATCGGCGTTGGTCACCGGCGCCCGGGCGATGCGGAAGGGCCGCAGCTCCACGCGGTGGGCCCACTTCTCGTTGTCGAACACGAACGGTGCGTCCTCCCCGGCCCCCAGCCAGAACACCCCGCCGGGGACCTCCACGTCGCCGCCCAGGGCCCCCGCCCGCGGCGCATCGTCCGGATCCAGGCCGCCGCCGCTGTCGGCGAAGTCCGGACGCGGCTGGCCCAGGGTCTGCCGGGTGTAGGTGAAGGCCTCGTCGTGCATGTCCTCGTGGTAGGTGGTCAGCTGGTAGAAATAGCTGTCCGCCACCGGCGCCGGGTCGCTGCCCAGGGGCTCCAGGCGCGCCGTCAGGGCGTTGTTCACCTGGGTCAGGTAGGCGATGGTATCCTCCAGCGCCGGCAACGGCAGGGACCAGCGGTTGTCGTGGGGGATGGCGGAGGAGTCGTAGAGGGCGTCGGCGTTGGGGATCAGGGGCTCGCGGCCGTCCAGGTGGCGCAGGATCCAGTTCTCGTGGAACCAGGCCACGTGCCCGATCTCCCACAGCATCGGATTGACCGTGGGCAGCATGGGCTCGGTGAGCTGCGGGCCGTCCAGGCCCTCCACCAGCGCCAGGGTGCGGGCCCGGGCGTCGGCCAGCATGTCGAGCAGGGTGTCCGCCGGTACAGGCTTCGTCATCGCAAATTCCCTTCCCGCTTGCCGTTGATCGTTCGCCAATCCGCCCCCTCGGAGGGACCATGCGCATCCGCCTGATCACCCCCGCCGCCCGCGGCTCCCGCTCGGGCAACCGCGCCACCGCCGAGCGCTGGGCGAGCTTCCTGCGCGCCGGGGGCCACCGCGTGGACATCGCCGTGGACTACGGCGGCGAGCCGGCCGACGCCATGATCGCGCTGCACGCCTGGCGCAGCGCGGCAGCCGCCGAGCGCTTCCGCCAGCAGTACCCCGACCGGCCGCTGGTGGTGGCCCTCACCGGCACCGACCTCTACCGCTTCCAGCACAGCGATCCCGCGCCCACCCACCGCACCATGGCCCTGGCCGACCGCCTGGTGGGGCTGCACGAGGCGGTGGCCGACGACGTCCCCGAGCGCTTCCGGGACAGGCTGGTGGTGATCATCCAGTCCGCCACCCCGCCGCCCGGGCCCCGGCGGCCGGTCCGCGGCGAGCTGCGCGCGCTGGTGGTGGGCCACCTGCGCGAGGAGAAGGACCCCTTCGTGCCCGCCCGGGCCGCCGGCCTCCTCCCCGCGGACTCCCGCCTGGCGATCCACCACTACGGCCGCGCCCCGGAGCCGGAGTGGGCGCGCGCCGCCGCCGCCGAGATGGCCGCCAGCCCGCGCTACCACTGGCACGGCGAGGTCCCCCGCTGGCGGGTGCGGCGGGCCCTGGGGCGGGCCCACCTGCTGATCCATCCCTCGCTCATGGAGGGCGGCGCCAACGCCGTGGGCGAGGCCATCGCCGCCGGCATGCCGGTCCTGGCCTCGGCCATACCGGGCAACATCGGCCTGCTCGGGCGGGACTATCCGGGGACCTTCCCGCCCGGGGACACGCAAGCGCTCGCGGCCCTGCTGCAGCGCTTCGAGAACGATCCCCGCTGCGCCGAGGCCCTCGCCCGCCGCTGCGCGGAGCGCGCCCCGCTGTTCGCCCCGGAGCGGGAGGCGGCCGCCTGGCGACGGCTGGTGTCGGACCTCACGGCGTGACCCCCCGGCTCCAGCACCAGATGTCCGAGCGCAGCGCCGGGGCCCCCGGGCGCGATTCGCCGCCCTCCGGGACCACGTCGATGGGCGCCTCGTCGCCGCTGAAGGGGTGGATACGGCCGACCGCCCCGGCCTCGGGATAGCCGGCGGCCCGCAGTGCGGCCACGCAGTCGTCCACGCGCTCGGCGGGGACGGTGGCCAGCAGCCCGCCGGCGGTCTGCGGGTCGAACAGCAGGGGGTAGCGCGGATCGGCGCCGGCCGCCTCGGGGTCGCGCACGGCCCGGCGCAGGCGCACGTTCTCCGGCTGCAGCGAGCTGAATACCCCGGCGCGGATGGTCTCCAGGGCGCCGTCGAGCACCGGCAGGCAGTCCAGGTGCACCTCGGCGTCCACCTTCGACGGCTTGGTCATCTCCACCAGGTGGCCGAGCAGGCCGAAGCCGGTGACGTCGGTGCAGGCGGTGGCGCCGTGCTCGAACAGGATCTCGGCGCCGCGGCGGTTGGAGGTGGTCATGGCCGCCAGCGCCCCGGCGATCCAGCGGCCCTTGGCCCGGTGGCGCATGTCGGCGGCGAACAGGGTGCCGGTGCCCAGCGGCTTGGTCAGGATCAGCACATCGCCGGGCTGCATGCCGCCCTTGCGCAGGATGCGCTCGCGCTCCACCAGGCCGTTGACCGCGAAGCCGAAGGCCAGCTCGGCGCCCTCGCCGGTGTGGCCGCCCACCAGGGCGGTGTTGCTGTCCTCGAACACCGACAGGGCCCCGGCCATCATCTGGTAGATCTGCTCCTCCACCTTGTCCTCGCGGCCGTAGGGCACGGTGGCCAGGGCCAGCGCCGACTGCGGGTCGGCGTTCATGGCGAAGATGTCGCCGAGGGCGTGGTTGGCGGCGATCTGGCCGAACACGTAGGGGTCGTCGACCATGGCGCGGAAGAAGTCCACCGTCTCCACCATGACCTTGCCCGCGGGCACCTCCACCACCGCGGCGTCGTCGGGGTCATCCAGGCCCACCAGGATGTCGTCGCGCACCACCGGGGTCAGCCGGGCCAGGGCGCGCGAGAGCACCGACGAGCCCACCTTGGCGCCGCAGCCGCCGCAGCGCATGGCGATGGTAGAGATCTCCTTCAACGCCTCGGGGCCGCCGGCGATCTCCTCGCGCACGTCCGTCTCCTCGCCCTCCGCCATCTGCGGCAGGTCGCGGTACTTGGCCATGAAGCGCTCGTCGATCCAGCGCTTGAGCGACCACAGCCAGTCGCCCTCGATGGCCCATCGGCCGCGCACGGCCACGGCGTGGCCGTCGCCGGTGCCGATGATGGCGAGCGCCCGCTGCTGCGGCAGGTAGCGCTTGAGCGGCCTATTCAGCAGGGCGCGGCGCAGGTTGGCCGCCAGCGGGGGACCCTGGCGCACGGCGTAGACCCCGGACTTGGGCCGGGGCCGGCCGACCATGGCGGCGATGTCGCCGCTGGCGAAGACATTCGGGTGGGAGGTGGACTGGAGGTGCTCGTTGACCGCCGCGAACCCCTCTTCGTCGGTGGCCAGCCCGGACTCGGCGATCCACGGCAGCGCGGTGGCGCGCGTCACCCACAGCGGGGCATCGGTGGCCAGCACGCGGCCGTCGGCCAGCGCAAGCTCGCCCGGGCGCACCGCGGTCACCGGGGCGCCGGTATGGACGCGGATGCCCCGCTGGTCCAGGAGACGGGCGAACTTGCGGCGGGCACGGGTGTTGTAGGCGGGCAGCACGGTGTCGGTGCCGGAGACCAGGTCCAGCTGGAGGCGCGCCGGGTCGCAGCCGGCCGCGGCCAGCTCGCGGTGCAGCGCGGCGCGCACGGCGAGCACCAGCTCCACGCCGCCGGCCCCGGCCCCCACCACGGCGATACGGTAGTCCCCGCCCGCCGCAACCGCCTCCGCCTTCACCCGGGCCCACTGATCCAGCCAGCGGTCGATGGGCTTGACCGGGATGGCGTGCTCGGCGGCACCGGGGACGCTGCCCACGTCGGGCCGCGAGCCCACGTCCAGGGACAGCAGGTCGAAGGCCACCGGCGGCCGGCCGGCGCAGTGGACGTGGCCTTCCGCCAGGTCCAGGCCCTCGGCCTCGGCATGGATCAGGCGCGCGCCGGCGAAGCGGGCCAGCGGGCCGAGGTCGATGTGGCAGTCGTCGAAGGCGTAGTGGCCGGCCACGTAACCGGGCAGCATGCCCGAGTACGGCGTCTGCAGGTCGCGCCCGATGAGGGTCAGGCGCACCCCCGGCTCGGGCCGCATGCCGAACCTGCGCAGGACGGCGATGTGGCTGTGGCCGCCGCCCACCAGGACCAGGTCCTTGAGGACGGGGGTGTTGGCGTTTCCTTGCATCGACAGCCCTCTTGCCGGAATCCGGTTCCCGGGTCCGGCCGAGCGGCCGGGCCCGCGGGTGCCTGCCAGCTTACGTCGCTCACCGCCTGGCGTCACCATGCCCCGCTTCCCGGGGCTTGACCGCCAGGCAGGAAAGGGTCATCAAAGAAGGCAAGCCACCCGGACTGGGCCCCGCCATGGTCATCCCCCGCCAGAGCTTCTGGACGCTTTTGCCCCACCTCCTGCTGCTGGCGCTCGGCATGGCCCTGCTCCCCCTGGCCGGGGGCATCCTCCCCGGGCCGTGGGGACAGGCCGCCGCGGGCCTGCCCCTGGGCCTGGCCGTGGCCGGGCTGGTGATCACCGCCTGGCTGCACAGCGGCGGCACCTTCTTCGCCCTGCTGGTCCTGGGGGGCCTGTATCCCCTGCTGTTCGCCACCGGGCTGCCGGCCCCCTTTTCCGGCCCCGCTCCGGCACCGGTGGCCGGTCTCGCCGCGCTGCTGGCCCCCCTGAACCTGTGGATCTTCGCGGTGCCGCGGGAGCGGCGGCTCCTCCGGGAGACCGGGATCAGCGCCTGGATGGGCCTGCTGTTCCAGGCCGGGGCGCTGGCCCTGCTCCTGCGCCTGCCCGAAGGGGCCGTGCCGGACTGGGCCCTACCGGGCCTGGACCGGCTCCTCGCCGGCCCGGGCCAGCTGCCCGTGGCGGCCGCGGCGGTAGCGGCGCTGGCGATCCTGTGGCTGGGCCGCCGCCTGCTGCGGCGCACGGTTCCCCGCGAGGCCGGCTTCGCGACCGC
>DATFLO010000140.1:0-2976 GCA_035267605.1 Gammaproteobacteria bacterium
CAGCTCGAAGGGGATGTGGCGGTGCTCCCAGGCGGCGTCCATGGCCCGGCGCACCCGCGCCACCTGCTCCCGGAAGGGGGCATGGAGGTCGGCGGCGCCGCGTACCGGGAGACGGTTCTCCAGGGGCCCCAGCGGGCGGCCGCCGGGGTCGTCCACCTCGGGGCCGACGGTCCAGCCGATGACCGCTTCCTCCTGCCCGGTGTAGCGCGCGAGCAGGGCTGAAAGGGTAGCGAACAGGAGCGTCTGCGGGCCCTCCCCGGTGCGCGCCAGGGGGGTGTCCAGCAGGGCATCGGCGGTCTCCGGGGACAGCTCCGCGGAAACGGTCTCGGCGCGGAAGGTGCGCGGGCCCGGCGGGCCCTGGGCGCCCGCGAGCTCCACCACCGGCGGCGCCTCGGCCAGGCGCTCGGCATACGCCCGGGCCCGGTCCTGGAAGGGGGGGGTGTCCATCTCCCGGCGCTGGCGCTGGGCGAAACGGCGGTAGTCGGGGGCCGCCTCGCCGCCCGCCGCTCCGCGACCGCCGGCGTAGTCGCGCCAGATCTCCGAGGCCAGGCGGGACAGGGCCGACCAGTCGGCCACGGCGCGGTGGCTGACCAGGAGCAGCCGGTGCTCTCCCTCCCCCGACCGCCCCAGGAGTGCGCGCAGCAGCGGCGCCTGGTCCAGGCGGAAGGGGCGGTTGACGTGCTCGGCCAGCCGCTCCTCGAGACCGGCCCCGCCCTCGATGTGCTCCAGCCGTGGCAGGGGCGAGGCCGCGCTGAGGCGCGGCTCGCCGCCCTCGTCGCGGAAGCCGCTGAGCAGGGCCGGGCTGCGCCGGGCGGCGGACAACAGGGCGGCCTCCAGGCGCTCCGCGCGCAGCGGGCCCCGGATGCCGAAGGCCAGCGCCACGTGCTGGGCCGAGGTGCCGGGGAAGGTCCGCTCGAACAGCCACATCCCTTCCTGGTTGTAGGAGGGCACCCAGCGCCCCTGCTGCAGCTCTGCAGTGGTCATATGCTCGCCCTCGCAACGCCTGCGTCCCGCCGTTCCCCGGCCCGTCGAGGCGGGGGGCTCCGGATCAATGTAGGCATGCTTTCGAAAGCCCGGCAAGCCCGTGTCAGTCCCCGCGAGTCAGGGGGGCGACCGGGCGGGGGGCGTTGCCTTTCGCCGGGCAAAGGCCTAATGCTGTTCGAAGGGGCCGGGCGGAAACGGCGGGAGGAGAGGGTATGGGCATGCTTCGTGGCGGTGGCCTGACGGCGGTCCTGCTTGCCGCCGTCCTGGCGGCGCCGCAACCGGCCGCGCAGGGCCTTCCGGGGGTCATCGAGGAGGTGACGCCGGCGATCGTTGCCGTGGGCACGGTGGCCCGCATCCGGCAGCCGGCCGCGCGCTTCCTGGGCACGGGGTTCGCCGTCCTCGACGGCCGCCACGTGCTCACCAACCACCATGTGGTGCCGCGGGAGCTGGATTCCGCTCACAAGGAGGCGCTCGCCGTGTTCGTGGGACAGGGCTCCCGGGCCGCGGCGCGGCGGGCGCGCGTGGTCCGCAGCGATCCCCGGCACGACCTGGCCCTGCTGCGGATCGAGGGGGCCCCGCTGCCGGCCATGCACCTGGGCCGCTCCGAGGCCGTGCGCGCCGGGGAGTCCTTCGCCTTTACCGGCTTTCCCATCGGCATGGTGCTCGGCCTGCACCCGGTCACCCACACCGGGATCGTCTCGTCGGTGACGCCCATCGCCATTCCCATGGGCTCCGCGCGCAGTCTGAGCCCCGAGGTCATCCGCCGCCTGCAGGACCCCTACCGGGTGTTCCAGCTCGACGCCACCGCCTATCCGGGCAACAGCGGCAGCCCCCTTTACGATCCGGCGACGGGGACCGTGGTGGGCATCGTCAACATGGTTTTCGTCAAGGAGAGCAAGGAGGCGATCCTGGAAAAGCCCAGCGGCATCACTTACGCCATCCCCATCCGCTTTGCCCGGGAGCTGGTAAGGGGCGTCCGGTGAGGCGGCGCGGCGAGCGTCGGCCGGGTTTACGCTTCGCCGCCGGAAGCGCCCCCGGGTACGGAGTAATTCGGGGCGGGCCGGGGCCTTGCGGGGAATGGCAAAGACTTTGCTTGGAAAAGGGCGGGGGGGAGCCGGCGTTCCAACGCAGCCGAGGCGGGGGACAGGAATGAGTGACCAGGACCAAGCAAAGGACAGGGGCCCGACCATCACCGGGGCGGAAGCGTCCGGTGACGGCGGCGAAAAGACCGAGCGGGAGGCGGGCGCGGGCGGCGGCAGCCGCCGCCGCTTCCTGCAGGGGCTGGTGTCCGCCGCCCCGGGCATCCTGACCATCGCGGGGCGCCCGGCCTGGGCCAACCGCTGCACCTTCTCCGGCAACCTGTCGGGCAATCTCTCCGCACCGGATGACGAGGCCTGTGCGGGAGAGGGCTGCTCGCCGGGCTTCTGGGTGACCCATTCCGACCTCTGGCATCCCGAGTTCTCCCCCGATCTGCTGTTCTCGGATGTGTTCGGCGTGGATGCCTTCCCCGGGCTCAGCCTGTTCGCGGTCATCTCCCGGACCGATTTCGGCCTGGGCGGCTTCGCCTCCCGCTGCGGTATGCAGGGGCATGGGGAGCACAATGCCAAGAACCTGCTGCTCTCCCTGGGCTTCCAGGCGGTGGCGGCCCTGCAGAACGCCGCCAACGCGGTCCGCTACGAGCTCACCGTGGCTGACGTGCAGCGCAGCTTCCTCCTGGCCTACCAGAGCTGCAGCCTGGAACGGATGGAGGAAACCAAGGATGCCCTGGACCGCCTGAACAACCGCTACTGCCCGCTGCCGTGGGGATGACGGGGCACCGCATGGCCTTTCCGGGCACGGGCGCCGATGCGGCGGCTCCGGCGGAAGCGGCCGAACGCGCCTGGCACCTGCCGCCGGGTCTGCGGCTGCACCTGCGTGATCTCGGGGGGCGGACGGCGGTGTTCAACGAGGAGACGGCCGACACCCATCTGGTGATGCCCCTGGCCGCGGGTG
>DATFLO010000141.1:0-5950 GCA_035267605.1 Gammaproteobacteria bacterium
TCCGCGATTGGGAGGGGACCAAGCGCCCCGTTATCCGCACCGACCCTTTTTGGATGTATCCCGCTCCAGCGGTTTCCTTCGATACCATTCTCGCCAACAAGGAGAAATTATCCGTGGCACTTGACCAGACCAATCGCTACGCGGATCTGAATCTCCGCGAAGCGGACCTCATTGCCGAGGGACAGCACGTCCTGGCTGCCTACATCATGAAGCCCAAGGGCGGCCATGATTTCCTGGCCACCGCGGCCCACTTCGCCGCCGAGTCCTCCACCGGCACCAACGTGGAGGTGTCCACCACCGATGACCATACCCGGCAGGTGGACGCCCTGGTCTACGAGATCGACGAGGCCGCCGGGCTGATGAAGATCGCCTACCCGGTGGCCCTGTTCGACCGCAACATCACCGACGGCCGCGCCATGCTGGCGTCCTTCCTGACCCTGACCATCGGCAACAACCAGGGCATGGGCGACGTCGAGTACGCCAAGATGCACGACTTCTACGTGCCGCCGGCCTACCTGCAGCTGTTCGACGGCCCCGCCGCCAACATCTCCGACCTGTGGCGGGCCCTGGGCCGCGACCCGTACAACGGCGGCTTCGTGGTGGGCACCATCATCAAGCCCAAGCTCGGCCTGCAGGCCCAGCCCTTCGCCGACGCCGCCTACGACTTCTGGCTGGGCGGCGACTTCATAAAGAACGACGAACCCCAGGGCAACCAGACCTTCGCCCCCATGCGCGAGACCATCCCCGCGATGGTGGACGCCATGAAGCGGGCCCAGGACGCCACCGGCGAGGCCAAGCTGTTCTCGGCCAACATCACCGCCGACGATCCCTTCGAGATGATCGCCCGCGGCGAGTACATCCTCGAGCAGTTCGGCGAGTTCGCCCACCACGTGGCCTTCCTGGTGGACGGCTACGTGGCCGGCCCCACGGCCATCACCACGGCCCGCCGGCGCTTCCCCAACCAGTTCCTGCACTTCCACCGGGCCGGCCACGGCGCCGTGACCTCGCCGCAGACCGAGCGCGGCTACAGCGCCTTCGTGCTGTCCAAGATGTCGCGCCTGCAGGGCGCCTCCGGCATCCACACCGGCACCATGGGCTTCGGCAAGATGGAAGGCGACGCCGCCGACAAGGCCATCGCCTACATGCTGGAGCGCGACGAGGCCGACGGCCCCTACTTCCGGCAGAACTGGTACGGCACCAAGGCCACCACGCCCATCATCTCCGGCGGCATGAACGCCCTGCGCGCCCCGGGCTTCTTCAACAACCTGGGCCACGCCAACGTCATCATGACCGCGGGCGGCGGCGCCTACGGCCACATCGACGGTCCGGCCGCGGGCGCCAAGTCCCTGTGGCAGGGCTACATGTGCTGGCACGAGGGCGCCGACCCGGTGGAGTATGCCAAGGACCATCCGGAATTCGCCCGGGCCTTCGAGTCCTTCCCCCACGATGCCGACCAGCTGTTCCCGGGCTGGCGGGAGAAGCTCGGGGTGGGCCGGGCCTCCTGAGGGAGGACCCTGCCACCGGCTCCAAGCAGGCCCATGCGGGCCTGCTTTTTTTGTGTCCTGTCCTGCCGTCGCCGCGCGGGCCCGCCAATACCGTTGGCCATGGCGCAAAAAAGCCCGCCCGGGCTCTTCCCGGGCGGGCTGGTTCGGCCTTGAGCTGGCAGGACCGGCTCAGGTCTCGGCGGCCTCGTACTTGGGCGCCACCATGCGCACCTTGGCCAGCCCCAGCGCCGACAGGATGCGGATGTAGACCCAGCCGATGTCGATCTCCCAGGGCCGCGCCGAGAAGCGCGCCGAGGACAGATAGCGGTGGTGGTTGTTGTGCAGCTCCTCACCGCCGATGAACAGGCCCCAGGGCACCAGGTTGCGGCTGTTGTCCTTGACCTTGTAGTTGATGTAGCCGACGAAGTGGGCGGCGCCGTTGATGACGCCCGCGGCCCAGAACGGGATCCAGGCCATCTGCACCAGCCACAGCACGGTCCCGATGGCGATGCCGAACAGGCCGATGTTGATGCCCAGCATCAGGACGATGCCCAGGTTCTTGAAGGGCTTGTAGAGGTGGCGCTCGATCCAGTCGTTGGGGCAGTTCTTGCCGTACTTCTCGAGCATCTCCTCGTCCCTGGTGGCCTTGGTGTAGACCACCGCGCCCAGGAAGAGCATGCGCCAGATGCCCTCCTTGAGGGGGCTGTGCGGATCACCGTCGCGGTCGGCGTAGGCGTGGTGCTTGCGGTGAGTGGCCACCCACTCCTTGGTGTTCATGCCGGTGGTCAGCCACAGCCAGAAGCGCATGAAATGGCTGACGATCGGGTGCAGGGTGACACTCTCGTGGGACATGGCCCGGTGGAGATAGATGGTCACGCAGGCGATGGTGATCTGGGTCACCACGAAACCGTAGAGGACATAGCCCCACCACGGCAGGTCAAACAAATGCGGAAACATATCCGTCCTTTCCCAATTAGCCTTTGGGTCATACTCCGACCGGCTCGACCGCTCGGGCCGGTCAAAAAATTCGGATGGCGGAAAACGCAGGTCCCCTTTGGAGAGGAACGCCCGTTTCAAGCTACCCTTTTACGATGACGAACCGGTTACACCGGACGCTAGGTTGGCGCCATTATACCCCCATGACAATCGGGGGAAACCCCGGGCGCGGACACCGTTCAGCCGGACACCGTTCAGATGGTATTGCGCACCTCGCTGACCCCCGGGACGCGCTGCTTCACCTTGCGCTCGACGATGGTCTTGAGGTCCATGGTGGAGCTGGGGCAGCCGGAGCAGGCGCCGAGCATGCGCACGCGCACCACCGACCCCTCGATGCCCACCATCTCCAGATCGCCGCCGTCGCCGCGCAGCAGCGTGGCGGCCTCCTCCAGGGCCTCGCGGACGCGCGCCTCGTCGATGGTGAGGTCCTCGTCGGCGGCCGGCTCCTCGCCGGGGCCGATGCCGTACTGATGGGCCAGCGCCTGGGCCCGCGCCAGCTCGTAGGCCCGGTCGGGATCGGTCTCCTCGATCTCGTCGAGCTCTTCCTCGGTGTAGAAGCGATCCAGCTCTGCGATCATCTGCAGCAGCTGGATCTCCTTGGTGCGCGTGGGCATGGCCATGGCAGCCATCCTCCTCGTCCGGCCGGACCGGAGCCATCCGGTCCAGCGAATTTTATTCCCGCCCTGTGCTGATGCGTCAAGGGCCGGGGCGCGGCCTAGCCGAACCAGCGCCGGGCGTTGCGGAACAGCCGCAGCCACGGGCCGTCCTCGCCCCAGGCCGCCGGGTGCCAGGAGAACTGGGCGGTGCGGAACAGCCGCTCCGGGTGCGGCATGAGGACCGTGAAGCGGCCGTCCGGGGTGGTCATGCCGGCGATGCCCTCGGGCGCGCCGTTGGGGTTGGCCGGATAGCGCTCGGCGACGCCGCCGGCCGGCTCGGCGTAGCGCAGGGCCACCGTGCCCGCCTGCCGGGCCGCCTCCAGGCCGCCGTCGGCGAACACCGGCCGGCCCTCGCCGTGGGCCACCGCGATGGGCAGGCGCGAGCCGGCCATGCCGGCGGTGAGCAGCGACGGGCTGTCCGCCACCTCGGCCATCACCAGGCGCGCCTCGAACTGCTCCGAGCGGTTGCGCCGGAAGGCCGGCCAGTGCCCGGCGCCGGGGACCAGGTCGCCGAGCTGGCTCATCATCTGGCAGCCGTTGCACACCCCCAGGGCCAGGGTGTCGCCGCGCCCGAAGAAGGCGCCGAACTGCTCGCGCAGGCGCGCGTTCTCCAGGATGGCCTTGGCCCAGCCGCCGCCGGCGCCCAGCACGTCGCCGTAGGAGAACCCGCCGCAGGCGGCCAGTGCCTGGAAGCCGGCCAGGTCCGCGGCCCCGGTTTCCAGGTCGGACATGTGCACATCCACCGCCTCGAAGCCGGCCCGGCGGAAGGCCGCGGCCATCTCCACCTGGCCGTTGACCCCCTGCTCGCGCAGCACCGCCACCCGCGGCGCGGCGCCGGCGCCGATGAAGGGCGCCGCAACGTCCTCGCCGGGATCGAAGGTGAGCTCGGCGGAAAGGCCGGGGTCGTCGCGGTCCGGGATGCGGTCAAAGGCCTCGCGGGCGCAGTCCGGATCGTCGCGCAGGGCCTGCATGCGGTAGGAGGTCTCCGACCAGGTCCGGTGCAGCTCCGAGCGGTCGGCGTCCAGGAGAGCGGCCTCGCCGGCGGTCAGCACCACCCGGCCATCGCGCCGGGGCCGGCCCAGGACATGGGTGCAGCCGGCGAGCCCGTTCTCCTCTAGGACCCCCAGGGCCGCCTCCCGTTCCCCGGGCGCCACCTGGAGCACCGCCCCCAGCTCCTCGGCGAACAGCGCCGCGACCGGCCCGCCGTCACCGGCCGTCCCGGCCAGCTCGGCCTCCAGGCCGCAGCGGCCGGCGAAGGCCATTTCCGCCAGCGTCGCCAGCAGGCCGCCGTCGGAGCGGTCGTGGTAGGCGCGCAGGCGGCCCTCCCCGGCCAGCCGCTGCACCGAGGCGAACAAGCCGGCCAGGCGCTCGGGATCGTCCAGATCGGGCGCGGCCTCGCCCAGGGTCTCGTAGACCTGGGCGAGGATGGAGCCGCCCAGGCGGTTGGCGCCGGCGCCCAGGTCCACCAGCAGCAGCTCGGCCTCCGGGTCAGGGTCCAGCTGCGGGGTCAGGGTGGCGGTGGCGTCGCTCACCGGGGCGAAGGCGGAGACCACCAGCGACACCGGCGAGGTCATCTCGTGGTCGCCTTCGGAATCGGACCATACCGCCTTCATGGACAGCGAGTCCTTGCCCACCGGGATGGCGATGTCGAGCGCCTGGCAAAGGTCCGACACGGCAGCCACGGTGTCGTACAGGTCGGCGTCGTCGCCGGGGTGGCCGGAGGCCGCCATCCAGTTGGCGGAGAGCTTGACCTCCTCCAGCCGGCGCACGCGCGCGGCGGCGATGTTGGTGAGCGCTTCGCCCACGGCCAGGCGGCCGCTGGCCGGGGCCGACAGCAGCGCCACCGGCGGCCGCTCGCCCATGGCCACGGCCTCGCCGCGGCGGGTGTCGAAGCCGGCCAGGGTGACCCCCACGTCCGCCACCGGCACCTGCCACGGGCCCACCAACTGGTCGCGCGCCACCTGGCCGGTGATGGTGCGGTCGCCGATGGTGATCAGGAAGGTCTTGTCGGCCACCGCCGGGTGCTGCAGGACGCGCTCGGCGGCCTCGGCCACCTCCAGGCCTTCCGTGGCCAGGGGCCGGCCCGGCCGGGTGAAGCGCCCGGCGTCGATGGTCTTCTTGGGCGGCTTGCCGAGCAGGAAGTCCAGGTCCATGTCCACCGCCGCCGGGCCGTTCTCGCCCCCTTCCCCACCCTGGGTCACGCTCAGGTGCTCGGCCTCGGTGGCCTCGCCGACCACGGCGTAGGGGCAGCGCTCGCGCTCGCAGATGGCCTGGAAGCGCGCCAGGAAGTGCGGATAGACGGCGATGACGTAGCGCTCCTGGGCCTCATTGCACCACAGCTCGGCGGGCGACAGGCTCGGATCCAGGCGCGGGATGCGGGAGAGGTCGAAGGCGCCGCCGCGGTCGGCATCGTGCACCAGCTCCGGCAGGGCATTGGACAGCCCGCCGGCGCCCACATCGTGGATGGACAGCACCGGGTTCTCCTCGCCCAGCCCCCAGCAGGTGTCGATGACCTCCTGGGCGCGCCGCTGCATCTCCGGGTTGTCGCGCTGCACCGAGGCGAAGTCGAGCTCGGCGTCCCCGGCGCCGCCGGTCTGGCTGGAGGCCGCCCCGCCGCCCAGCCCGATGCGCAGGGCCGGGCCGCCCAGCACGATCACCGGTGTCGAAGGCTTGATGTAGGCCTTGTTGGCCTTGATGGCATGGCGCCGGCGGACGTTGCCCAGCCCCCCGGCGAGCATGATGGGCTTGTGGTAGCCGCGCAGCTCGGGGCCATCCGGGCCCTCGGCCTCGCCCTCGAAGGTGCGGAAGTAGCCG
>DATFLO010000142.1:0-2966 GCA_035267605.1 Gammaproteobacteria bacterium
CCCTGGACACGGCCTGGGACCATCGCCACATCCCCTTCGAGCTGCTGCTGCGCAAGGCCGCGTTGCCGCGGGGGATGGCCCGGCCGCCGCTGATCCAGGTGCTGTTCGAATACCGGGTGGAGACCGCCGGGGCGGTGCCCGCGGTCCCCGGTCTGCAGCTGCAGCACGCGGAGCTTCCCCCCGCGGACACCGCCCTCGATCTGCACCTGGTGGTGACCCGCCGGGCGAGCGGCCTGGCGCTCTCGCTGCGCTGCAACCGCTCCCTCCTGGACCGGGAGGGCGCCGCCCGCCTGCTCGCCAACTACCGGACCCTGCTGGAGGACGCCCTCGCCCGGCCGGACGCCGCCGTCGGCGAGCTGGCGCTGCTGAGCCCGGAGGAGCGCCGGCGCGTGCTCCACGAGCTCAACCGCACCGACGCCCCCTATCCCTCCCGTTCGCCGCTGCACGAGCTGGTCCGGGAGCAGGCCCGGCGCACCCCGGCGGCCCCCGCCTACCACTTCGAGGGGGCCACCGCCAGCTACCAGCAGGTGGAGGAATGGTCGGAGGCCGTGGCCCACCGGCTCATGACCCGCGGAGTGGGACGGGGCGACTACGTGCCGCTGCTGATGGACCGCAGCCTGGAGCTCCCGGTGGCCATGCTGGGGGTCATGAAGACCGGTGCCGCCTTCGTCCCCATGGACATCCACTGGCCGGCGGAGCGCATCGCCGACATCGTCACCGACGCCGGTCCGCCGGTGGTGCTGGTGCGCGACGCCGACACCGCCGGGGCCCTCCTGCCCCGGGGAACCGCCTGGGACCGCGTGGCCGTGGACGAGCTGGCCCCCGCCCCGGCGCCCGCGGAAGGGGACGCCGGGCCCGACGACCCCATCTACATGATCTACACCTCCGGCTCCACCGGGAAGCCGAAGGGGGCCATCAACCGCCACCGCGGCATCGTCAACCGGCTGTCCTACATGACCCGGCGCTACGGCTTCGGCCGCGAGGACGTGGTGCTGCAGACCAGCGCCCACATCTTCGACGCCTCCATCTGGCAGTACTTCTGGCCCCTGATCAACGGCGGCCCCGCCGTGCTGCCCTCGCCCATGGTCGGCTTCGACTACGACCACGTCACCCGGCTGATCGAGCGCTACCGGGTGACCGTCACCGATTTCGTGCCGTCGGTATTCAACCTGCTGGTGGACCTCCTGGACCGCGATCCGGTCATGGCCGGCCGCCTGGCGAGCCTGCGCCAGGTCCTGATCGGCGGCGAGGCCCTGAGCCCGGGCCCCGCCTTCCGCTTCCGGGAGCACCTGCCGCGGGTGGGCATCACCAATACCTACGGCCCCACCGAAACCTCCATCGGCGTGATCTTCCACGAGGTGGGCGACCGCTACGAGGACCCGCTGCCCATCGGGCGGCCCATCGACAACGTCCACACCTACATCCTCGACGACTTCCGCCAGCTGGTTCCCATCGGGGTGACCGGCATGCTCCACGTGGGCGGGGAGTGCGTGGGCCTGGGCTACCACCGCAGCCCGGCCAAGACCCGCGAGGCCTTCCTGGACAACCCCTTCCCGGAGGTCCACCGCGGCCGCATCTACCGCACCGGCGACCTGGCCCGCTACCGGGTGGACGGGACCATCGACTTCCTGGGCCGCTCGGACCATCAGGTCAAGATCCGCGGCCTGCGCATCGAGCTCGGCGAGATCGAGAGCAAGCTCGCCGAGCACCCCGGGATTCGGGCGGCGGTGGTGGCGCCGTGGGACGGGGCCGGCGGCCGGCGCCTGGCCGCCTACTTCGTGGCGCAGCCGGGCACCGCCCCCACCGCCACCGAGCTGCGCGCCTTCCTCAAGCAGAGCCTGCCGGAGTACGTACTGCCGCACGCCTTCATGGCGCTGGCGGAGCTGCCCCTGCTGCGCAGCGGCAAGGTGGACCGCAAGGCCCTGCCCGAGCCGCAGGAGGCAGCCGCCGCCGAGGAGCGGCGCGGCCCCCTTCCCGCCACCGCCACCGAGCAGCTGATCGCCGAGGTGTGGCAGGCGGAGCTGGGCCTGGCCGAGGTCTCGGTGCGCGACAACTTCTTCGAGCTCGGCGGCGATTCCCTGGGGGTGGTCAAGGTCGCCGCCGAGCTGGAGTACCGCTCCGGGCTGCGGGTGGACGCCGAGCAGATGATGATCCAGGACCTGGGCCAGCTAGCCGCCGCCGTGGCCGGGGAGTCCCCGGAGGATTCGGCGCGGGCCGCGGCGGCCCCCGAGCGGCCCGACATCGCCCCGTTCTTCATCGGCGCCCCGCAGGGGCAGCTGTACGCCTGTCTCCATCCGGCGGGCCCCTCGCCACGGGCGGCGGTGCTGTGTCCGGCCCTCGGCCACGAGTACCTGTTCACCCACCGCGCCCTGCGCAGCCTGGCCGAGCGCCTGGCGCGGGCGGGGTTGCCGGCGCTGCGGTTCGATTACCCGGGGACCGGCGACTCAGCCGGCGAGCCCGGCGACCTGAGCCTCGAGCACTGCGTTGATTCGGTGACCCGGGCAGTGGCCGCCCTGCGCGATCGCCACCCCGCCGAGGAGGTGCTGCTGGTGGGTCTGCGCCTGGGGGCCACCCTGGCCGCGCGCGCCGCAGAGCGGATCGAGGGCGTCGCCGGCCTGGTCCTGTGGGACCCGGTGGTGGACGGCTCGGCCTATCTGGAGGAAGTGGCCGCCCTCCACCGGCGCTGGCTCGGCGGCCGCGCACCGCTCTTCCGCAGCGAGCCCGGCGGCACCGAGACGGCGGACCTGGTGGGCATGCCGGTGACGCGGGCGCTGCATGACGAGATCCGGGCCGTGGGTACGGAGGCCTTCGGCGCCCTCGCGGGGCGACCGTCCCTGGTCATCGACAGCCGCCCGGGGGGCGGCCCGGCACCCCTGACGGAGGCGGCCGCCGAGCTCGGCTGGCCGCTGGCCTGCCGCCACCTCCCCTACCCGGAGATCTGGAACCAGGATCCCTACAAGACCCAG
>DATFLO010000143.1:0-10646 GCA_035267605.1 Gammaproteobacteria bacterium
TTGTCCTTGGGGTCGCGGTTCACCACCAGCTCGTTGCCCGGCACCGTGACGTCCAGACTCACATGGTAGATCTTGCCCTTGTGGTGGTGCTTGTGGGGGGCCTCCACCACCACCCGGCAGCCCATGATGCGCTCCACGTAGCGCTCGAGCTTCTCGGCCCGCTCGCGGATCTTGGCCTCCATGGCATCGGAATGGTCCATGCCGCGGAACGTCACTTCCAGAGGCAGTTGCATGCCGTCTCCTCCTTGCGACCGGGGGACCGTCGGCCCCCCGGGCTGGCAACGAATCGGCGGTCCGCCCCGGACTCCCCCCGCCCGGACGCGGGCCGCTTGCGGGCCCGTCCTCGCGGCCCGGGCCCGACCCCAACCGGCCCCGGGTGAGGGGGCCGGTTCATCCACTTTGACGAATTCGGAGGGCGTCGCCAAGCACCAACGGCAGCGCGCCCCCCACTAGCGGACCAGGGCCCCCACCAGCGTGCGCCAGGCCCCGTCCTCCGGACGGCCGGGCACCTCCTGCCCGGCCAGACGCAGGATGCGGCGGCCGTCGGGGCCGTACAGGTCGAGGGCGTGGGCCCGGCCGTCGCCGGAAGGCAACCGCTGCACCTCGGCCCTCCAGTGGCAATGGGGGTCCAGGGACAGGCGCACGCCGGCGCCGTGGACCTCCGTACGCCCCGACACCAGGCGGGGGTTGCCGATCAGGGTGGTGGCGGTCAGCCACAGGCCGTTGCCGGGAAGGGTCAGGCGCGCCGGGATGGCGGCGTCGGCCAGGGTCTCCAGGAGCTCGCCCACCAGGGTCGGGTCCACCGCCGCCACCGCTTCCCCTTCGACGAGGATGCCGTCGTCGGCGACCGCCCCCGACGCCGGAAGGGGCCGCAGCGGCGCCACCCCGCCGGCCAGCTCGTGGTAGACGCCACGGTCGCTGGCGGCGGTCAGATCCACGCTCAGCGCCGTCTCCCCCGCCCGATCCAGGAAACGCAGGCCCTCGTGGCGCCGCCCGGCGCGGCCCTGGTCGAGGGCGAAGGCCGCCCCCCACCGCTGCGGGTCCACCCGCAGCTGCGCACCGCAAGCGGGCAGCAGGCAATGGCCGCCGCACCGTTGCAGGGCATTCGGCTCCGCCTCCACCCTCAGCGCGGCGCCGCCGTTGGCGGCGCGCAGGACCACGGGGGCGAGCCCGGGCAGGCGGGCGAGCAGCTCGCCGGGCGGCCCGGCCAGGCGGGAGGCGCGGACGCCGGCGGCCGGTTCGGGATGGACGGGCGGAGCAGGCTGAAGGGAAACGGACATGGCCGGCACACTCCTTTGCGATGTCACGGTTAGCCAACAAGAGCAAGGAGCGTGCCGGCCGGATCTTGCCGGAATGTGGCACCGGGTTGGCCCGGGGGCCCCGGAACAGTACGCTGGGGCCCCACACCGGAAAAGGGAAGGGGCATGCGCCAGACCATCCACGCCACCGAGCAGGAGCTGAAGCGGATCTTCAGCGACGACTACTTCTTCCGCATCCCGGGCTACCAGCGACCCTACTCCTGGACCCGGGACCACACCGCTACCCTGCTCGACGACCTGCTCGACGCCCTTCCCCCCGAAGACACCGACATCCACGACGGCGCCCCCTACTTCCTGGGCTCCATCGTCCTGATCAAGGACCCCAACTTCCCCGACGCCGACGTGGTGGACGGCCAGCAGCGCCTGACCACCCTGACCATCCTGCTGGCCACCCTGCGCGACCTGTCCGGCGCCGACGAGGCCAACGCCCTGCACAAGTACATCTGCGAGCTGGGCGACAAGTTCAGCGGCACCGAAGACCGCTACCGCCTGCAGCCGCGCCCGCGCGACCGCATGTTCTTCCGCGACCAGGTGCAGCAGGCCAACGCGGTGACCCTCTACCACCCGGACGAGAGCCACCTGCCGGACAGTCACACCAACATCCGCGAGAACACCGTCTACCTGAAGGAGCAGCTGCAGAACAAGAGCTCCCAGCTGCGCGACCGCCTCGCCATGTTCCTGCTGCAGCGCTGCTTCCTGGTGGTGGTGTCGGCCTCCGACCAGGCCTCCGCCTACCGCATCTTCTCGGTCATGAACGACCGCGGCATGGACCTCGAGCCCACCGACATCCTCAAGGCCGACATCATCGGCGCCATCCCGCCGGAGCACGAGCAGCACTACACCGAGCTGTGGGAGGGGCTGGAGGAGGACCTCGGGCGCGACCGCTTCGCCGACCTGTTCGGCCACATCCGCATGATCCACCGCAAGGCCAAGGCCCGGCAGGCCCTGATGCAGGAGATCCGCGAGTCCCTGCGTCCCCAGGAGCGCCCGCGCCAGTTCATCGACCGCACCCTGGTGCCCATGGCGCGGGCCTTTCAGGCCATCGAGAATGCCGACTTCGGCGAGCGCAAGCACGCGGGGGAGGTCAACCGCCACCTGGTGCATCTCAACCGCCTGGACAACTCCGACTGGCTGCCCCCGGCCATCAGCTTCTTCGCCCAGTTCGAGCACCATCCCAAGGTGCTGCTGCGCTTCCTGCGCGACCTGGAGCGCCTGGCCTACGCCCTGTTCCTGCGGCGGGCCGCGGTCAACGAGCGCCTCGACCGCTACATCCGGGTGCTCGACGCCATCGACCGCGACGCCGACCTGTTCGAGGAGGACTCGCCGCTGCAGCTGGCCTTCCGCGAGAAGGAGCAGGTCCTCCAGACCCTGCGCGGCCCCCTGTTCACCCAGGTCCCCATCCGCCTGCCGGTGCTGCTGCTGCTCGAGGACCTGCTCAACGGCGACAGCGAGCGCCACCACTACCGCATCATCTCGGTGGAGCACGTCCTGCCGCCCTCGCCCGACCCCGGCAGCGAGTGGGCGCGGCTGTTCCCGGACGCCAGCGAGCGCAACCGGCTGGCGCACTGCCTGGGCAACCTGGTCCTGATGCCGCGCACCAAGAACCCGGATGCCCAGAGCTGGGATTTCGATCATAAGAAAAAGGAATACTTCGGGCGCCAGGGCGAGACCCCCTTCGCCCTCACCGAGCAGGTCCTGAACACCCGGGAATGGACCTCCGAGGAGCTGGAGCGCCGCCAGCGCCGGCTGGTGTCGACCCTGGCAGACGCCTGGCGGCTGCACTGATTCCGGGAGTCGGAGCCCCCGCGGCCGGCTAGGGCCGGCGGGAGCCCGGGGCCGGCCCTCCGCCCCAGACCAGCTCCGCCCCGGCGTAGGCCGCCTGCCCGCCCTCCCGGTCGAGCCGCACCCCGGCCTTCAGCGTCAGGTGGCGGGCCGATCCCAGCGGAATGCGGCCGAGCAGGGCGCCCAGCTGCACGGCGTCGTACTCGGGATCGCCCAGCGCCACCGCCTCGACGCCGGGCCAGAAGCTCGCCCCCGTGCCCCGGTAGGTGCGGACCCGCCCCCAGTAGGCCTTGGTGCCGAGGATGTAGTTGGCGATGGTGCGGAAGCGCCAGGGCCCGCGCCGCGTCCACGCGGCCCCCTGGAGCTTGGCCCCCCAGCGCGGCCCTTCCACCGGGCTCTCGGCCGCCGCTGGATGCAGCCCGGTCTTGCGGTAGACCGCCCCGGCCGAAACCTCCAGCCCGCCCTCGCGCAGGGGCCACTGATAGCCCGCCGCCACTTCGCCGCCGGGGGCGCGCGCGGTCACCTCGCTGCCGGCGCCGTCGTAGGTATAGCGCAGCCAGTCCACCCAGTAGCGCTGGAACCAGCCATCGCCCAGCCGGCTTCCGGCCCCGAGCGGGGCCACCGCCCCGGCGTAGGCGTAGGCGGACTGGTCGGCCACCTCGCCGCCCGCCAGCCAAACCGGGGAAGCGGCGGCCGGACCGCTAACCGCCAGGAGCCAGACTGGGACCCAGAATGTGCGCATGGGAAAGGGCCTCGGTTTCCGGAGCTGCGGGCGTCACCCCGAACAGGAAGAAGGGACCGGTGGGGGACTCCAGACGCTCGGATTCCTCCACCTCCACCACCACGCCGTCGCGGCTCCCCGGCGGCAGGAGCCGGATTCGGCTGCCCGGGGCCAGGGGCCGGACCAGGGCAAGCTGCACGAAATGGCCCTCCGCGTCGAGCGCGGCCACTCCCGGCCCTTCCTCCGGCTCCTCCCCCTCCAGGCGCCAGATCACGGGGACCCAGCTCCGGGTCTGCACCAGCGGCGTCCGGCGGCCGCCGCCCAGCCAGCGGCGCAGGGTCTCCAGCGGCGTCGGCACCGCCTCGCTCAGATGGAAGAATCGCCACTGCAGGTCCGAGCCGAACAGGAACAGGGCCAGCTGGTCCCGGTCCGCCTCCTGCAGCGCCGACAGGGCCAGGCCCACATCGCGTCCGCCGCGGCTCTCTCCGGTGTCCCGCACCTCGCCGCGGAAGGGGACGGCCCCGCCGGGCAGAAGCACCTCGCCGGCGACGACGCTGCCCGGCTCCAGCCACGGGGCAGCCTCGGAAGACCACAGGCGCAGGCCGTCGGGAGAGAGGTCCCGCACCAGCGCCACCTGCTGCGCCTGGCCGCCCTCCGGCCCGACGCGCACCGGCAGCGCCACCGGGAAGCGGTATTCCCGCCGCCGGTGAGGCAGGCGCAAGGTGAACCGGACCACCGCCCACGCCAGCCAGGTATTCAGGCCCGCCCAGAACAGGTTGGCCGCGAAGGCGCCGGGGGCAAGGCCGTAGTCCCTCGTCACCAGCAGCGCCCCCACCCCAATGGCGCCGGCGTTGAGGGCCAGCACCGCTGATTGCGGCACCAGGAACCAGCGCGGATCCTCGGCCCCGGCCCCCTTGGGGGTGACCTGGAAGCGGCCGCCGCGCTGGAACCAGCCCAGCGTGGCCCGCAGAAAGGCCGCGAACCGGGCCATGTTGTACTGCTCGATGTATACGCTGCGGCCGAACCCGCGGGCGAGCTCCTCGAACGCCCAGAAGTTCAGCAGGTAGTAGGGCAGGAAGTGGGCCAGGAAAGGCAGGCCCAGGACCTCGATGGGCATGACCCCGGTGGTCAGCACCACCACCGGCGCCAGGTAGAAGACCACCTTCTGCCAGCCGTCGAAGTAGGTGGCCATGGAGGCCAGATAGTTGAGGCGCTGGGCCAGGGTCAGACCGCGCGCGGTGACCACCCCCTCCCGGCGCCAGACCTGCATGGCGCCGATGCCCCAGCGCACCCGCTGGCGCAGGAAGGGCCGCAGCCCGCGCGGGGCCAGGCCGAAGGCCAGGGATTCCGGGTGGTACAGCGAGCGGTAGCCGCGCTTGTGCAGGCGCAGCGAGGTGTGCAGGTCCTCGGTGACCGTGCCGGTGGCGAAACCGCCGATATCGTCGAGGGCGGAGCGCCGCACCACCGCGCAGCTGCCGGCGAAGAAGGCCGCGTTGTTGCGATCCTTGCCCGGCAGGATGACCCGGAAGAACAGCGACTGCTCGGTCCAGATGAAACCCCGCTTGGGCTGCCTGCGGTGCTGGTAGGAGTCGAGGTTGTAGAAATCCTGGGGCGTCTGCACGAAGGCCAGGCCCGGATCGCGGAAGTAGCCCAGGGTCCGAAGCAGGAAATCGCGGCGCGGGGCGTGGTCGGCGTCGAACACCACCACCAGCTCGGCGCGGCTGTGGGCGAGGCCGTTGTTGAGATTGCCGGCCTTGCCGTGGGCCCGGTCGTCGCGGCCGAGGTAGCGGCAGCCCAGGCCCTCGGCCAGCGTCCGCATCTCCGGACGGTTGCCGTCATCCAGCAGCCAGGTGGTGTGGGGGTACGCCATGTGGCGCGCGGCGAGCAGGGTGCGGCGCACCAGGTCCGGGGATTCGTCCAGGGTGGGAATGAAAACGTCCACGCTCAGTCCGGGATCCGGCGGTCCGGGGAGCACCGGCCGGCTGAGGCGCCAGACCATGAAGGTATGCAGCAGGGCGCCGAGGAAGCCGTAGACCTCGGCGCCGTACACGATCCAGGAGAAGACCGGGGCATCGGGGTTGAAGGTGGTGGGGCGCCAGGCGAGATACCACACGCCCATGGCCAGAAAGACCAGGACAACGACCTGCTGTCCGGGCCCGAGGGGCTCTTCGATGCGCCGGTTGGACATGCCCGCCCGATCCCCGATAAACGGTAGCCCCCGCCTCTCTTATACACGCCCGGACGCCGGGCTCACAACAACTTTGGCCGCCGGCGGAGGGCCGACCCGGACAGGCTTGGCGGCCGCGGCCGGGGGTGGGAGACTGGGCAGACAAGGCCCGACGGACGGGAGAGCGCCATGACGGCCCCCGGCGGCCCGGGGAACGGCCCCTTGCCGACCTCCGGCATCGCCCGCCACATCTGGCGGACCAAATACCGCTTCAGCGGCGGGCCGAGCCCCGAGCAGGACATCACGGACACCTGGCAGCGGGTGGCGCGCGCCCTGGCCGAGCCCGAGCCGGCCGACCGCGAGGCCTGGCAGGCTCGCTTCCGGGAGGCCCTCGAGGGGTTCCGCTTCCTGCCCGCCGGGCGCATCCTCGCCGGCGCCGGCACCGGCCACCGCGTCACCCTGTTCAACTGCTTCGTCATGGGCCGCATCGAGGACGCCATGGAGGGCATCTTCGACGCCCTCAAGGAGGGCGCGGTGACCATGCAGCAGGGCGGCGGGGTGGGCTACGACTTCTCCACCCTGCGCCCGCGCGGCACGGTGGTCGGCCGCACCCGCACCATCGCTTCCGGGCCGGTGGCGTTCATGGACATCTGGGACGCCATGTGCGCCACGGTGCTGTCCACCGGCGCCCGCCGCGGCGCCATGATGGCCACCCTGCGCTGCGACCACCCCGACATCGCCGAATTCGTCGACGCCAAGCGCGAAGCCGGCCGGCTCACCCGCTTCAACGTCTCGGTGCTGGTGAGCGACGCCTTCATGGAGGCGGTGCGCGCCGACGCCGACTGGCCCCTGGTGTTCCCGGCCGACTCGCTGGGCGCCGCCGAGGGCGAGGGCGGCGCGGTGGAGCGCCACTGGCCCGGCTTTGAGGGCCCGGTGACCTGCCGGGTGCTGCGCACGGTGCGCGCCCGCGAGCTGTGGCAGCGGATCACCGCCGCCACCTTTGATACCGCCGAGCCCGGCGTGGTGTTCATCGACCGCGTCAACCAGTGGAACAACCTCTGGTACCGCGAGCACATCTCGGCCACCAACCCCTGCGGCGAGGAGCCCCTGCCGCCCTACGGCAGCTGCAACCTGGGCTCGGTCAACCTGGCCGCGTTCGTGCGCGACCCCTTTGGCGCCGACGCCCGCCTGGACCTGGCGGCGATCGCCGAGCTGGTGCCCACCGCCGTGCGCATGCTGGACAACGTCATCGACGCCTCGCGCTTCCCGCTGGCCCGCCAGGCCGCCGTGGAGCACGGCAACCGCCGCATCGGCCTGGGCGTCACCGGCCTCGCCGACGCCCTCATCATGCTGGGGCTGCGCTACGACAGCGAGGCCGGGCGGGACCAGGCCGAGACCGCCATGGGCACGATCACCGAGGCCGCCTACCGCGCCTCCGCGCAGCTGGCCCGGGAGAAGGGGGCCTTCCCCGACCTGGAGGCCGAGCGCTACCTGGAAGGCCGGTTCGTGGCGCGGCTGCCCGCGGACATCCGCGAGGCCATCGCCGCCCACGGCATCCGCAACAGCCACCTCACCTCCATCGCCCCCACCGGCACCATCAGCCTGCTTGCCGACAATGTCTCCGGCGGCCTGGAGCCGGCCTTCGGCTTCCGCTTCCGGCGGCGGGTGCTGGAGCTCGACGGCAGCACCAGCGAGTACCCGGTGGAGGACTACGCCCACCGCCTGTGGCGGCAGCGCCACGGCAGCGAGGCGCCGCTGCCGGCGGCCTTCGTGCGCGCCGCCGACCTCGCCCCCGCCGACCACCTGGCCATGCAGGCCGCCCTGCAGCCGTGGGTGGACAGCTCCATCTCCAAGACCATCAACATCCCCGCCGACTTCCCCTTCGCCGACTTCCGTGACGTCTACGAGCGCGCCTACGAGCTCGGCGCCAAGGGCTGCACCACCTACCGCCCCACGGCGGGCCGCGGCGCCGTGCTGGAGGCCGGCGAGGCCCCGCACTGCTGCAGCCTGGAGCGGGAGACGGACTAGCCGCGGCTCACCCCGGCTTGCCCCGCAGCAGCTCGGTGGCCGCCTCCGTGCCCAGCGGCGGATGCAGGTAGGGGCCCTGGGCCTCGGCGCAGCCGGCGGCGCGCACCGCCTCCAGCTGCTCGGCGGTCTCCACGCCCTCGGCGGCCACGCTCATCCCCAGGTGGCTCCCCATGGCCACCACTGCCTCCAGCATCCGGCGGTCATACCCGTTCTCCGGCGCTGCCTGCACGAAGCGCGGGGCCACCTTGAATCCGCCCAGCGGCAGCTCGCGCAGCGTCCCCAGCGAGCAGCCGGCGCTGCCGAATTCGGACACCACCCAGCGCGCCCCCGGATCCGGCCCTGGTTCCAGATCCGCGGCCAGACGCCGGCTGTGCCGCCCCAGGACGACCTCGGGCAGGTCCACCTCCAGCACCCCGGCGGGGAGACCGGTCTCGGCCAGGACGGCGCGCACCCGGTCCACCAGTCCGCCGTGCTCGATCTGGGCGGCGTCCGCCCGCACCACCATCCGTCCCGGGGTCAGACCGGCCTCACGCCAAGCCACCACCTGCCTGCACGCGGCCTCCAGGGCCCAATCGGCCAGCCGCGCCATCAGCCGGGTGTCCTGGACCGCGGGCAGGAACACCTGCGGCCCCACCAGGCCCCGCTCCGGGTGGGGCACCCGCGGCGCGGCCTCGAGGCCGATGACGGCAGCGTCCGCGGTGGACACCACCGGCCAATAGGCGAGCTCGGCGAGGCCGTTGTCCAGGGAGCGCGCCACGACCTCCTGCAGGTCCAGGCGCTCGGCGGCCTTGACGGCCAGCTCGGGAGTGAAGAAGCGGTAGCGGTTGCGCCCCGAGCCCTTGGCCCGATACATGGCGGCGTCGGCGTTCTTGATCAGGGTGGGGACATCGCCGCCGTGGTCCGGATAGAGGCTGATGCCGATGCTGGCCTCCAGCGACAGGTTGTGGCCGTGCAGCTCGAACGGCGGCGCCAGCCGGTCGAGGGCCTTCTGCGCAACCACCGCGGCGTCCTCCGACGCCTCCAGCCGCTCCACCAGCAGGATGAACTCGTCCCCGCCCATGCGGGCCAGGGTGTCGGTCTCGCGCAGGCCCGCCCGCAGACGCTCGGCAACGGCCTGCAGGAGCTCGTCGCCGACGAAGTGCCCGAAGGCATCGTTGACGTGCTTGAACCCGTCCAGGTCGAGGAACAGCACCGCCAACCCGCTGCCCTGGCGCCGGCCGCGGCGCAGGGCCTGCTCCAGGCGCTCGTTGAACAGCAGGCGGTTGGGCAGGCCGGTGAGGGCATCGCGGTGGGCGAGCCGCTCCAGCTCCTCCTGGGACGCCTTGAGGTCGCTGATGTCGTTGAAGATGATCACGAAATGGGAGACCGCTCCGGCCTCGTCCCGGACCGCGCTGACCGTCTGCCAGACCGGGAAGGGCTCGCCGTCCCGGCGCCGGGCGCGCACCTCGCCCTGCCAGTGGCCGGCGGAGCCGGCCGCCTCCCCCGGGAAGCCCGGGAAGCCCTCCTGCAGGTCGGCCAGCCGCCGGCCCCGCGCCTCCTCGGCCTCGAAGCCGGTCAGCCGGGTGAATGCCTGGTTCACCTGACGCACCCGGCCGTCGGCGTCGGTGATGGCAACCCCTTCGGCCGCCTCGTCCATGGCGCGCGCGGCCAGGCGGCTGGCCGCCTCCGCCTCGCGCCGTCCGGCCATCTCCCGCTGCAGGCGGCGATTGAAGCGCACCACCGTGCGGTAGCGCCAGGCCGCCATGCCCAGGATCGCCAGGGTCAGGAGACCGCCCATGGCCCAGGCCACCCGTTGCGGCGTCCACCACGGCGCGGGCGCCCCGTACCAGCGGCTGTACAGCCGGCGATAGTCGGCGCTGCCGACGAAGGCGTTGGCGGCCGCGTCCAGTCGGCGATGCAGGGCGGGCCGGTCGGCGCGCACGGCGATGCCCCGGCGGATCTCCACCAGCGGCTCGCCGACCACCCGGACTCGTGCCGCCAGGCCCGAGTCGCGCAAGAGCTTCTCCACCACCGGACGCGGATACACGAGCGCGGCCAACTGGCCGTCGAGCAGGGCGAACACCGCCTCCTCCAGCGACGGGAAGGTGCGCACCTCGATGCCGTCGGCGGGCGCCAGCAGGGACTTGGCGACGTTGGCCTCGACCACCCCCACGGGGCGGCCGCGCAGGTCGTCGAGATCATCCACGGTGCTTGCCGAGCGGACGAACCACACCACCCGGAAGGTCTCCACCGGCACGGTAAAGCGGGCGAACGCCTCACGCTGCGGCGTGATCCCCATGTTGGGAATGACGTCCACGCGGCCCTCCCGCAGGGCCGCAACCGCCTCGGGGAAGGTGTCGAACACCCGGTAGTCCACCGCCACCCCGGCCCGCTGCGCCACCGCATCCATCACATCGATGGCGAACCCGGACGGGCGACCGTCTTCCATGCGGTACTGGGGCGGCCAGTGGCGCAAGGCGGCCGCGGTGACGGGCTCGGAGGCGGCCGGAAGCGACGCAGGGAGCCATGCCAGAGCGGCGGCCAACAGCAGGGCGGGGAGGTAGGGCGGCCGGCGCGGCATGGCACACTCCGGGGTGGCGGCGGGGAACGACCGCCATCCCGGGCAGTGTACCAGAGCCCGGCGGCCGCG
>DATFLO010000144.1:0-12862 GCA_035267605.1 Gammaproteobacteria bacterium
AAGCAGGTGCGCTACCAGGCTGCGCCACACCCCGGCTAAGTCTCGCCGTTCCAGAGTAGCTCGGGGCGGCGCGTAAGCGGCGACCCCGGCTCAGTTTCGCCGATCTAATAAACTTCGGGGCGGCGCCTTTAGGCGGCGACCCCGGCTCAGTCACGCCGATCTAACAAGCTCCGGGGGAACGCGAAGCGGACACCCCGGCTCAGTTTCGCCGATCTAATAGACTCGGGGGACCGCTTTAGCGGGCACCCCGGCTCAGTCACGCCGATCCAGAAAATCGGGGCAGCGCCGCAGGGGGGGCTCCCCGGCGCATCGGCGGCCCGACAGCCTGTGCTCGGGTCTCGGCGGCGCCCCGCCGGCCGCTGTCAGGGCGAAAAATCCTACCCCGCGCCCCGGGCTCCGTCAAGCGGTGTTCTTTGCGCCACGGGGCGGTTCGTGGCACTATCTGGCGCTTTAGCCGGCCGCGCCCGCCCGGGCGCGGCCGGCGCCCTTTCCGGCCCGCGCAAAGAGGGGGCGATGGCAGCCCAACTGATCGACGGCAAGGCGGTGAGCGCCGCGGTTCGCGAGGACCTCACGGCCAGGGTGGCCGACCGCGTCCGGCGGGGCTACCGCGCCCCGGGCCTGGCGGTGGTGCTGGTGGGCCAGGATCCGGCCTCGCAGGTGTACGTGCGCAACAAGCGCACCGCCTGCGACAAGACCGGCATCCGCTCGTTCTCCTACGACCTGTCCGACAGCGTCACCCAGGAGGAGCTGCTGTCGCTGGTGCAGCAGCTCAACGCCGATCCGGAGGTGGACGGCATCCTGGTGCAGCTGCCCCTGCCGGCCCACATCGACGCCAGCGCGGTGATTGAGGCGGTGGATCCCAACAGGGACGTGGACGGCTTCCATCCCTACAACGTCGGGCGTCTGGCCCAGCGCGTGCCGCTGTTCCGCTCCTGCACCCCGCGCGGCATCATCACCCTGCTGGAGCACTACGAGCTCGACCCCATCGGCTTGGACGCGGTGGTGGTGGGGGCGTCCAACCACGTGGGCCGGCCCATGGCCATGGAGCTGCTGCTGGCCGGCGCCACCACCACCGTCTGCCACCGCTTCACCCGCGACCTGGAGGCCTACGTGCGCCGGGCCGACCTGCTGGTGGTGGCGGTGGGCAAGCCGGGCCTGGTGCCCGGCGAGTGGATCAAGGACGGCGCCGTGGTGATCGACGTGGGCATGAACCGCATGCCGGACAACCGCCTGGTGGGCGACGTGGACTTCGACGACGCCAGCGAGCACGCCGCCTGGATCACGCCGGTGCCGGGCGGCGTGGGCCCCATGACCGTGGCCACCCTGCTGCAGAACACGGTGAAGGCCTGCGAGCTGCACGACCCCTCCACCTGAGGGGGTCCCCTTCCCTTCTCCACCAGGCACCCGCGGGCGCGTCCAGGCGACCTCCCTTCTACCCCCCGTCATTGCGAGGGGCGTAGCGACGAAGCAATCTCCGTGCGGGCCCGTGCCGCCGGACGCGGGCCCGCCCTTCGCCCGGGAGATTGCCGCCCCCCGCCACTTAGCCCCTGCGGGACCGAGGCCAGGGCCGGGGTCCCCGACAGGCTCAGTGGCGGGGCTCGCAATGACGGCCTGACGGGACCGCGCTTGCCTTCCCCCGCCCCGGCGTCCAAGACTGGGAGTCCTACCCAACGCTTGGCACGAAAGGGGCCGATCCCATGATCCGCCTGCTGACGCTGACCCTCCTGCTCGCCGTCAGCCAGCCGGCCGCGGCGGCCGGCTGGCAGCTCGACAGCGAGCGCTCCTCGCTGTATTTCCTCTCCATCAAGAAGAACGACGTGGCCGAGGTCCACCAGTTCGACCGCCTGAGCGGCAGCTACGACCACGGCGAGGCCAAGCTGGTGATCGACCTTACCAGCGTGGACACCGGCATCGACGTGCGCGACGAGCGCATGCGCGAGCACCTGTTCGAGACCGGCAGCCACCCCAAGGCCACGGTGACCGTGGAGGTTCCGGAGCAGCGCGTGGCCGACCTCAAGCCCGGCGAGCAGATGGTGCTCGACAGCGGCGGCACGCTGGCGCTGCACGGTCAGAGCCACGAGGTGGACACGCCGCTGAGCGTGACCCGCCTGGGCGATGGCCGCCTGGAGGTGGCCAACGTCCGGCCGGTGGTCGTCAACGCCGGGGACTACGGCCTGGCCCGCGGCGTGGACAAGCTGCGCGAGATCGCCGGCCTGTCCTCCATCAGCCCGGCGGTGCCGGTGCAGTTCACGCTGTATTTCAGCAAGTAGGCCGGCAGGGGCAGCGGTCCCGCATCACGGCCGTCGCGGCGGGGACCGCCCCCCTGCGCCACCCCTCGGGCTGGCCACCCGCAGCAGCGGCCCGGTGGCCGCTCCTGCACGAAAACGAAAAAAGGCCGCCCCGCCACTAAACCGGGCCAAGGGCTCTGCCAGTAGCCCGAGCCCGTGGGGGTTTAGTGGCGGGACGGCCTTGTTGCGTCGGCGCCGTTGACCGTCAGGCGGTGGCGGCCTCCTGGTAGGCGCCCTCCTTGCGCCGGAAGACGAAGTCGCCGCCTTCCACGTCCACCTCGATGCGGTCGCCGGGGTGGAAGTTGCCGGCCAGGATCTCCTTGGCCAGCGGGTTCTCGACCCGCTGCTGCAGCACCCGCTTGAGCGGGCGGGCGCCGTAGACCGGGTCGAAGCCGGCCTCGGCCACCTTGGCCAGGGCGTCCTCGCTGAGCTCGAGGTCCATGTCCTTGTCCTGCACGCGGTCGCGCAGGTACTGCGACTGGATGCGCACGATCTCCTTGATCTGGGCCTGGTCGAGCTGCTGGAAGACGATGGTCTCGTCGACGCGGTTGAGGAACTCCGGCCGGAGCTCGTTGCGCACCACCTCCATCACGGCGTCGCGGACCTCGTCCTCGGAGCTGCCCTGCATGGACACGATGCGGTCCGAGCCCAGGTTGGAGGTCATGATCAGCACCGCGTTGCGGAAGTCCACGGTGCGGCCGTGGCCGTCGGTGAGGCGGCCGTCGTCGAGCACCTGCAGCAGGATGTTGAACACGTCCGGGTGGGCCTTCTCGATCTCGTCGAGCAGGATCACCGCGTAGGGCCGCCGGCGCACGGTCTCGGTCAGGTAGCCGCCCTCCTCGTAGCCGACGTACCCGGGGGGCGCTCCGATCAGCCGGGCCACCGAGTGCTTCTCCATGTACTCGGACATATCGATGCGCACCAGGGCCTCCTGGGAGTCGAACATGAACTCCGCCAGGGCCTTGGACAGCTCGGTCTTGCCGACGCCGGTGGGGCCGAGGAACAGGAAGCTGCCGATGGGCCGGTTGGGGTCGGACAGGCCCGAGCGCGAGCGCCGGATGGCATCGGCCACCGATTCCACGGCGGCGTCCTGGCCCACCACGCGGTCGTGCAGGCGGTCCTCCATCTTGAGCAGCTTCTCGCGCTCGCCCTCGAGCATGCGCGACACCGGGATGCCGGTCCAGCGCGACACCACGTCGGCGATCTCCTCCTCGGTGACCTCCTCGGACAGCATCTCGTGCGGCGCCTCGCCGGTCTGCGCCACCTTCTTCTCCAGCTCCGGGATCTTGCCGTACTGGATCTCGGCCACGCGGTTGAGGTCGCCCGCGCGCTGGGCCTGCTGCATCTCGGCCTTGGCGCGCTCGAGCTCCTCCTTGGCGTGCTGGTGCTCCTCGATGGCGCCCTTTTCCTTCTCCCACTCGCCGGAGATGTCGGCCAGCTTGGCCTCCTGCTCCTTGATGGTCTCCTCGAGGTCGCTCAGGCGCTTCTTGGAGGCCTCGTCGGACTCCTTCTTGAGGGCCTCGCGCTCGATCTTGAGCTGGGTCAGGTGGCGCTCGATCTCGTCGATCTCCTCGGGCTTGGAGTCGATCTCCATGCGCAGGCGCGAGCCGGCCTCGTCGATCAGGTCGATGGCCTTGTCGGGCAGCTTGCGGTCGGTGATGTAGCGGTGCGACAGCCTTGCGGCGGCGACGATGGCCGGGTCGGTGATGCGCACGCCGTGGTGGACCTCGTACTTCTCCTTGAGCCCGCGCAGGATGGCGACGGTGTCCTCCTCGGAGGGCTCGTCCACCATCACCTTCTGGAAGCGGCGCTCGAGCGCGGCGTCCTTCTCGATGTTCTCGCGGTACTCGTCGAGCGTGGTGGCGCCGATGCAGTGCAGCTCGCCGCGGGCCAGGGCCGGCTTGAGCATGTTGCCGGCGTCCATGGAGCCTTCCGCCTTGCCGGCGCCCACCATGGTGTGGATCTCGTCGATGAACAGGATGATGCGGCCTTCCTCATTTTCAACCTCCTGGAGGACGGCCTTCATGCGCTCCTCGAAGTCGCCGCGGTACTTGGCCCCGGCCATCAGGCTGCCCATGTCCAGCGACAGGATGCGCTTGTCGCGCAGCCCCTCGGGCACCTCGTGGTTGACGATGCGCTGGGCCAGGCCCTCGACGATGGCGGTCTTGCCGACGCCGGCCTCGCCGATCAGGACCGGGTTGTTCTTGGTGCGCCGGGACAGCACCTGGGTGGTGCGCCGGATCTCGTCGTCGCGGCCGATGACCGGGTCGAGCCTGCCCTGCTGGGCGCGCTCGGTGAGGTCGATGGTGTACTTCTCCAGCGCCTCGCGCTGGTCCTCGGCGTTGGGATCGTCGACGCTGGCGCCGCCGGTGACCTCCTCGATGGCCTTCTCCAGCGCCTGGCGGTCGCCGCCGGCGTCGCGCAGGGCCTGGCCGGCGGGACCCTTGTCCTCGGTCAGGGCGAGCAGGAAGTGCTCCGAGGCGATGTAGGAGTCGCCGCGCTTGCCGGCGGCCTTGTCGGCGGCGTTGAGCAGGTTGGAGAGCTCGCGCGAGGCATAGATCTCGCCGGCCTCGCCGCCGGAGACCTCGGGCAGCTTGTCGATCTCGCGGCCGCAGGCGGAGCGCAGGCGGTCCACCATGACCCCGGCCTTGGCCAGCACCGAGCGCGCCGAGCCGCCCTCGGCGTCGAGCATGGCGCACAGCAGGTGGACCGGCGCCACCTGCTGGTTGTCGTTCTGCAGGGCCAGTGACTGGGCGTCGGCCAAAGCCTGCTGGAATTTGGTGGTGAGCTTGTCGGTGCGCATGGATGCCTCCGCTTGGCTTGCTGCGCGTGCCGCCGGGCCCAGGGCTCCGGCTTCCGGAAAAGGCGGGAATGGCGTCCCATTCCGACCCTCTCCGGGCCGCCGGCGGCTTGTGGAAAACTCCGCGTTCCCGGAGTAGATGGGGGCGGGGGAGCGTTTTTCAACCGCCGGCGGGGAAAAGTAAGCGCCCACTGCGGGCGGCCCGCCGCGGAACCTGCAGCCATTGAACGCCAAACGGCGCTCGCGGGCCCTGACCGCGATCAACTATGCGGCGGATCGTGCCTCGCCGGCGCCGGAACCACTGAACCCGCCGCCCGCGCGCGGGATCAAAGGGGGAGGGTCCGGCTCGGCCATGCCGGCGCGGCCGGGACGTCCCGGGTTGTCCCCGGCGGCGGAAAACGCTAGCCTTTTAAGGCTCGACTTCTGCCCGGAGCCGACGCCGGGGCGCCGCGCCACTGCGGCCCTCGCCCCACAGGTGGGGATGGCGCGCTCCGGGCTCCGAAGGCAACCAGACAAGGCGTTGAAGAGCCCGTGACCCCCGGCCCCGGGCAGGGCGGTCCGTACGCGTGCGGGCAGTGCCAGCCGCCGCCGCCGTCCGCCGGGCCGCGCCCAGAGCTTCCCCCCAGACCGCCCCGGGCGGGGGCCAATAGCGGAGAACCGAATCCATGGCGCCACATTCGGACCGGAACCAGCAGACCGGCCTGTATCGGCCGGGCGCCCATCGCGATAACTGCGGCGTCGGCTTCGTCGTCGACATGCACGGCCGCGCCAGCCACGACATCGTGGCCCAGGGCCTGGAGATCCTGCGCAACCTGACCCACCGCGGCGCGGTGGGTGCGGATGCCTACACCGGCGACGGCGCCGGCATCCTGCTGCAGAAGCCGCACGCCTTCCTGGCCAAGGCCGCGCGCGCGGCCGGCATCGAGCTGCCCGAGGACCCCGCCGACTACGGCACCGGCCTGGTCTTCCTGCCCGACGACGATGCCGCGGCGCGCGAGGTGATGGCGACCCTGGAGCGCTTGGTCGCGGAAGAGGGCCAGCAGGTGCTGGGCTGGCGGGAGGTGGCAGTCCATCCCGAGAAGATCGGCGAGCTGGCGCGCGAGGTGCTGCCCACCATCCGCCAGGTGTTCATCGGGCGCGGCGACACCACCGGCGCCGAGGCCTTCGAGCGCAAGCTGCTGGTGATCCGCAAGCGCGTGGAGCACACCGTCTCCGCCGAGCACCCGGAGCACGCCGACTACTTCCACATCCCGAGCCTGTCGGCCCGCACCCTGGTCTACAAGGGCCTGCTGCTGGCGGAGCAGGTGCCGGCGTTCTACCCCGACCTGACCGATCCGGACATGGTGTCGTCGCTGGCCCTGGTGCACCAGCGCTTCTCCACCAACACCCATCCCACCTGGCCGCTCGCCCAGCCCTTCCGGATGATCGCCCACAACGGCGAGATCAACACCATCCAGGGCAACCACTACATGCTGCGGGCGCGCGAGGCGGCCATGGCCTCCGAGGCCTTCGGCGACGACCTGGACAAGCTCTTCCCCACCATCGAGGAGGGCCTGTCCGACTCCGCCAGTCTGGACGCCGCCATCGAGCTGTTCACCGCGGCCGGCCGGTCGCTGCCCCACGTCATGATGATGCTGATCCCCGAGGCGTGGAGCACCGATCCGTTCATGCCCGACGACCTCAAGGCCTTCTACGAGTACCACGCCACCCTCATGGAGCCGTGGGACGGCCCGGCCGCCGTGGCCTTCACCGACGGCAGCCGCATCGGCGCCACGCTGGACCGCAACGGTCTGCGCCCGGCGCGCTACGTGGTCACCGACGACGGCCTGGTGGTGATGGCCTCGGAGGTGGGCGTGCTGCCCATCCCGGAAGACAAGATCGTGCTCAAGGAGCGCCTGCATCCGGGCAAGATCTTCATGGTCGACACCGAGCGCGGCACCATCACCCCGGACCTGGAGCTCAAGCAGGAGGTGGTGGGCCAGGCCCCCTACGGCGACTGGGTGGCCGAGAACCTGCTGCGGCTGGACGAGCTGCCCGTGCCCAAGGGCGCCGAGCGCGAGGCGCACCGGCCCCTGCGCGAGCTGCAGCGCGCCTTCGGCTACACCTTCGAGGAGCTCAACATGCTCCTCAAGCCCATGGCCGCCACCGGCGCCGAGAGCATCGGCTCCATGGGCGACGACACCCCGCTGCCGGTGCTGTCCGAGCGGCCGCGGCTGCTGTTCGACTACTTCAAGCAGCTGTTCGCCCAGGTGACCAACCCGCCCATCGACCCCATCCGCGAAGAGCAGGTGATGTCGCTGGTGTCCTACCTGGGCGCCGAGGGCAACGTGCTCGAGCAGACCCCGGGCCAGGCGCGGCGCATCGAGCTCAAGCAGCCCATCCTGACCGGAGCCGACCTGGACAAGCTGCGCTTCTGCGACGACGTCGCCTGCCGCACCGAGTTCCTGTCGGCCACCTTCCCGGCCAGCGACGGCCCGGACGGCCTGGAGCCGGCGCTGGAGCGGCTGTGTGCCGAAGCCGAGGATGCGGTGACCGGCGGCGCCACGGTGCTGGTGCTGTCCGACTGGGAGACCAGCCACGGCCAGGCGCCCATCCCCAGCCTGCTGGCCACCGGCGCGGTGCACCACCACCTCATCCGCGCCGGCCTGCGCACCCGCACCTCGCTGGTGGTGGAGACCGGCGAGGCGCGCGAGGTGGCGCACTACGCCCTGCTCATCGGCTTCGGCGCCGGCGCGGTCCACCCCTACCTGGCCTTCGAGACCCTCGACGACATGCTCGAGCGCGGCATGCTCGAGGCGGACATGGACCGCGACACCATCCAGCACCACTACCTCAAGGCGGTGGGCAAGGGCCTGTTCAAGATCTTCTCGAAGATGGGCATCTCCACCCTGCAGAGCTACTGCGGCGCCCAGATCTTCGAGGCGGTGGGCCTGTCCCAGGCCTTCGTGGACACCCACTTCCGCGGCACGGTGACCCAGATCTCCGGCGCCGGCGTGCGCGAGATCGGCATGGACGCCATGCTGCGCCACGGCTACGCCTACCACACGCCGCACCCCTCCGACCTGACCCTGGACGACGGCGGCTTCTATCACTGGCGCGCCGACGGCGAGCGCCACAGCTGGAACCCCACCACCATCACCCTGCTGCAGCGGGCGGTGGGCACCGACGACCGCGAGCTGTATCAGCGCTATTCGCAGGCGGTGGACGACAACCGCCGCGCCGGCGGCGCCCTGCGCGGGCTGTTCCTGCTGGCCAACGAGGCCGAGGGGCACCCCGTGGAGGCGTCCGAGGAGGCGGCCGACGACACCTGGTACCAGGCCCAGCCGGCCAGCGACGACCACCTCGGCCCGCGCGCCATCCCGCTGGAGGAGGTGGAGTCGGCGGAGGCCATCATGAAGCGCTTCACCACCGGCGCCATGTCCTTCGGCTCCATCTCGCGCGAGGCCCACGAGAATCTGGCCATCGCCATGAACCGCATCGGCGGCCGCTCCAACTCCGGCGAGGGCGGCGAGGACCCGGTGCGCTTCAAGCCCTACCCCAACGGCGACCTGGCGCGCTCCGCCATCAAGCAGATCGCCTCCGGGCGCTTCGGCGTGACCACCTACTACGCGGTCAACGCCGACGAGCTGCAGATCAAGGTGGCCCAGGGCGCCAAGCCCGGGGAGGGCGGCCAGCTTCCCGGCCACAAGGTGGACGAGAACATCGCCCGGGTGCGCTACGCCACCCCGGGGGTGAGCCTGATCTCGCCGCCGCCGCACCACGACATCTACTCCATCGAGGACCTGGCCCAGCTCATCTTCGACCTGAAGAACGTCAATCCCGACGCCAACGTCTCGGTGAAGCTGGTGGCCAAGGCCGGCGTGGGCACGGTGGCGGCGGGCGTGGCCAAGGCCAAGGCGGACGTCATCACCGTCTCCGGCCACTCCGGCGGCACCGGCGCCAGCCCCAACACCTCCATCAAGCACGCCGGCATCCCGTGGGAGATCGGCGTCGCCGAGACCCAGCAGGCGCTGGTGGCCAACCAGCTGCGCGACCGCGTGGTGCTGCAGACCGACGGCAACATGCTCAACGGCCGCGACGTCATCATCGCCGCGCTGCTGGGCGCCGAGGAGTACGCCTTCGGGACGACGGCGCTGGTGGCCGAGGGCTGCATCATGATGCGCAAGTGCCACCTCAACACCTGCCCGGTGGGGGTGGCGACGCAGGATCCCTACCTGCGCAAGAAGTTCACCGGCAAGCCCGAGGACATCATCAACTTCTTCCGCATGGTGGCCGAGGAGGTGCGCACCTACATGGCCGAGCTGGGCTTCCGCACCATGGACGAGCTCATCGGCCACACCGAGATGCTGGTGCAGCGCGACCTGTCCGGCTTCCCCAAGGCCGGCGACCTCGACCTGACGCCGCTGCTGGCGCGCATGGACGAGGCCGGCGAGCCGCTGCACAAGGTGCGCGACCAGAAGCACGACATCGACGACATCCTCGACCGCGAGCTGATCGAGCGCGCCATGCCGGCGCTGGACAACGCCACGCCGGTGGAATTCGACAGCGAGATCCGCAACCGCAACCGCACCACGGCCACCATGCTCGCCGGCGAGGTGGCCAAGCGCTTCGGCGCCGAGGGCCTGCCGGGCGACACCATCCGCATCCGCTTCACCGGCACCGCCGGCCAGAGCTTCGGCGCCTTCTGCCACAACGGCATGAGCCTGACCCTGGAAGGCGACGCCAACGACTACCTGGGCAAGGCCATGTCCGGCGGCCGCATCGTGGTGCGCCAGCCGGAGGGCTCGCAGCTGGATCCGGCCGCCAACATCATCGCCGGCAACGTGCTGCTGTACGGCGCCACCGGCGGCGAGGTCTACATCCAGGGCGTGGTGGGCGAGCGCTTCGCGGTGCGCAACTCCGGGGCGACGGCGGTGGCCGAGGGCTGCGGCGCACACGGCTGCGAGTACATGACCGGCGGCACCGTCGCCATCATCGGCACCACCGGGCGCAACTTCGCCGCCGGCATGAGCGGCGGCGTGGCCTACGTGCTGGACGCGGACGACCGCTTCGAGCAGCGCCTCAACCGCGGTCTGGTGGAGGTGGAGGCGATCAACGACGAGGACGCCGACACCCTGCGCGAGATGATCGAGCGCCATGTCGACCACACCGGCTCGGCCAAGGGACGCGAGATCCTCGACAGCTGGCACGCCTACCGCGCCAAGTTCGTCAAGGTCATCCCCACCGAGTACCGGCGGGTGATGGAGCAGCGCAAGCGCCAGGCGGCGCAGCAGACCGAGACGGCCTGAGGCCCCCGAACCCGAGTGACACCCCACGGAGGATCCAGTGGGCCAGATCGACGGCTTCATGAAATTCCCCCGCCACGGCGCCCCGCTGCGTCCCGCGGACGTGCGCCGGGGCGACTACCAGGAGCTCTACGAGGCGCAGACCGACGCCGAGCTGGCCGAGCAGGGCGCGCGCTGCATGGACTGCGGCATCCCCTACTGCCAGACCGACACCGGCTGCCCCGTGGACAACCTGATCCCCGAGTGGAACGACCTGGTCTACCGCGGCCAGTGGCACGAGGCCCTGGGCCGGCTGCACGAGACCAACAACTTCCCGGAGTTCACCGGCTGGCTGTGTCCGGCGCCGTGCGAGAGCTCGTGCACGCTGGACCTGGTGGAGAACGCGCCGGTCACCATCAAGAACATCGAGCGCAACATCATCGAGCGCGGCTTCGACGAGGGCTGGGTGGAGCCGGTGGCGCCCGCCCCGGCCACCGGGTTCAAGGTGGCCGTGGTGGGCAGCGGCCCGGCCGGACTGGCCGCCGCCCAGCAGCTGGCGCGCTGGGGCCACCAGGTGACCGTGCTGGAGAAGGCCGACCGCATCGGCGGCCTGCTGCGCTACGGCATCCCCGACTTCAAGATGGCCAAGTTCCGCATCGACCGCCGCATGGAGCAGATGGCGGCGGAGGGCGTGGAATTCCGCACCGGCGTCAACGTCGGCACCGACATCACCGCCGACGAGCTGCGCGCGCAGTTCGACGCCGTGGTCCTGTCCGGCGGCGCCGAGAAGCCGCGCGATCACGACGTGCCCGGCCGGGAATTGGCGGGCATCCACTACGCCATGCCCTTCCTCACCCAGCAGAACAAGGTCAACGCCGGCGACACCGTCCCCGAGGCCGAGCGCATCTCCGCCACAGGCAAGCACGTGGTGATCATCGGCGGCGGCGATACCGGCGCCGACTGCGTGGGCACCTCCATCCGCCAGGGCGCGGCCAGCGTCAAGCAGCTCAATATCCACCCGGAGCCCCCGGACGAGCGCGCCGACAAGACCCCCTGGCCGGAATGGCCGTACATGCGCATGGACTCCACCTCCCACGGCGAGGGCTGCGAGCGGCTGTGGAAGGTGTTCGTGAAGTCCTTCGAGGGCGACGCGGACGGCCACGTGCGCAAGGCCCACGCGGTCAAGGTGAAGTCCGCCCAGCGCCGCCCCGACGGCTCGCGCGAGCTGATCGAGGAGCCCGACGGCGACTTCACCCTGGACGCCGACCTGGTGCTGCTGGCCATCGGCTTCGAGGGCCCCGACGCCAACCCCCTGCTGGACGACCTGGGGGTGGCGCTGGACAGGCGCGGCAACGCCACCGCCGACCCGGCCAGCCGCATGACCAACGTCCCCGGCGTGTTCTCCGCCGGCGACATGTACCGCGGCGCCAGCCTCATCGTGTGGGCCATCCACGACGGCCGCCAGGCCGCCGAGGGCGCCCACCGCTACCTGATGAAGCAGCGGGTGGAGCGGGGGCTGAAGGCCGCCGCCGACTGAGGGGATTCCAGCCGACGACCGGAAAGGGCGCCCTGCGGGGGCGCCCTTTTCTGTTTGTTCGGCCCCGGGATTCCCTCCCGCCGTGGGAAGGCCTAATAATGGGGCTCCGGGGCAACCCCTACGCCACAGGACCCATCCGCATGATCGAGCCCGATCTGCCCTACGGCCACGACCCGGAGGGAGGCAACGGCAAGACCAAGGAGGCCTTCCGCGACGCACTCCTGCACTGGCGGGCCGTGATCGACGCCATCCACGACCCCATCTTCATCCACGACCCGGATGGCTGCCTCCTGCGCGTCAATGCCGCCTACCTGGAGCGCGCTGGCGGGACCTTCGACACCATTATCGGCCGCCCCTACTGGGAGGTCTTCCCGCTCCGCGACGGTCCCCTGGCCACCTGCAACCAGGTGGCCGAGAACCACCACGAGCATCGCGAGCGGATCACCACCCCCGCCGGGGAAACCTTCCTGTCACGGGCCTTCCCGATCATGGGCGAGGAAGGCCAGCCCCTGGCCGCCGTCCATATCCTCGAGGACATCACCCAGGATATCCGCCAGAACGAGGCCCTGGGCCAGCTCAACCGGGCCCTGCGGGTGATCAGCGGCGGCAACCGCAGCATGCTGCGGGCCAGCACGGAGCAAGAGCTGCTCGACGGCGTCTGCCAAACGGCGGTGGAGCGCGGCGGGTTCCGGCTGGTCTGGGTGGGGATGCGCGAGGACGACGCGGCGCGGAGCGTGCGGCCCGTGGCGTGGGCGGGCCCGGAGACGGATTACCTGGAGGGCCTGACGGTAACCTGGGCGGACACCGAGGCGGGGCAGGGCCCCACCGGCCGCGCCATCCGCGAGGAGCAGCCGGTGGCGGCGCAGAACATCACCGGGGACCCCCGCTTCGAGCCCTGGCGCGACACCGCCCTCGAGCACGGCTTCCGGGCGTCCCTCGCCCTGCCCCTGCGGCTGGGTGACACGGTCTGGGG
>DATFLO010000145.1:0-8399 GCA_035267605.1 Gammaproteobacteria bacterium
CGAGGCGGCGGCGCTCGTGCGCGAGGCGGTGGAGACCCACGACCGCTTCCAGGCCGAGCTCGACCGGCGCGTGGACCGGCTCCTGGACAGCCTGTTCGGCCCCGACTCGCCTTCCGACGAGAACGGCTCCAGCTGATCCCCGCCGCCCGCTAGACGGTCCAGGGGGACCCGCCATGCACGTCCGCGTACAGCAGCAAGCCTTCGATGCCGCCGCCGAGGTGGCCGCCCATGCACCCGCCGGCGCGGGTGCGGGGGCCGCGGTGCAGTTCGTGGGCACCATGCGCGACGTCAACGACGGCGACGGCGTGGTGCGCATGGAGCTGGAGCATTATCCGGGCATGACCGAGCGCGAGCTGGAGCGGGTCACGGCCGAGGCCATGGCGCGCTGGGCGGTGGCCGAGGCCCTGGTGATCCACCGCTTCGGGGAGCTCCTTCCCGGTGACCCCATCGTGCTGGTGGCGGTGTGGTCGGCCCACCGCGGCGACGCCTTCGACGCCTGCCGCCACATCATCGACATCCTCAAGACCAAGGCCCCCTTCTGGAAGAAGGAGACCCTGGCCGACGGCAGCCAGCGCTGGGTGGAGCCCCATCTGGGCGAGGGCGTCCCCGGCTGAGGCTGCCCCGCCGGCGGCAGCCCGGCTCAGAAGTGGAACAGCAGCGAGGTGGTGGTGAAGACGTCGGTCTTCTCCGCCCCCGCCACCGGTTGGCTGTCGTGCTCCACCTTGACGCTGGTCTTGAAGGCGATGCGGGAGTTCAGGCGGAAGCTGAGGGCGGTCTCGCTGGTGAGCAGGTAGTCGTCGCCGTTCTCCAGCGAGGGGTTGTAGACAAGCTCCTGGCTGAAGCGCGAGGCCTCGCGGAAGTTCCACGTATACAGGGTGCGCAGCCGCGCCCGCACCGAGTTCTCGTAGGTGTCGTCCACCTGCCATTCCTGGCGCAGGGCGGGGCCGCCCTCGATCCGCCAGGCCATGTCGTCGCGGTCCAGCATGTGGCGGCCGAGACCGACCGCCTCCTGCAGGCGGGCGTCGTAGCCGGCGAAGCGGTCGTGGGTGGCCTCCACCACGCCGAAGGTGTAGAGGCGCGGCTGCAGGTTGTAGTCCAGCTGACCCAGGCCGTGGGCGCGCTGGGAGGTGGCCGAGCCGTCCTCCTCCGAGTAGCGGCCCTCCGCCAGCAGATGCAGGGCGAAGCGCTCGCCGGTGCGGTCGCTGGCGACGCGCCCGGTGGTGGTCGTGGTGTCGGCATTGCCGGAGCTGGTGGTCAGACCCAGCTCGGCCTCCGTCTCCCACAGCTTCTCCTTGCCGTTGGCGGCCTCCGGGTCGGCGTTGGGCAGGGCGTGCGCGGCCGCGGCCAGCGGCAGCGCCAGCACGGGGATGGTGCGCAGGAATCTATGCAATCCGGTCTCTCCGGTGGTCGGCTTGAGTCGGGACTGCCCCTTGGGGGATCCTTGCATCTCCCCGAGGCCTCGGTCTCCGGAAATGGACCGGCGCCGCAGGCGCCGGCGGCAAGGAGCAGGCGTTGCACTCTACCGAAGCGGGCGCAGCCAGCACAAACGTGACCGACACCCTGGTCCTCGGCGGTGGCATCATCGGTCTGACCACCGCCCTGGCCCTGGCCGAGCGCGGCCAGGCGGTGACCGTCCTCGATCCCGGCCGGCGCAGCGGCATCAGCTCCTGGGCCGGCGGCGGCATCCTGTCGCCATTGTACCCCTGGCGCCAGGATGCGGCGGTGAACGCCCTGGCGCGGCGCAGCCAGCAGGTCTATCCCGAGCTGTGCCGCCAGATCCGGGAGCGGGTCGGGGTGGAACCGGAGATGCGCAGCCTGGGCATGGTCTACGCGGATTTCCCGAGCAAGGCCCCGGTGGACCGGGAGCGGGCGCGCGACTGGGCGCGCGAGCTGGGAGTGGAGTTCCAGGAGCTGGCCGGCGAGGAGGTCACCGACCTGGAGCCCGCCGTCAGCCCCGTGGCCGAGTACGGCCTGCGCCTGCCCGGCATCGCCTGGCTGCGCAATCCGCGCCTGATGCGCGGCCTCATGCGCCTCGCCAACGAGGCCGGGGTGCAGCTGCTGGACGGCGTCACCGCCCGCGCGCTGGTCCGCGAAGGGGGCGCCGTGCGCGGCGCCCACACCGACCACGGCACCTTCTCCGCCGAGCGGGTGGTGGTGGCGGCCGGGCCCTGGAGCCCGGAGCTGGTGGCGCCGCTGGGGGTGGACCTGCCGGTGCGGCCGGTGAAGGGCACCATGCTGCTGCTCCAGGGAACCCGGCCGCTGATCGGGCAGCTGGTGATGGCCGGCTCCCACTACCTCATCCCGCGCGCCGACAGCCGCCTGCTGGTGGGCTCCACGGTGGAGGAGTCCGGCTTCGACGCCCGCACCTCCCTGGGCTCCGTGCGCGCCCTCGCCCAGGCCGCGGTGGAGATGGTGCCGGAGAGCGCCAACCTGGAGCTGGAAACCTACTGGGCCGGCCTGCGGCCCGCTACCCCGGACGAGCGCCCCTTCATCGGCGTGGTGCCCGGGGTTGAGGGCCTGTACGTCAACACCGGCCACTCGCGCAACGGCGTGGTCCACGCCCCGGCATCCGCCGAGCTGCTGGCGGCGGCGCTGACCGGCGAGGAGCCCGCCGTCGACCCCGCCCCCTTCGCCGTGGACCGGGAGATGCCCGCCGATTAGCCGCGGGCCGCGGCTGCGCCGCGTTTCCCGAGCGGGCGGGTCGGGCATTTCCCCGGCCGCTCCTTGTCAAAAGGGGCGAGGGAGGCCATGGTTGGCAGCCGCTGTGGCCAAATCCCGGAAAATCGGCTATATTACCAACCGGTTAACTTTGCCAGTGAGCGTCCGAATGGAACGCCGGACCAAGCACGATATCGCGCGGACCCTGCGGGAGCACCGCATCCAGCCCACCAGCCAGCGGGTGGAGATCGCCCATGTGCTGTTCCAGGGGGCCGGAGACGACGGTGCCGACCATCACCTGAGCGCCGACGAGGTCCTCGAGCGTGTCAACGCCGACTACCACCGCGTCTCCAAGGCCACGGTGTACAACACCCTGCGCCTGTTCGAGGAGACCGGCCTGATCCGGGCGGTGGTGGTGTCGTCGAGCAAGGTGTTCTTCGACGCCAACACGGCGCCCCACCACCACCTCTACGACGAGGCCAGCGGCCGGCTGCGCGACATCCCCGCCGAGGAGATCGACGTCGGCCAGCTCATGCCCCAGCTGCCGGAGGGCGTCGCCGGCGAGGACCTCGACATCGTGGTGCGGGTGCGCAGCCAGGACTGAGCCGGCGGCCCCGGCCGTTGCCCGCCCCGGCGGCCCGGGGTAGAATCCCCGCCGCAACGACCGCTGCCGGTGTAGCTCAGCTGGTAGAGCAACCGATTCGTAATCGGTAGGTCCGTGGTTCAACTCCGCGCACCGGCACCAGATCCCCAAGGCCCCGGGCCCCGCCCGGGGCCTTGTTGCGTCCGCGCGGGGTGGGAGGCAGGCGCCCGGCTCGGGTAGACTGGCGATGAACAGGGGCATCATCCAAGGGAGAGCCACATGGGGCAGCGCACTCCGCCGCGCAGCGGCTACGGCATCCGGCTGGCGCTCGGCGCCACCCTGGCGGGCGGTCTGGTGGCCGGCGACGCCGCCGCCGGCGATCCGTTCGCCGTGCGCGAGCTGCCGCGAGGCTACATGCTTGCCGCCGACACCTTCGTGCCCACCGTGCCCGAGAACAAGGAAGACGCGGAGGGGGCCCTGTGCGCCGGCGAGATGGGCTCCGACCGGGACAAGCACATCGAGGAGGGCCGCTGCGCCTACACCGACCCGGAGGACGACGGGGCGCCGCCGGAGGAGCGGCGGGATGGGGACGACTCCGCCCGCGTCCGGGGCTAGTCGGGGCCCGTTCGGGCCGGGCCGCGGAGGTCTGTTACCATGACCGTTTGATGGGCCTCCCGCGCCGGAGGCCTGGGCCTGCTTCCCAGCCGCCGCCATCGCCGGCCCGCAGCGCCCGAATCCCCCATTCGCCATCCCTCCGCCCAGGCGGAGGCCCGAGGAGGCATGAGCATGAGCGACAAGGAGTATTCCGAGGCCGTCGAGACAGCTCGCGAGTACTACAACAGCGAGGACGCCGACACCTTCTACTTCACCATCTGGGGCGGCGAGGACCTGCACCTCGGCATGTACCAGTCCGAGGACGAGTCCATCTACGACGCCAGCGTCCGCACCGTCTACCACATGGCCGATCTGGTGAAGGCGCCGATCACCGAGGGTACCCGCATCTGCGACATCGGCGGCGGCTACGGCGGCACCGCCCGCCACCTGGTCAAGCGCTTCGGCTGCCACGTGGACGTGGCCAACCTGTCCGAGGTGGAGAACCAGCGCGACCGGCAGATGAACAAGGAGCAGGGCCTCGATCACCTGATCGACGTCTACGACGCCAGCTTCGACCGCACCCCCTTCGACGCCGCCAGCTTCGACCTGGTGTGGTGCCAGGACTCCATCCTGCACGCCGACGATCGTGCCGCCGTGCTCCGCGAGGTGGACCGCATCCTCAAGCCGGGCGGCGAGTTCATCTTCACCGATCCCATGCAGACGGACGACTGCCCCGAGGGCGTGCTCGATCCCATCCTGGCCCGCATCCACCTGCCCAGCCTGGGCTCGCCGGGCTTCTACAAGGAGACGGCCAAGCAGCTGGGCTGGGAGGACCTGGGCTTCGAGGAGCACGCCGACCAGCTTCCGCGCCACTACGGCCGCGTCCTGCAGGAGCTGGAGGGGCGCGAGGGCGAGCTGCGCGGCAAGGTCAGCGACGAGTACATCGAGAACATGAAGCAGGGCCTGCGCCACTGGGTGGAGGGCGGCAACAGCGGCTACCTCACCTGGGGCGTGCTGCACTTCCGCAAGCCGGCCTAGTAAGGCCCGCAGCGGGGGCGAGCCCCCCGCCGCGAAAAGGCCCGCCCCGCCACTAAACCTTCCCCGTAACGGGGGCCTTGGCTGCCAGGGCAGCAGGTTTAGTGGCGGGGCGGGCCTTTTTTGGGGCTCGTCGAGGGGGCCTCAGTGGATGCGCACCAGGCCCGCCTCCACCTCGTCGCGGGCGTCCTCGCCCGCGAGCATCTCGATCAGCTTGAGGCCGAACTCCATGGCCGTGCCCGGCCCGCGCGACGTGACCACGGAGCCGTCCACCACCACCGGATCCTCCACGTAGTCCACGTTGCCGAGGTTCACCTGGTTCTGGAACTTGGGATTGGAGGTCACCTGGCGGCCCTCCAGGTAGCCGTGGGCGGCCAGGATGGACGGCGCCGCACAGATGGCCGTGGTGAACCGGTCCTGGCTGTGGAAGCGTTCGAGCAGCTGCCGGATGCGGGGGTCCCGCTTGAGGTTGTCCACCCCCGGCATGCCGCCGGGCAGGGTGATCATGTCGAAATCCCGGTCCATGACGTCGTCGAGAGCCGCATCGGGCACCAGCTGCGTCTGGCGCGAGCCGGTGACCGCCCCGGCGCCGTCGAGGCCGGCGGTGGTCACCTCGATGCCGGCGCGGCGCAGGACGTCGATGACCGTTACCGCCTCCAGCTCCTCGAATCCTTCAGCCAGAGGCATGAGCACACTCGCCATTGGTCTGTCTCCTCGGTTGACGCCCGCGGCGCCACCGTCGCGCCGGGGCCTTCGCCGAGGAGGGTGCCATTTCGCGCCGCCCGGAAACAAACGGCGCCCTGCAGGCCGGGGCTCAGAACTGCAGGTAGGCGTAGCCCTTTTGCTGGTAGCGGATGATCTCCGCCTCGGCCATGGGCACCAGGGTCACGAAACCGTGGATGTCCGAAGGCTCAAAGCCGTGGCTGCGGGCCGCCACCCGGCACATGCGGAACTCGATGATGTCGCCCACGGTGAGGCTCTGGGCGCGGGTCATGAGCTCCTGGTATTCGGGGTAGTTCGCCACCGCGAAGAAGGGGATCTCGTCGCCGTGCAGCACCAGCACGATGGCGGTGTCCAACGGATTGCCGCCGTTGAGGTTGCTGATGTAGCTGGCGCGGTCGAGCACCGCGTTCATGCGCTCGACGCTGTCCACGGTGATATCGAGGACCACCTTCTGGTGGGTGTAGTCGATTTCCTTGGCCTCGGCGCGGCCCCACGGGGCCGTTTCCGCTGCGGCGGCGTCGGCGGGCAGGATCAGGGCGCTTAGGCCCAGCAGCAGGACGGACAGGCGGGTCATGGCAGCCTCCCATTGCGGATGTTCCGGCGCCGGCCCGCGGCGTGGAATTCGCCCCGGCGCCTGCTTTCTAATTCCAAGAGTAACGCATGCAAACGCTGGCCGCGCACCGGCCCCGGTCGGTCCGGCCATTCTGCCAATAGGGGGAAGCCATGTCCCTGCAACACGGCTCCATCAAGAAGAACGGCAACGTCCTGCTGGATGACGTGGATGTCTGGATGCTGTGCGATACCGAGGGCCCGGGCGGCAACAACTGCTCGGGCTATTTCAATCCCGAATGGGAGGATCCGCTGGGGGTCAACGATCCGGACCAGGAGTCGGACCCGCGTTACGAGCTGGTGCTGGACAGCGGCGACACCCTGCCCATCCGGGTATGGGATCACCGCGACGTGTACTTCATCCAGTGCAACCAGAACGGCTACCGCACGGTCCATTTCCGGACTGCGCAATAGGGCCCCGGTGGCCGTATCCGGGGGGCGGATCCCGCGGGGATCCGCCCCCTTTTGCGTGCGCGCCGCCGAGCGGGGATGGGGACAGCCGCAGTCGGCTTGGTACACTCGCGGCATGAGCCCCGCGCAACTCCCGCATCCCTTCCTGTCGTTCCCGGCGAGGACCCCGTGACCCGGCGCGTCGAGGGGCGGACCGGGGCGCTGACGCTCGGTTGGCGGGAATGGGTGGCCCTGCCCGATCTGGGCATCCCCAACATCAAGGCCAAGGTGGACACCGGCGCCCGCACCTCCGCCCTGCACGCCTTCTTCCTGGAGCCGTTTCGGCAGGGCGGCGTTTCGATGGTACGGTTCGGGGTGCACCCCTACCAGGATCGGCAGGAGGCGGTGGAGGCCGCGGCGCCCGTGGTCGACCGCCGCTGGGTCACCGATTCCGGGGGGCACCGGGAGTACCGCTACGTCATCGAGACGCGGCTGACCCTGGGCGGGCGCAGCTGGCTGGTGGAGATGACCCTGACCAACCGGGACACCATGAAGTTCCGCCTGCTGCTCGGACGCACCGCGCTCCGCAAGCGGTTCACCGTGGACCCCGGGCGGTCCTACCTGGTGGGGCGGCCGCCCGGCGACCAACCGGCAACCCGCTAGGCCCCTGTCGCGGAAAGGCGCTCCATTTCCGGGCTTGCTGCGCCGGTTGGCAGCAAGGCGCCGCTTTGAGGCGTGTTGGGCCCAAGTCCGCGTCAGGCCCAAGTCGAGGAGGGGCAGCGCGGCGCCGGGCCGGCTCGCCCAATTGCAACGGATTTCTGAGACAGGACACCAGGGTCCCGATGAAGATCGCCATCCTGTCCCGCAACCGCAGGCTCTACTCCACGCGCCGTCTGGCCGAGGCCGGCGTCCAGCGCGGCCACGACATCCACATCATCGACCCGCTGCGCTGCACCATCGACATCGCCTCGCAGCGCCCCACCATCCAGTTCAAGAAGCAGGAGCTCACCGGCTTCGAGGCGGTCGTTCCGCGCATCGGCGCCTCCATCACCTTCTACGGCCTGGCCGTGGTGCGCCAGTTCGAGATGATGGGGGTGTACCCGCTCAACGAGTCGGTGGCCATCGGCCGCTCGCGCGACAAGCTGCGCTCCCTGCAGCTGCTGGCGCGGGCCGGGGTGGGGCTGCCGCTGACCAGCTTCGCCCACTCGGTGGATGACACCAGCGCCCTGATCGAGATGGTGGGCGGCGCGCCGCTGGTGGTGAAGCTGCTGGAGGGCACCCAGGGGCGCGGGGTGGTGCTGGCCGAGACCTACAAGGCGGCGGAGAGCGTCATCGACGCCTTCCGCGAGCTGGATGCCAACTTCCTGGTGCAGGAGTTCATCAAGGAGGCCTCGGGCGCCGACATCCGCTGCTTCGTCATCGGCGAGAAGGTGGTGGCCTCCATGAAGCGCCAGGCCAAGGAGGGCGAGTTCCGCTCCAACCTCCACCGCGGCGGCGCCGCCAGCCTGGTCAAGCTCACCCCCGAGGAGCGCTCCACTGCCGTGCGTGCCGCCAAGACCATGGGGCTCAACGTGGCCGGCGTCGACATCCTGCGCTCCAACCACGGCCCGGTGGTCATGGAGGTCAACTCGTCGCCGGGGCTGGAGGGCATCGAGACGGCCACCGGCAAGGACGTGGCCGGGCAGCTGATGACCTTCGTGGAGAAGAACGCCAAGCCCCACAAGACCCGCACCCGGGGCAAGGGGTGAGCCTCCGGGTGGCGGCCTCCCCCGTCCCTTCCCGCGGGGGCCGGGCGCGCCCGGCGGGG
>DATFLO010000146.1:0-24634 GCA_035267605.1 Gammaproteobacteria bacterium
AGCGAGCGCAGCTTGCGGCGGGCCTGCAGCGCCAGGTTGCGCTCTGGCTCGGCGAACACCATGTCCATGCCTACCACCACGGCGCCGCGGTCGAACAGCCGGTGCACCAGCGCCGCCACCTTGGCCCGCGGCCAGGGCCACTGCCCCTCCGCCTGGAGCGAGCGCTCGTCGATGTCGACGATGACCACGCCGGCGTCTTCGCCGCCGGCGAAGGGCCGCGTCAGGTCGAAGCGCAGGTCGTAGGCCACCCACTCCAGGCGGTCGCGCAGCTGGCGCACCCCGGCCCGGTCGGTTTGCTGCAGCCACAGGGCGGCGGCCACCAGGGCCAGGCCCAGGAGCACCGGGGCCAGCCGCCGGCTCTCGGGGGTTCGCTGCTCGCGCGCCACGGGCCCTCCGGGGGTGGGGGATGCGGGGCAGTATAGCCTGCATGGCCCCGTGGGCCAGGGGGGCGGTAGGATGGGCGGCTGCGGCGAGCAAGCCTGCACAACGCGGAGGAGCCCATGGCCGCCATCCTGGGGGTGGGTGTGGCCACCCTGGACATCGTCAACGAGGTCGCCGCCTACCCCGCCGAGGACAGCGAGGTGCGGGCGGACGCCCAGCGCCTGCGGCGGGGCGGCAATGCCGCCAACACCCTGGAGGTGCTGGCGCAGCTGGGTCATTCCTGCGCCTGGGCCGGGGTGTGGGCGGACGAGCCCGACGGCCGCTGGATCGTGGGCGATCTGGAGGCGCGCGGCGTGCGCACCGACACCGCGCTCATGGTGGAGGCGGGCAAGTCGCCCACCTCCTACATCAGCCTGTCGCGCGCCACCGGCAGCCGTACCATCGTCCATTTCCGCGACCTGCCGGAATTGACCAGCCAGGACCTGGCGGCCATCGACCTGACCGGCTACCGCTGGGTGCACCTGGAGGCCCGCCCCAACACCGACGAGGTCCACCGCATGCTGCGCCTGATCCGCGAGCACAACCCGCAGGCCTGGCTGTCGCTGGAGGTGGAGAAGCCGCGCGACGGCCTGGCGCACTGCCTGCACGACCCCGATGTCCTGCTGTTCTCCGGCGACTACGCCCGCGCCCTGGGGTTCGAGGGCCCGGAGGCCTTCCTGCGCAGCCTGGATCCCGCCGCGGCGCCGGGGCTCAAGGTGTGCACCTGGGGCGCCGAGGGCGCCGCCGCGCTCGACAACGGCGGCCGCATGCACCGGGTAGCGGCCCGGGTGCCCGAGCGGGTGGTGGACACGGTGGGGGCCGGCGACACCTTCAATGCCGGCCTGATCGACGCCTTCGTGCACGGCCGCCATATCGAGGAGGCGCTGGAGGCGGCGGCGGACCTGGCGGGGCGCAAGTGCGGGCAGAGCGGCCTGGAGGGCTGACGGAGCCGCCGGCGTGATGCGCCGGGCGGTGGTCAGCGGTTTCCCGCTGTGGGCGGCGGTGTTCGCCGTCGCGGCCTTCCTCTGGCCCGCCCTGTTCACGCCCGCGCGGCCGGCCATCCTGCCGCTGCTGGGGGTGGTCATGCTGGGCATGGGGCTGACCCTGACCCCGGCCAATTTCGCCGAGGTGGTCCGCCGGCCGCGCCTGGTGGGGCTGGGGGTGGCGCTGCAGTTCAGCGTCATGCCGGCGGCGGCCTGGCTGGCGGGCAACCTGCTGGGGCTGCCGCCGGCGGTGGTGGCGGGCCTGGTGCTGGTGGGCAGCTGCCCCGGCGGCACCGCCTCCAACGTCATCTGCTATCTGGCCCGGGGGGAGGTGGCCCTGTCCATCACCCTCACCGCCGTCTCCACCCTGGCCGCGGTGGTGCTCACCCCCGCCCTGACCTGGCTCTACGTGGGGCGCACCGTGCCGGTTCCGGTGGCCGGCATGCTGGTAACCATCGCCGAGGTGGTGCTGCTGCCGGTGGCGGCGGGGGTGGCCGTGAACGCCGCCGCGGGCCACCGTCTGCACGGGCTCAAGCGGGTGTTCCCGGCGGTCTCGGTGGCGGCCATCGTGGTCATCATCGCCATCGTGGTGGCCCTCAACCGCGATGCCCTTGCCTCCATGGGGCCGGCGGTGGCGGCGGCGGTGGTGCTGCACAACCTGGCCGGCCTGGCCGCCGGCTACGGCTTCGCCGCCGGCATCGGCCTGGATCGGCGCATGGCCCGGACCCTGGCCATCGAGGTGGGCATGCAGAACTCGGGGCTGGGGGTGGCCCTGGCGGCCAAGTTCCTGACGCCGCTGGCGGCCCTGCCGGGGGCGCTGTTCAGCGTCTGGCACAACCTGTCGGGGTCGCTGCTGGCCGCCCGCTGGGCCCGGGCGGAGGGGCGCCCATCGGGGTCATCCCCCTAGGTGGAGAATGGGCATTGCGTTTCGCGGTCTAACCGGGTAACAAGGGGGTGTTGCCCCTGGGGAGGTGCCGCCATGCGCCGAGCCGTTCGCACCCACTGCGGCTGCAAGGTCATCTGCGAATGTCCCGACACCCGCGAGTGGGACTGCTGGTGCGACGCCGATGCCGTGGCCTTCTACTGCGACCTGGTGGCCTACCGCGACCGCGAGGGCCACTGGTTCGACGCCGCCAACGAGGCGGTGGACGGCCACCAGTTCGACCACATTCCCAGTGCCGGGGTGACCCTGTTCGAGTGCATCCGCCTCGCCCCCATGGCCCGCACCACTACCTGAGTTCCGGCCGCCTGGCGGCCCTGGGAAGGCCCTTCCCTTTGTGATAGGGTTGCGCCGCCCAAAACCGCATTTTCCCGCCCGCATCCCCGCTCCCTCGTCCCCCGGACCGCAACCGCAACCGGCATTGACGGTCCCTCCGGATCCAGGCCCGGCAGGCACGCCGGCCGGGTCGGGGCCGCGGCGCGGTGCGGCGCGCAGCCGATTCGTCGACGCATTGCAACCGTACGCGAACCAGGACTCTTGAGAGGTTGAACATGGAAGTTTCGGTGAACGAGGGCTCCGGCCTGCAGCGCCAGGTGACCGTCAAGGTGCCCGCCGAGCGGGTCAATCAGGAGCTCGACAGCCGCCTGCGGCAGCTCGCCCAGCAGGTGAAGATGCCCGGCTTCCGGCCCGGCAAGATCCCGCTGCACGTGGTCGAGCAGAAGTACCGCGAGCAGGTCTACGGCGAGGTCATGAACGAGCTGCTGTCGCAGACCTACGGCGAGGCCCTCGAGCAGCACGAGCTCAGCCCCGTGGCCCAGCCCGAGGTGGAGCCGGGCGAGCTCAAGCGTGACGCCGAGTTCGCCTACACTGCCAGCTTCGAGGTCTATCCCGAGCTCGAGCCCGCCGGCTATCAGGGCCTGGCCCTGGAGAAGCGCACCGCCGAGGTGGACGACGCCGCGGTGGACGAGACCCTGCAGCGGCTGCGCGAGATGCGCGCCGACTACCAGGCCGTGGAGCGCGCCGCCGCCGAGGGCGACCAGCTGCTCATCGACTTTGCCGGCACCATCGACGGCGAGCCGTTCGAGGGCGGCCGGGCCAGCGACTACACCATGGAGGTGGGCGCCGGCCGCCACCTCAAGGAGATGGAAGAGGGCCTGATCGGCGCCAGCGCCGGCGAGACCCGCACCATCGACGTGCCCTTCCCGGCGGACTATCCCAAGGAGGATCTGGCCGGCAAGACCGCCCAGTTCGAGGTCACCGTCAAGGAGGTGCGCGAGAAGCGCCTGCCCGAGGTGGACGAGGCCTTCATGCAGGCCTTCGGTGTCGAGGACGGCTCCGAGGAGACCCTCCGCAACGACATCAAGGAGGGCCTGCAGCGCGAGGTCGAGCAGCGCGTCAGCGAGGACCTGCGCCGCCAGGTGTTCGAGAAGCTGGCCGACGCCAACGATTTCGAGGTGCCCGAGCAGCTGGTGGACCGCCAGCTGGACCGCATGGTGGAGTCCCACAAGGACCAGTACCGCCAGCAGGGCCTGGACCCCGAGACCCTGCAGCTCGACACCCAGGAGCTGCGCGACGAGTTCCGCGACACCGCCGTGCGCCAGGTCAAGGTGGGGCTGCTGATCCCCGAGATCGCCCGCGCCGAGGACATCGAGCTAAGCGAGGACGAGATCCGCAGCGAGCTCATGCGCATGGCCGACCAGTACGGCGATCAGCGCGACCAGTTCCTGCAGTACGTGGCCCAGAACCAGGGCCAGATGCGGGAGGTCGAAGGTAGAGCGCTGGAAACCAAGGTGGTAGATTGGATCGTGGACAACGCCCAGGTGACCGAGGAATCGGTTCCCGTGCGCACGCTCCTGGGCTGGGAGGATGAAGGGGGGAGCCCGGCCTGAGGCAGCCGCCTCGCGGCCGGCCTTGCGCGGAACGGGGCAAGCCCGACCTTGAAGATCGGGCTTGCCGTCCCCACCTGTCAGGGTAGCGGTACCCCGTCACCCTCCCGGCAACCGACTCAAACAACCAGTCAGGAAACGGAATTGGCAGCCGACGAATGGAAGTCAGGAGCCGCCGATACCCAGGCCCTGGGCTACGTGCCCATGGTCGTGGAGCAGACCGGGCGCGGCGAGCGGGCCTACGACATCTACTCGCGCCTGCTCAAGGAGCGCATCGTGTTCCTGGTGGGCCCGGTGGAGGACCACATGGCCAATGTGGTCGTGGCCCAGATGCTGTTCCTGGAGGCGGATAACCCCGACAAGGACATCTACCTCTACATCAACAGCCCCGGCGGCGCGGTGACGGCCGGCCTGGCCATCTACGACACCATGCAGTTCATCCGCCCGGACGTCTCCACCCTGTGCGTGGGCCAGGCGGCGAGCATGGGCGCGCTGCTGCTGGCCGGCGGCGCCGCGGGCAAGCGCCACATGCTGCCCCACTCGCGGGTGATGATTCACCAGCCGCTGGGCGGCTTCCAGGGTCAGGCCACCGACGTGGACATCCACGCCCGCGAGATCCTCAAGACCAAGGAGACGCTCAACCAGATCCTGGCCAAGCACACCGGCCAGAGCTACGAGCGCATCGAGGAAGATACCGACCGCGACTTCTTCATGGCCGGCAACGAGGCCGTGGACTACGGGCTCGTGGACTCGGTCCTCGAGAACCGCCCCAGCGGGGGGTCCGAATAAAAGGATTGGACGATGAGCGACGATAGCCGCAACAACGGCGGGGAGCAGCTCCTCTACTGCTCCTTCTGCGGCAAGAGCCAGCATGAAGTCCGCAAGCTGATCGCCGGGCCCTCGGTGTTCATCTGCGACGAGTGCGTGGATCTGTGCAACGAGATCACCGCCGAGGAAGAGGAGGAGGCCGCCGACGTCTCCGGGATGGAAGGCCTGCCCCGTCCCAAGGAGATCTACGACACCCTCGACGACTACGTGGTCGGCCAGGACTTCGCCAAGCGCGTGCTGTCGGTCGCGGTGTACAATCACTACAAGCGGCTCAAGTCCCAGGAGGGCGCCTCCGCCGAGGACGTGGAGCTGTCCAAGAGCAACATCCTGCTCATGGGCCCCACCGGCTCGGGCAAGACCCTGCTCGCCCAGACCCTGGCCCGGATCCTCAACGTGCCGTTCGCCATCGCCGACGCCACCACGCTGACCGAGGCCGGCTACGTCGGCGAGGACGTGGAGAACATCATCCAGAAGATCCTGCAGAGCTGCGACTACGACGTGGACAAGGCGCAGCAGGGGATCATCTACATCGACGAGATCGACAAGGTCACCCGCAAGTCGGAGAACCCGTCGATCACGCGCGATGTGTCCGGCGAGGGCGTGCAGCAGGCCCTGCTCAAGCTGATCGAGGGCACCACCGCCTCGGTGCCGCCCCAGGGCGGGCGCAAGCACCCGCAGCAGGAGACGCTGCAGGTGGACACCACCAACATGCTGTTCATCGCCGGCGGCGCCTTCAACGGCCTCGAGGAGGTCATCCGCCAGCGCTCCGAGCAGGGCGGCATCGGCTTCGCCGCCGAGGTGCGCAGCGAGGAGGAGAAGGGCAAGCGCGACGACCTGCTGCGCAAGGTGGAGCCCGACGACCTCATCAAGTTCGGGCTGATCCCCGAGTTCGTCGGCCGGCTGCCGGTGCTGGCCACCCTCGACGAGCTCGACGAGGAGGCCCTGGTGTCCATCCTCACCGAGCCCAAGAACTCCCTGGTCAAGCAGTACCAGCGGCTGTTCGACCTCGACGGCGTCGAGCTGGAGCTGCGCGACGACGCCCTGCGCGCGGTTGCGCTCAAGGCCATCGAGCGCGGCACCGGCGCCCGCGGCCTGCGCTCCATCCTGGAGTCGGCCATGCTCGGCATCATGTACGAGCTGCCCTCCATGACCGGCGTGAAGAAGGTGGTGATCGACGAGAACGTGGTCACCGGCGAGGGCGAGCCGCTACTGATCTACGAGGACGAAGAGGACAACAGCCGCTACGCCGGCGGCGACGCCCAGGGCTGAGCCCTCCCGCACCCGAACCGGGACCGGCGGCCGCCGGTCCCCCCGCCTGCGGGCCTTCCGCCGCCCCCACTTGATCGGGGCCGCCCCGATCCCCATATAGCGTCTGTCCGCCCCAACGTTCCGAACGCACGTCCGCCCGGGCCCGGCCCGGCGGCGCCCGGCCCCGCCCGGGGAAGGTAAGAGCGATCATGGCTGAAGAAGAAAGCACCCAGATTACCGCCCGCACCGGGGACGTCATCCCCGTCCTGCCGCTGCGCGACGTGGTGATCTTCCCGCACATGGTGATCCCGCTGTTCGTGGGCCGCGAGAAGTCCATCGCCGCCCTCGAGGAGGCCATGGCCAACGACAAGCAGATCCTGCTGGCGGCCCAGAAGGACGCCTCCGAGGACGAGCCGTCCCCCGAGGCCATCCACGAGGTGGGCACGCTGTCCACCATCCTGCAGCTGCTCAAGCTGCCCGACGGCACCGTCAAGGTGCTGGTGGAGGGCGGCCAGCGCGCCCGCATCGACGAGCTGCAGTCGGGCGACGACTACTACGCCGCGCGCATCGCCCTGCTGGCCGAGGAGGCCGGCGAGGACAAGGAGATGGACGCGCTGATGCGCTCGGTGGTCAACCAGTTCGAGCAGTACGTCAAGCTGTCCAAGAAGACCCCGCCGGAGGTGCTGACCAGCCTGTCCTCCATCGAGGACCCGGCGCGCCTGGCCGACACCATCGCCGCCCACCTCTCCCTCAAGGTCGAGGAGAAGCAGGAGGTGCTCGAGATGGAGGGCCTGCGCGAGCGGCTCGAGCACCTGTACTCGCTGATGGAGTCGGAGATCGACCTGCTGCAGGTGGAGAAGCGCATCCGCGGCCGGGTCAAGTCGCAGATGGAGAAGTCCCAGCGCGAGTACTACCTGAATGAGCAGATGAAGGCCATTCAGAAGGAGCTGGGCGAGATGGACGAGGGCGGCAACGAGGCCGACGACCTCGAGGAGAAGGTCGCCAACGCCGGCATGCCCAAGGAGGTCCGGGAGAAGGCCGACAAGGAGCTCAAGAAGCTGCGCATGATGAGCCCCATGTCGGCCGAGGCCACGGTGGTGCGCAACTACATCGACTGGCTGGTCGCCGTGCCGTGGAAGAAGAAGTCACGCCTCACCCGCGACCTCAACAAGGCCCAGCGGGTGCTCGACGAGGACCACTACGGCCTGGAGAAGATCAAGGAGCGCATCCTCGAGTACCTGGCGGTGCAGCAGCGCTCCAGGAAGCTCAAGGGCCCCATCCTGTGCCTGGTGGGCCCGCCCGGCGTCGGCAAGACCTCGCTGGGCAAGTCCATCGCGCGCGCCACCAACCGCAAGTTCATCCGCATGAGCCTGGGCGGCGTGCGCGACGAGGCCGAGATCCGCGGCCACCGCCGCACCTACATCGGCGCGCTGCCGGGCAAGATCGTCCAGAACCTGTCCAAGGTGGGTACGCGCAACCCGCTGATGCTGCTGGACGAGGTGGACAAGATGGGCATGGACTTCCGGGGCGACCCGGCCTCGGCCCTGCTCGAGGTGCTCGACCCGGAGCAGAACTACCACTTCCAGGACCACTACCTGGAGGCGGAGGTGGACCTGTCCCAGGTGATGTTCCTGACCACCGCCAACAGCATGCACATCCCCGCGGCCCTGCGCGACCGCATGGAGATCATCAACCTCCCCGGCTATACCGAGGAGGAGAAGATCCACATCGCCGAGCGCTACCTCCTGCCCAAGCAGAAGGAGTCCAACGGGCTCAAGGAGGACGAGCTGCACGTCTCGGGCAACGCCATTCTCGACGTCATCCGGCGCTATACCCGCGAGGCCGGCGTGCGCAACCTGGAGCGCGAGCTGGGCACGCTGTGCCGCAAGGCGGCCAAGGAGCTGCTGACCAACAGCCGGCGCAAGAAGGTGCAGATCACCCACAAGAACCTGGACAAGTTCCTGGGCGTGCCGCGCTACCGCTACGGCCTCGCCGAGGAGGAGAACCAGGTGGGTGCGGTTACCGGCCTGGCCTGGACCGAGGTGGGCGGCGACATCCTCACCATCGAGGCCACGGTGGTTCCGGGCAAGGGCAAGCTGACCATCACCGGCCAGCTCGGCGACGTCATGCAGGAGTCCATCCAGGCCGCCATGTCCGTGGTGCGCGCGCGCTCGCGCTGGCTGGGCCTGGAGGCCGACTTCTATTCCAAGCACGACGTCCACGTGCACGTCCCCGAGGGTGCCACCCCCAAGGACGGCCCCTCGGCCGGTGTCGGCATGTGCACGGCCATCATCTCCACCTTTACCGGCATCCCGGTGCGGGCCGACGTGGGCATGACCGGCGAGCTGACCCTGCGCGGCAAGGTCCTGCCCATCGGCGGCCTCAAGGAGAAGCTGCTGGCGGCCCGCCGCAGCGGCCTCAAGGAGGTGATCATCCCCAAGGAGAACGAGAAGGACCTCACCGAGATCCCGGACAACATCACGGATCCGCTGACCATCCACAGCGTCGAGAGCATCGACGAGGTCCTCCGGATCGCCCTTGAGCACATGCCCGAGCCCCTCCCCGAGTCGGGACCCACCGGCAAGGGCGAGGAGAGGGACAGCGCCCAGGGGCGAGCGACCGCCCATTAGAAAATTAGAAGAAAATTGTTAACCGGGCCCGCAGGCGGCCCGGTTTTTTTGTGTTGAGCCTCGCCGTGAACGCTGGTATGTTGCGGTTCGAGTCCCTAACAGATTCGACCGGCAGGCTTTCCCTCCACGGGTTTTCTGAGATTCTGGTTGGTTTGTTAGGAAAGGGGCTCCAACCCGGCCTTTTTGATGGTTGACACGGCCGCGTGGGGGCCCGTATAAGGGTTTAGGTCACTCACCAGAAGAAAGGGGAGTACTGTGAACAAGACCGACCTCATCGAGAAAGTGGCCAAAGAGGCCGATCTGTCCAAAGCAGCGGCGGGGCGGGCCGTGAATGCAGTTTTCGATGGCATTTCCGGGGCCCTCTCCAAGGGCGAGGATGTGGGCATCGTCGGCTTCGGCACCTTCTCCGTATCGCAGCGCCCGGCCCGTCAGGGCCGCAACCCCCAGACCGGTCAGCCGATCCAGATCAAGGCGACCAAGGTTCCGAAGTTCAAGGCTGGCAAGAACCTCAAGGAATCGGTAAAATAGCGCCTCCTTGATCGGGCGGTTAGCTCAGCTGGGAGAGCGCCGGTTTTACACACCGGAGGTCACAAGTTCGAGCCTTGTACCGCCCACCAGGAGCCGTTATAATCCGGGCACCGATTCGCGCGGGGCGGTAGCTCAGTTTGGTTAGAGCGCTGGCCTGTCACGCCAGAGGCCGCGAGTTCGAGTCTCGTCCGCCCCGCCATTTATTGCAGTAGATTCCCTAAAAAGCGAACCGTCCGGTTCGCTTTTTTTGTGCCTTGCGCCGGCGCGCGGGGGAGGCGCCCCGCCACCCGGTGAAAGGTCCGCGTTGGCCGCCCGCGGTCGCGCCCCCCAGCGGTTCGGCCCCGCCGGGGGCGGGCTTTCCGCGGCCGTTGCTGGTATCCTCGTCGCTTCCGCACAACCCCAGTTTTCCTACTGCGCCTCAGGCCGGAAGGGATCTCGGCATGCTCGACTTCATGCGCCGCCAGGCCCAGGGCTGGATCGTCAAGGTCCTGTTCGCCTTCATCGTCATGAGCTTCGCCCTGTGGGGCGTGGGCGACTACTTCTCCGGGCGCTCGACGGTGAAGGTGGCCGAGGTGGGCGGCCAGACCATCACCCAGCGCGCCTTGCAGAACCGGATGCGCAGCGAGCGGGACCGCCTGCGCCGGCTGCTCGGCAACGACTTCGATCCCGACCCCGAGCAGTTCCAGGCCCGCGTCCTGCGGGACATGATCCGCAGCCGCCTGCTCGACCTGGAGGCGGCCCGCCTGGGCCTGACCGCCTCCGACCGCGCGGTGCGCCAGGCCATCCGCCAGCAGCCGGCGTTCCGCCAGGGCGGGGACTTCAGCAATCAGCGCTACCGCAGCCTGCTCGGGCGCATGGGCATGGGGCCGAGCGACTACGAGGCGCGCACCCGCCACGACCTGGCGGTGGCCGATCTGCGCGATTTCGTGCAGCAGGGCACCCTCGTGGCCGCGGAGGAGGTGTGGAAGGCCTTCCGCCGCCAGAACGAGCGCCGCAGCGTGCGCTACTTCCGGCTGGCGCCCGCCGACTTCACCGAGCGGGTGCAGACGGACGAGCAGGCGCTGAAGGCCTACTACGACCAGCACCGGGACGACTTCCGGCGCCCCGCCCAGGCCCGGGTCCGCTACCTGGTGCTGTCCCCCGACGCCCTGGCCGACCGCTTCGATCCCCAGCCGGGGGACCTGGAGGCGTTCCTCAAGGACCACGCCGGCCGCTACGCCGGCGGGGATCAGGAGGTGCCGGAGCTGTCCGAGATCCGCGACCGGGTGCTCGCCGACTGGCGCCGGCAGCAGGCGGTGGACCGCATCTATGACCGCCTGTCCACCTTCAAGGACCTGCTCTACACCCGCGACGACCTCAAGGCCGCCGCCAAGGAGTTCGGTCTCAGCGTGCGGACTTCGCCCTGGATCCCCGAGCACGGCGATCTGCCCGAGGGCGTGCCGCAGGCGGAGGCCTTCCGCGACGCCGCCTTCAACGTCCAGGCCGGGCACAACTCGGAGGCCCTGGAGCTCGGCGACGTCCGCTTCGCCGGGGTGCATGTGGTGGAGCGGCGCGGTCCCGCCGTGCGGGACTTCAGCGCGGTGCGCGACCAGGTGCGGCGCGACCTGCGCCGCCAGCGGGCGCGCGAGCTGTCCAAAAAGGCGGCCGCGGACGCCCGCGACGCGGTCGCTGCCGGCAAGGACATCGAGGCGGTGGCGGCCCGCTACGGCGCCGGGGTGGAGCGGGTGGCGGCGGTCACCCGCGGCGGCATGCAGGACGAGCTGCCCGCCGGCCTGGGCCCGGCCGTGTTCGGCGCCGCCGAGGGCGGGGCGGGCACGGCCCGTTTGGGCCAGGACGACCGGGCGGTGTTCCGGGTGACCAAGGTGACCTCGCCCGCTCGGGACGAGCTGGACGACGGCCAGCGGCGGCAGCTCGCCGCGCAGCTGCGCCGCCAGCGCGCCCAGGCGCGCATGGAGGCCCTGGTGGAGCGCCTGCACGAGCGCTACCAGGTGCGCATCAAGGCGGAGCACGCCGGCACCGGCAAGTCCTGAGCGGCGGCTGGCGGCATGCCCCCGGACGTCTCCGGCCTGTTCGACCTGTACCGCTGGGAGCACCGCGTGGTGCGGGCGCGCAACGCCCTGTACTTCCGTCTCCATGCCAAGGGCGACCGCGACCGGCCCAGGGTCTTCGTCATCGGCCATCCGCGCACGGGCACCAAGAGCCTGCACCGGCTGTTGCAGGCCGGCGGCTGGCGCTGCCTGCACAGCTCCGGCAACTGGCCCACCGACCGCTTCGACTGCTTCTCGGACCGCGGCAACTTCCAGCCCTTCACGCGGATGGACGAGACCTACCGCAATGCCCTGTTCATCCTGAACACCCGGCCGGTCTACAAGTACATCCGCAGCGTCATCCACCACCGCTTCGGCCGGGGGCGCAAGAGCAAGGGCTGGTTCGAGCCGAGCGTGCGCAACATCGCCAACGAGATCCGCGAGCGCAACGACGACTTCCTGCGCTTCGTGCGCCACTTCCGCGGCCAGGACAACTTCCTGGTGGTGAACATCGAGCGGCCGGGGGCCTTCGACTTGGTGGGCCGGCGTCTGGGGCTCGAGCCCGTGGATGCGGGCAACCGCCCGCGCGATCAGTGGCGGCCGCAGGACCTGGAGAAGATCGAGGCGGCGCTCGCCCGCCTGGGGATCGAGCAGGAGCGGGACGAGCCCTTCGTGCTCGACGCCCTCACCGGCGAGGCCGACCGCCGCACCTGCGCCGCCTTCCTGGAAGAGGGCGCCGACCGCATCCTGCTGTAGCCCCGCCCGGGTGTCTCGCCGCGCAAACGACGAAGGCCCCGCCGTGTGGCGGGGCCTTCGTGCGTTCGGGCTCCGGCCGGGCTACATGGCGATGCAGTGGAAGCCGGCGTCCACGTGCAGGACCTCGCCGGAGATGCCGGAGGCCAGGGGGCTGGCCAGGAAGGCGGCGGTGTTGCCGACCTCCTCGATGGTGACGTTCTTGCGCAGGGGGGCGCGCTGCTCGTTGTGCTCCAGGATCGAGCGCATGTCGCCGATGCCGCTGGCGGCCAGGGTCTTGATCGGGCCGGCGCTGACGGCGTTGACGCGGATGCCGTCGGGGCCGAGGCTCGCCGCCAGGTAGCGCATGCTGGCCTCGAGGCTGGCCTTGGCCACCCCCATGACGTTGTAGTGCGGCACCACGCGCTCGGCGCCCAGGTAGCTCAGCGTCAGGATGGAGGCGTCGCGGCCCTTCATCAGCGGATGGGCGCCCTGGGCCAGGCGGGTCAGGCTCCAGGCGCTGATCTCGTGCGCGGTGAGGAAGCCGTCGCGGCTGGTGGACTCGCAGTACTCGCCGCGCAGCTCCTCCTTGGGCGCGAAGGCGAGCGAGTGCACCAGGATGTCCAGGCCGCCCCACTGGGCGTCGAGCTCCTGGAACACCGCGTCCACCTGGTCGTCGTCGGTGACGTCGCAGGGCAGCACCAGGTCGGCGCCGAGCTCCTCGGCCAGCGGCTGGACCCGCTTGAGGAAGGCCTCGTTCTGGTAGGTGAGCGCCAGCTCCGCCCCCTGGTCGGCCAGGGCCTTGGCGATGCCCCAGGCGATGGAGTTCTTGTTGGCGACGCCGAAGACGATGCCCTTTTTGCCGCTGAGAAAGCCCATGTGCTCGGTCGCTCCTGCCCGGTAAGAGGGGTAGACAAGGGGGGCAAGTTTAGCGGCTGGCGCCCCGGCTGAAAAGCCGGTGCGGCGCTATTCGCGCTCGGCCTCCTGGCGCGGGTCGATGGCGTCGCGCAGCCCCTCGCCGAACAGGTTGAAGCCGAGCACCGTGATCCAGATGGCCAGGCCGGGGTAAAGCGACAGCCACCAGGCGAACTCGATGTAGTCCTTGCCCTCGGTGAGGATGTTGCCCCAGGAGGCGAAGGGGGGCTGCACGCCCAGGCCCAGGAAGGACAGCGCCGACTCCACCAGGATGGCCTCGGCCACCCCCAGGACCGCCGCCACCAGCACCGGGGCGAAGCCGTTGGGCAGCAGATGCACCCCGATCAGCCGGGCGTCGGAGGCCCCCAGGGCGCGCGCCGCCAGCACGTACTCCCTTTCCCGAAGAGACAGCAGCTCGCCGCGCACCAGGCGGGTCACCCCCATCCACGAGGTCAGCCCGATCACCGCCATGACGTTGACGATGTTGGGCTCAAGGAAGGCGATCACGGCCAGCACCAGGAAGAAGGTGGGGATGGCCAGCATGATGTCCACCAGGCGCATGACCACGCTGTCCACCCAGCGCCCGTAGAAGCCGGCGATGCTGCCCAGCAGGATGCCGATGACGGTGCTGATGCCGACGGCCACGAAGCCCACCGACAGCGACACCCGGGCCCCATAGAGCACGCGCGTGAGGACGTCGCGGCCGAGGCGGTCGGTGCCCATCCAGTGGGCGGTCGAGGGCGGCTGCAGGATGTGGTCCACGTCAGTGGCGTAGGGATCGAAGGGGGACAGCCACGGGGCCAGCAGGGCGGCGGCGGCCATGACGCCGACGATCACCAGCCCGCCCACGGCCAGCGGGTTGCGCAGCAGGCGCCGCAGGGAGGGGCTCATGGGCCGGCGAACCCGCGGCGGACGCGCGGGTCCGCCCACGCCAGGGCGAGGTCGGCGAGCAGGTTGCCGAGCAGGGTGAGGACCGCGGTGATCACCAGGGTGCCCATGACCACCGGGTAGTCGCGGGTGAGGATGGCGCTGTACATGAGCTGGCCCATGCCCGGGATGCTGAAGATGGTCTCGAAGATCACCGAGCCGCCGATCAGTCCCGGCACCGACAGGCCGAGCAGGGTGATCACCGGCAGCAGGGCGTTGCGCAGGGCGTGGCGGTAGATCACCGTGCGCTCCGGCAGGCCCTTGGCGCGGGCGGTGAGGATGTAGTCCTGGCGGATCACCTCCAGCATGCTCGAGCGCACGTAGCGCGAGAAGCCGGCGATGCCCGCGAATGCGGAGATCACCACCGGCAGCAGCAGGTGGCGGGCGATGTCCAGGAGCTTATCGAGGGGGCCCATCTGCGGGTAGTTGTAGCTGTGCAGCCCCGATACCGGCAGCCACCCCAGCTGCACGCCGAAGGCCACCATGGCCAGCAGCGCCAGCCAGAAGCCGGGGGCGGCGAAGGCCAGGAACACGGTAACGGTCAGGCTGCGATCGAGCAGGGAGTTCTGGCGCACCGCCGAGACCACGCCCACCGGGATGGCCACCGCCAGGATCAGCAGCATGGCCGCGAGGTTGATCGACAGCGTCACCGGGATGCGCTCGCCCAGCTTCGCCAGGACGGGACGGTTGGCGCCGGTGAACGAGCTGCCGAAATCCAGCTGCACCACCCGCTTGAGCCACAGCCCGTACTGCACGTACAGCGGCTCGTCCAGGTGGTAGGCCTCGCGCAGCTTCTCGCGCGCCTCCGCCCCGCTGCGCGGGTTGAGGCTGGTCTCCAGGGTGGTGATGTCCCCGGGCGCCAGGTGCATGACCCCGAACGAGATGACGGTGATGCCGAGCAGCACCGGGATCATCCAGAGGAGGCGTTTGGCGAGATAGAGAAGCATGAAAGAAAGTTTTAAGTGTTAAGTTTTAAGTGTTAAGGGGAAACGGAGGAGCTCAAAAGTAGATGCTTGATCCATGCTTATCAGCCCTTCTTTCCGGGAAAACTTAAATCAAGCTAAAACTTTCCAACTTCGAAACTTAAAACTTAAAACTTAAAACTTAAAACTTAAAACTTAAAACTTAAAACTTAAAACTTAAAACTTAAAACTCGCTACGGCTTCAGCGCATTGCGCTGGAGCCGTTGCGGAATATACCAGTCCTCGACGTTGTACTCGATCCCCGCCGGCGCCGGCTTGATGCCGCGGATGCGCTTGTGAATGGCGGACAGGGACAGGGGGGCGTAGAGGTAGACGATGGGGGAGTCGGCCAGCAGCCGGCGGGCGAACTTGTGGTAGATGCGCTCGCGCTCGCTGTCGTCGAAGGTCTTGAGGCCGGCCTCCAGCAGGCGGTCGATCTCCGGATCCTCGAGGCCGACGAAGTTGAACTCCCCCGGGCCCTGCTGGCTGGAATGCCAGATGGTGTACTGGTCGGGGTCCAGGGACAGGCTCCAGCCCAGGATCACGGCGTCGAAGTCGTGGGTGTTGATGAACTGGCTGATGAAGGTGGCCCACTCCACCAGGCGCAGGCTGACGTCGATGCCCACCGCCTTGAGCCGGCGCTGGATGAGGGTGGCGGCGATCTTGCGCTGCTTGTTGTCGTTGTTGGTGACGATCTCGAAGGCCAGGCGCTTGCCGTCCTTGTCGCGGATGCCGTCGCCGTCGCGGTCCACCCAGCCGGCCTCGGTCAGCAGCTTGCGGGCCTTGGCGGGATCGTAGGCGTAGGGCTCGATATCGTCGGGGTACCAGCGCGTGCCGGGCTTGTAGGGGGCGGCGATGCGCCGGGCCAGGCCCAGCATGACGCCCTTGATCAGCTCCTGGCGGTCGATGGCGTGGGCGATGGCGCGGCGCACGCGGAGGTCCGTGAACGGCTTGCGGCGCAGGTTGAAGCCCAGATAGGTGTAGTTGTTGCCCAGGTACTTGTAGGTGGCGATGCGCTTTTGCAGGTCCTTCCGGCGCGGGAAGGTGCGCTGGAACAGGGCCGGGGAGGGGCTCATCTGGTCGATGTGGCCGGCCTCGAGCTCCAGGAACTGGGTGGTGGTGTCGGGGACGACGCGGAAGGTGACCTTGTCGATGTATGGCCGGCCGCGATACCAGTCGCGGTTGCTGACCAGGTCGATGGACTGGCCCGACAGCCACCGATCCAGCTTGTAGGGCCCGGCGCCCACCGGATCGCGCGCGAACGTGGTGTCGTTGATGTCCTGGTCGGCCAGGAGGTGGGCCGGCAGGATCGACAGGCTGGCCCAGGTGGACAGGGCCGGGGCGTAGGGCTCGTCGTAGTGGACCACGAAGGTGTGCGGGTCCGGGGTCGCCACGTGGTCCACCCGCCGGTAGTCGGAGCTGTAGGGGGTGCGGGTGTCGGGATCCACCACCGTGCGCCAGGTGAAGGCGCAGTCCTCGCTGGTGACCGGCTCGCCGTCGGTGAAGCGGGCGTCGGGGTGGAGGTGGAAGGTGATGGTCTTGCCGCCGTCGCTCACCTCCCAGGAGCGGGCCAGGTCGCCGGTGAGCTCCAGGTCCTTGTCGTAGCGCAGCAGGCTGGCGTGGATCAGCGAGCCCACGGCCTGGGAGGCGCTGTCGCCGGCCATGAACGGGATCAGGTTGGAGGCTTCGGCGGACATGGCGGCGATGCGCTCGCCGCCGTAGGCGGGGGAGCCCTGGAAGCGGGTGCTGTCAGCCGCGGCGGCCGCGCCGAAGCCCGCCAGCAGGAGCGCGAGCGTCGGCAGGAGGAGGGCGCGGCGTCGCGGCGGCGCTCCACACAAGGACGGTCAGCCCCGGTGCTCGGCCAGGCGGGTGGGGTCCACGTAGATGGTCAGGCGGTCGCCGGGGTGGATGATGGGATCCTCGCCCAGGTCGTTCCAGTGGCGCAGGCGGTGCATCGGCACGTTGAAGTCGCGGGCGATGGTCCACAGCGAGTCGCCCTGATGCACCCGGTAGTGCAGGCGGGTGGTGTGGCCGCCGCGCCCGGAGGCGGCGGTCTTGGGCACCCACACCGCCAGCTGCTGGCCGGCGTGCAGGGTGTCGCCGGGGGCCATGCCGTTCCATTTGGCCAGCTGCCCGATCTTGACCCCGAAGCGGCGGGCGATTTCCCACAGTGACTCGCCGTGATCCACCTCGTGCAGGATGCGCGTGCGCCCGGAGGGGCCGGACTGGCGGATGGCCGCCATGCGCTGCGGACGGCTGAGGGCGTAGGCGTGGTCCTTGGAGGAGGCGGTGGGGATCACCAGGTGGTCGCCGGCGCTTATGCGGCTGCCGGAGAGGTTGTTGACCCGCTTAATCATGCTCACGGTGGTGTGGTACTGGCTGGCGATCTCCGACAGGGTCTGGCCCTTGCGGATGCGGTGGCGCACCCAGCGCACCCGCTCGTCGGGGTCGAGCTTGGCCAGCCGGCGCTCGAACCGGTCCTTGGCGGCGCGCGGCACCATCAGGCGCTCGGGGCCGTTGGGGGGGGTGCACCACTGGTTGAGGCCGGGATTCAGGCGGTACAGGGTCTCGATGTGGGTGCCGGCCAGCTCGGCCGCGCGCGCCAGGTCCAGGGGCGCGTCCAGCTTGACCACGGCGAAGCCCCGCTCGTTCGGGATCTTGGGCAGGTCGATGCCGTACTTGTCGTGGTTGCGGATGACGTGGGACAGGGCCAGCAGCTTGGGCACGTAGCCGGTGGTCTCGCGCGGCAGGTCCAGGTGCCAGAAGTCGGTGGGCTGGTTGCGGTAGCGGTTGCGGCGGACGGCGCCGTTCACCGTTCCCGGGCCGGCGTTGTAGGCGGCCAGCGCCAGCAGCCAGCTGTCGAAGCGGCCGTGCAGGCGGTCCAGGTAATCGAGGGCGGCGTCGGTGGCGGCCAGCACGTCGCGCCGGCCGTCGTACCACCAGTTCTGCTTGAGCCCGAAGTGGCGGCCGGTGCCCGGGGTGAACTGCCAGATGCCGGCGGCCCGTCCCGGCGAGTAGGCGAAGGGCCGGAAAGCGCTCTCCACCACCGGCAGCAGGGCCAGGTCGGCGGGCATGTCGCGCTTGTCGAGCTCGGCCAGGATGTAGGGCAAGAAAGGCCGGCCGCGCTCGAACACCCGCTTGAGGTAGGCCGGGTGGCCGCTGTAGAAGCGCACGAAGGCGTTGACCTGGCGCTGGTCCACCTTCTCCAGCCGCAGGCGGGGCAGCAGGCGGCTCCAGAAGTCGCGCTGGGCGGCGCGCCGGGCGGCCTGATCCTGGGCGGCGTCGCGCAGCGGGGTGCGCACGGCGGCGCTGAGCCCGGGGACCTCGGTCCCGGGGCGGCGGAGCTTGGCCTCCTGGGTGCTGGCCAGGACCTTGTCGTTCTCGCTGCCCCAGCCGGGCAGGAAGGCCTGGCCCTTGCCGCCGCCCAGGCCGGCGCAGCCGCCCAGGGCCAGGGTCAGGCCGGCCAGCGCGGCAGCCCGGAATCCCGGCCGCCGTGCCGGCATGGGTGATGAAGCTCGGGTATCGCTCGTCATCGGCTCCTGCCTCCTGGGCCCGCCCCGGGCATACGCGTCCGCCCTGTTGGCGCCGGCGGCGCCATTCAGTGCTCGGGCCAACAATGATAAGATCCGGACCCCCTTTGCCCGGGGCGCCAAGGCCGGCATAGAGCATAACATCCAATCACCGCCTGTCCGAACGGAAGAGAGCCCCTCGCAGCCATGAGCGTTCGCACCCGATTCGCGCCCAGCCCCACCGGCTACCTGCACATCGGCGGCGCCCGCACCGCCCTGTTCTCCTGGCTCCACGCCCGCCAGAACCAGGGGGCGTTCGTCCTGCGCATCGAGGACACCGACCGCGAGCGCTCCACGCCGGAGGCGGTGCAGGCGATCCTGGACGGCATGACCTGGCTCGGCCTGGACTGGGACGAGGGCCCCTTCTTCCAGACCCAGCGCATGGATCGCTACCGGGAGGTCATCGACCAGCTGCTGGCGGCCGGCCAGGCCTACCACTGCTACTGCACCCGGGAAGAGCTCGACGCCATGCGCGAGGAGCAGCGCGCGGCCGGGAACAAGCCCATGTACGACGGCCGCTGCCGCCACCGCAGCGAGCCGCGCGCGGGAGTGGACCCCGTGGTCCGCTTCCGCGCCCCGGACGAGGGCAGGACGGTGGTGACCGACCGCATCCACGGCCGCGTGGCCTTCGACAATGCCGAGCTCGACGACCTCATCATCGCCCGCTCCGACGGCAGCCCCACCTACAACCTGACGGTGGTGGTGGACGACTGGGACATGGGCATCACCGACGTCATCCGCGGCGACGACCACCTCAACAACACCCCGCGCCAGATGCAGATCCTGCAGGCGCTGGGCGTGGAGCCGCCCACCTACGCCCACGTCCCCATGATCCTGGGCGAGGACAAGAAACGGCTGTCCAAGCGCCACGGTGCGGTGAGCGTGCTGCAGTACAAGGCCGACGGCTTCCTGCCCGAGGCGCTGGTCAACGGCCTGGCGCGGCTGGGCTGGTCCCACGGCGACGACGAGGTATTCACCCGCGACGACCTGCTGCGGCTGTTCGATGTGGACGAGGTGGGCAAGACCGCCTCGGCGTTCAACCAGGACAAGCTGCTGTGGCTCAACGGCCACTACATCCGCGAGCGGTCCCCGGCCGAGCTGGTCGATCCCCTCGAGGAGCAGCTGGCCGCCCGCGGCATCGACCCGGGCGGGGCCACCGCGCCGATCGAGCGCATCATCGAAAGCCTGCAGGAGCGCTCCAAGACCCTGGCCGAAATGGCCGAAACCGGCCGCTTCTTCTTCGAGGATTTCGAGGCGTTCGAGGAGAAGGCGGCCCGCAAGAACCTCAAGCCGGCGGTGGCCGAGCCGCTGCAGGCGGTGCGCGACGGTCTGGCCGAATTGGCCGAGTGGACCGCCGAGACCACCCACCAGGTGGTGCAGGAGGTGGTGGACGCGCGCGAGCTGAAGTTCGGCAAGGTGGCCCAGCCCATCCGCGTGGCGGTCTCCGGCGGCGCGGTGTCGCCGCCCATCGACGTCACCCTGGCGCTGCTCGGCCGTGACGCCACGCTGGCCCGCCTGGACCGGGCGCTGGCCTACATCCGGGAGCGGGCCGCGGCCAACGGCGAGTAGGCCAGCGGGGGATGTTGACAGCCCCCGCGGCGGGGCCTAGAATCCCGCCTCTCATTTCGGGGCCGTAGCTCAGTTGGGAGAGCGCTACAATGGCATTGTAGAGGTCGCCGGTTCGAGCCCGGCCGGCTCCACCAGACCCCGAAAAAGCCCCGCCCCCGAGGCGGGGCTTTTTTTGTGCTCAACCCGGTCACCGCGGCCGGTTCCAACGCCGGAGGGGACACCATGGAGAGACTGCTCGAGGGTCTGCTGTTCCGCAGCCGCTGGCTGCTGGCGCCGTTCTACGTGGGCCTGATCGCGGGCATCCTGCTGCTGCTGGCCAAGTTCGCCGAGGAGCTGTGGCACCTGGTGGTGACCCTGCCGGCCGCCTCCGGCAGCGACGTCATCGTCGGCATCCTGGCGCTGATCGACCTGTCCCTCGTCGCCAGCCTGCTGATCATCATCATCTTCAGCAGCTACGAGAATTTCGTCTCCAAGATGGACACCGGCGAGCACGAGGATCGGCCGGAGTGGATGGGGCACGTGGACTTCTCCGACCTCAAGCTGAAAGTGATCGGCTCCATCGTCGCCATCTCCGCCATCGAGCTGCTCAAGTCCTTCATCAAGGTGGATGAGCTGACCAACGAGCAGCTGGCCTGGAAGGTCGCCATCCACCTGACCTTCGTGGTCTCGGGCGTGCTGTTCGCATTGATGGACCGCCTCGGCGACCGCCGCTAGGCGCCAAGGCGCCCCCCGCTCCCGCCGTCATTGCGAGCGCAGCGAAGCAATCTCCTGCCCGGAGCCGCCGTTCCGGGAGGTTGCCGCGCCCCGCCACTAAGCCCCTACGGGGCTATGGCTAAACCCCCGACTCCCGGGCAGGCTTAGTGGCGGGGCTCGCAACGACGGCAGGGGGCATTGCCGTCATTGCGAACGAAGTGAAGCAATCTCCCGAGCGGAGGCTCCGTTCCGGGAGATCGCCACGCCCCGCCACAAAGCTCCTACGGGGCTATGGCTAAACCCCCGACTCCCGGGCAGGCTTAGTGGCGGGACTCGCAACGACGGCAGGGGGGCATTGCCGTCATTGCGAACGAAGTGAAGCAATCTCCCGGGCGGGGGCTCCGTTCCGGGAGATCGCCACGGTCCCTGGCGGGCCCGCGCGATGACGGCCGGACCGGGATGCCTTGCCCCCGCCCCCTGCCGTCATTGCCAGCGCCGCGAAGCGCTCCCCCGAAGGGGCCGCCGCCCCGGGGTATCGCCGCTGGCGTCTCAGGCCTTCCCGGGACGCCCGGATCCCTTTTTGTCCCGCCGCGGTTCATGCGCTAGCTTGATCGGGTAAGCCCCCTGCCCGGAGCGCCCCTTGGCCACTGTCGCCCGCCGCAGCCTCGACCTCTTCTATGTGGCCCTGCCCCTGTGCGCGCTGGTGGCCGTGCTCGGCGTGGCCTCGCCGGCGCTGCTGGAGGCCTGGGCGCGGGCCCTGGTGGGTACCGCCTTCCGCGGCCTGGACTGGTTCTTCCTGGCCACCACCTCGGGGCTGGTGGTGCTCGCCCTGTGGCTGGGCTTCGGCCGCTACGGCTCGGTGGTGCTGGGGCGGCCCGGCGAGTGGCCGGAGTTCTCCACCGCCTCCTGGCTGTCCATGCTGTTCGCCGCGGGCATGGGCGTGGGCCTGCTGTTCTGGGGCGTGGCCGAGCCAGTCAACCACTTCGCCGCACCGCCGCTGGGGGAGGGCGGCACCCCCGAGGCGGCGCGCAACGCGGCGGTCTACACCATCTTCCACTGGGGTCTGCACGCCTGGGGCATCTACTGCCTGAGCGGCCTGGTGCTGGCCTACTTCGGCTTCCGCCACGGCGCCCCGCATCTGGCCGGCACCCCCATCCGCCGGGTGTTCGCCGGCCGCTGGGTGGGGCCGGTGGCGTGGCTGGCCGATCTCATCGCGGTGCTGGCGGTGGCCTTCGGGGTCGCCGGCTCCACCGGCACCGGCGTCATGCAGATCCAGGCCGGCCTGCACGCGGTGGGCGGGGTGCCGCTGCAGTCGCTGGGCTGGACCTTCGCCATACTGGCCGGGCTGATGGCGGTCTATATCGGCTCCGCCCTCACCGGCCTGGACAAGGGCATCAAGTGGCTGTCGAACTTCAACATGGCCCTGGCCGTGGCCATGGTCGCCTTCCTGCTGGTGGTCGGCCCCACCGCCTACCTGTTCCGCAGCCTGTTCACCGCCGCCGGCGACTACGTCAGCAGCCTGGTGTCGCTGTCGCTGCAGCTGTTCCCCTACGAGCAGCCCGGGCAGTGGCCGGGCAAGTGGCTGGAGACCTGGACCCTCACCAACTTCGTGTGGTGGATCGCCTGGGCGCCCTTCGTCGGCGTGTTCGTGGCGCGGGTCAGCCGCGGCCGCACCATCCGCGAATTCGTCCTGGGCGTGCTGTTCGTGCCGTCGCTGTTCTCGCTGCTGTGGTTCGTGGTCTTCGGCGGCACCGCCATCCACGAAGAGCTGTTCGGGGCGGGCGGCATGGAGCGGCTGGTGCGCGAGGACGTCACCGCCGCCCTGTTCGCCCTGTTCGACCGCCTGCCGGCGCCCACCGTGCTGGGGGCGGTGGCGGTGCTGCTGGCCTTCGTGTTCCTGGTCACCAGCCTCAACAGCGCCACCTTCGTGCTCGGCATGCTCACCAGCCGCGGCAGCCCCGATCCCTCGGCGGGCCGGCAGCTGGCCTGGGGGCTGGGCCTGGGCGCCCTGGGCGCGGCCCTGCTGCTGTCCGGCAACGTGCACGCCCTGCGCGCGGTCTCCATCAGCGGCGCCGTGCCCTTCATCCTGATCCTGCTGCTGCAGGTGGTGGCCCTGCTGCGCGCCCTGCGCGCCGAGCGGCGGACGGCGGCGGAGCCGGCCGCGGAGTCGGCCGCGGCCGGGGAGGAGGCGCCGTGATCCCCCGCCTGGGGATCGTCCTTGCGCTGGTGGCGGCGCTGACCGGCTGCGGCGGGCCGCAGGGCCCGCTCAAGGTGGGCGCCAAGGACTTCGAGGAGCAGCTGATCCTCGCCCACATGCTGGCCGAGCTCGCCCGCGGCGAGGGCATGCGCGCCATGGTGGTGGAGTGCCAGGACACCTACGGCTGCCAGCAGGCCATGCGCGACGGGCGGGTGGACGTCATGGTGGAGTACTCGGGCACGGCGGCCGTGCTCGGCGGCCGCGAGGCGGAGCCGAACGCGGCCTCGCCGGAGGCCCTCTACCGCGACCTGGGCCTGCGCTGGCTGGGCGGGCTGGGCATCGACAACCCGTACAAGATGGTGGTCCCCACGGCGCGCGCCGCCGCGCTGGGCTTGCAGTCCATCGGTGACCTGTCGCGCCTGGACGGCGGCGTGCGCGTGGCCACGCCCTCGGTCTACGCCCGCCGCCCGGGCGACGGCCTGCTGCCGCTGCTGCGGCGCTACGGCCTGCGCCTGGCCGAGCCGCCCATGCTCATCGACAACCCCGGCGAGCGCTTCGACGCGGTGCTGTCGGGGCGGGCCGACGTGGCGGTGGCCTACGCCACCGACGGCGCCCTGGCCGGCCGCCGCCTGCGGGTGCTGGACGACCCGCTGGGCTTCTTCCCGCCCTACCGCGCCGGGGTGATCGCCAGCCCCGACGCCGTCGAGGGCTATCCGTCCCTGCCGAAGCTGGTGACGGCGCTGCACGGCCGCCTCGACACCGCCACCATGCAGGGCCTCAATGCCCGCGTGCAGCTGGAGGGCCAGACGCCGGCGGCGGTGGCCGGGGACTTCCTGCGCACCGCCGGCCTCCTGCGCGAGACCGCGGGCCGGCGGCGCGAGGCCGAGCTGGATGTGGCGGTGCACCGCGCCGACCGGCTGGCGACGGAGACCGGCCGCGCCCTGCGCGCCGTGCGCCAGGCCTTCCCGCAGCGCTCGGTGCAGCTGCGCGAGGTGGACGAGCCGCTGGACGAGCTGGCCGACGGCCGGGCGCGGCTGGCCGTGCTCGGCAGCGAGCGCTTCTTCCGGCCGGCGGCGGAGGGCATGGAACGCGACCGCCGCGGCGAGGCGGTGGCGGTGCTCGGCACCCGCATGCTGCAGCTGGTGCGCCGCCCGGGGAGCGGCGCACCCCTGTCCGGGCGCATCGGCATCCTGCCGGCCGGCAGCGGCGGCGCCGAGGTCAGCGAGCGGGTGCTGGCCCTGGCCGGGCGCCAGCCGGCCGCCCGCGGCCAGCCCCGCGAGCTGCTGCGCCGGCTGGCCGCGGGCGGGCTGGACGGGGTGCTGCTGCTGGCCGACGTGCCCGATCCCGAGCTGGCCGAGGCCCTGGCCGGCAGCGATCGCCTGCGCCTGGTGCCCCTGGCCGGGACGCTGGGCGAGCGGCGCACGGTGGATCTGCCCTATCTCAAGCCCACCCGCATCCCGGCGGACAGCTATGCCGGCCAGAAGGGGCCGGTGGAGACCCTGGGCACGCAGGTGGTGGTGGCGGGTCCGGCGCCGCAGGCCGGTGGCGCCGCGCGCGTGGGCGGCCCGGCCGCCGCCCTG
>DATFLO010000147.1:0-3171 GCA_035267605.1 Gammaproteobacteria bacterium
TCACAGGTCCCCGTGGCCTTCCCCCGCTCCCGTCCCCGCCCCTCCAGTGCCCAGAACAGTGCCCGGCGGCTCATCCCCAGGCCGTCGAGCGCCCCGCAGCCCACCAGCGCCTCCAGCCCGGCACGGTCCAATAGCGGCACCCGGTGCTGGAGGTCCGCCAACCCGTCGAAGGCCCCACCCCGCGCCCGCTCGGCCTCCACGGATCCGGCCGCCTCCATGGTCAGGCCACGCACCCGGTCCAGGCCGAGGCGGATGGCGTAGCCGCCCCGGCTGTCCGCGTCCGGCTCGGCGCGCGGGGGCACCGCGCTCGCGTTGACGTGGGGCGGGCGCACCGCCACGCCGAGGCGCTTGGCCTCGTCCACATAGGCCTGGGGGCCGTAGTAGCCGCCGCCGTTGGCGAGCACCGCGGCCATGAACTCGGCGGGATAATGAGCCTTGAGATAGGCCACCTGGAAGGACAGCAGGGCGAAGCTCGCGGAGTGGGCCTTGCAGAAGGCGTAGCCGGCGAAGCTCTCGATCTCCGTCCACAGCCGTTCGATGGTCTCCTCCGCCGCACCGCGCGCGCGGGCGCCCTCCGCGAAGCGCGCCCGGTAGGTCTCCATGGCCGCGAAGTCCCGCTTCTTGGACATGCAGCGGCGCAGGTCGTCGGCCTCGCCCAGCGACATGCCGGCGATCACGCCCACGGTCTTGATGACGTCCTCCTGGTAGACCATCACGCCGCAGGTGGTGTCGAGGACCTCGGCCAGGGCGGGATGGGCGTAGGCCACCGGCTCCTCGCCGCGGTGGCGGCGGATGAAGCGCTCCATGACCCCGGACTGGGAGACCCCGGGGCGGATGATGGAGGAGGCCGCCACCAGGGTCTCGAAGTCGCGGCAGTCGAGACGCGCCTGCACCTGTCGCATGGAGGGCGACTCGATGTAGAAGCAGCCCATGGTGGCGCCCGCCGCCACCAGCTCCCGGGTGGCCGGGTCCGCCGCGGGGTCGAGGGCCTCGAAGTCCACCGTCTCGCCGCGGGCGGTGCGCACCGCATCCACCGTGTCCAGCAGCGCGGTGAGCGAGCGGTTGCCCAGCAGGTCGATCTTGATCAGGCCCAGGGCCTCGGCGGGGTACATGGCGTACTGCGTGGTCACCAGCCCCTTGGGGCTGCGCTCCACCGGCATCCAGGCATCCACCCGGTCGGGGGCCACCACCAGCCCGCAGGGGTGGGTGCCCAGGGCCTTGGGGTTGCCGTCCAGGTAAGCGCCTATGCGCAGCACCGTGGCCAGCGGCTCGCGGTCCGGGTGGAGCTCGATCCCGATGGGATGCTCCGCCAGGGCCCGGGGCAGGTCGCGCAGCGGCACCGGCGGCAGGCGCTTGGAGAGCTGGGCCAGCTCCTCGCGGGCGAAGCCCAGCGCCGCGCCGATCTCCTGCACCAGGCCACGCGACTCGAAGGTGGTGAAGGCACCCACCATGGCCACCCGCCCGGCGCCGTAGCGCGCGTAGACGTAGTCCACCATCTCGTCGCGGCGGTCCCAGGGGAAGTCGAGATCGATGTCGGGGGGATCGCGGCGCTCGGGGTTCAGGAAGCGCTCGAAGAACAGGCCGTGGCGCACCGGCTCCACGTGGGTGATGCGCAGCACGTAGGCGACGATGGAGTTGGCCACCGAGCCCCGCCCCAGGGTGGGGATGCCGCGCGCCTCGGCGGCCTCGACGATGTCGTGGACCACCAGGAAGTAGGTGGCGTAGCCCATGTCGGTGATCACGGCGAGCTCGCGCTCCAGGCGGCGCTGCGCCTCCAGGGGCACGAGCGCGCCGTAGCGCCGCCGCAGGCCGCGCCGGCACAGAGCGCGCAGGCGGCTCGCGGCGTCCTCCCCCGGGGGCAGCGGGAAGGGCGGGAAGCGCAATTGATCGAGGACCGGATCGAGCACCCGCTCGGCGCAGGCGTCGGCGATGCGCAGGGCGTTCGCCAGGGCCTCGCGGTCGTTCACGTAGGCGGCGCGCAGGTGCGCGGCGTCGCGCAGCCAGGCGCCCTCCGGGGCGTGGCTCGCCGGATCCAGCCGGGCCACGGTGGTGCTGGCGCGCATGGCCGCCGCCACCCGGTGGGCCGCGAAGGCCGCGGGCTCGATGAACACCGCCTCGGCGGCCGCCGCCAGCGGCAGGCGCCGGTGGCGGGCGTAGCGGGCCAGGCGCTCGCGCGCCGCGCGCTCGGCCCGGCTGCGGCACAGGTCCGCGGGCACCCGGCGCACGAACAGGGCGCGGGCACCCGGCGCACGAACAGGGCGCGGGCGGTGCGCAGGGCGGGACCGTCCAGCCGGTCCACCCAGACGCGGCTGCCGGCGAGGAAGAACAGGTGCCCCGCCGCCTGCCGGGCCACAGCCAGCCAGTCCCCCTCCAGCTTGCGGGCGCTCACCAGCCGGCACAGGGCATGGTAGCCGGTGAGGTCCCGGGCCAGCACCACGCAGCCGGGGTCGCGCTCGTCGTCGACCAGCCGCGCACCGAGGATGGGCTTGACTCCCGCCGCCAGCGCCGCGCGGTAGAAGTCCACCGCCCCGTACAGGCCCTCGGTGTCGGTGAGCGCCACGGCATCGATGCCGCGCGCGGCGGCCGCCTCCGCCAGGGCCTGCGGGGCGTCGATGCCGTAGCGGAAGGAGTAGTGGGAGTGGACGCAGAGGTGGGCGGCGCGCATGGTCAAGCACCGCCGTCCAGCCGCCGCCCCCACTGGACGGCGTGCTCGCCGAAGCGGTCACGCACCGCGTCGAGGCCACGCAGCAGGCGGTCCATGCGGTCGTCGCCGGGGAACAGCTCACCCTGACCGCCGCCTGCGCGCTCCAGCAGCGCCACCGTCACCCGCCGCACGCCCACGCGCCGCTGCCAAGCGGCCGCCAGCAGGGCGCTCGCCGCCTCGAACAGCTCGAAGTCGCGGTCGGTAGGCTCCAGGCGGGCGCTGCGGGCGCGCTCCGCACCGTCGCGGTGGACCAGCCCCACCTGCAGCCGCGTGGCACGCTCGGCGCGGTCACGCAGGCCGCGGCCCAGGTGCTCGGCGGCGCCGAGCAGCGCGGAGCCCGCCGCGGCCACCGACTGCTCCCGCGGCGACAGCGGCAGGCTCAGGCGCCAGCCGCCGGCATCGGTCTCCTCTCCCCAGCCGGCCACCGGGCGGGGGTCGAGCCCCCGGCTCCACTGCCCCCACAGGCG
>DATFLO010000148.1:0-3440 GCA_035267605.1 Gammaproteobacteria bacterium
CGGCTCCACCCCCTCGTAGAGGGCGAACTCGATGACCTTGTTGATCAGGTCCCGCGGATGGCACGCGATCAGCGGGGTTCCTGTCGGTCCGTAATGCTCGCGCAGCAGGTAGTCCACCAGCTGGTCGCGGTATTCCAGGCCGTTGGCCTGGCAGTACTGGGCGAACACCGCGCGGTAGTCCGCCTCCTCCAGCGCGCCCAGGTAGACCTTGTAGCCGAGCCGCCGCAGGAAGGCGTCGTCCGCCAGCTGCGACGGCCGCAGATTGGTGACGAACACCGGGATGACGTCGAAGGGCACCGGGAACTTGGCGCCGCTGTGCAGGGCCAGGTAGTCCACCCCCGATTCCAGCGGCACCGTCCAGCGGTTGAGCAGGGCCGTCACGTCGATGTGCTGGCGTCCGAGATCGTCGATCATCAGCAGGCCGCCGGCGGCCTTGACCTGCAGGGGCGCCTCGTAGAAGTTGCCGGTGGCGTGGAAGGCGGGCTCCAGCATGGCCCCGGTCAGCTCGCCGCCGGCCATCACCACCGGCCGCCGGCAGCGCGCCCAGCGCCGATCCCAGTCCTCCTCCGCCTTGCGCAGGCCTACGCCGCCGGTGTCCGCAGCGGTGTCGACGCCCTTGTGATAGACCGGGTCGAACACCCGCAGGATCTGGCCGTCGACGGACACGGCGTAGGGTACCGCCACGTCGCCTGCCAGGAGCTTGACCAGCTGGGCGGTCATGAAGGTCTTGCCGCTGCCCGAGGGGCCGTACAGGAACAGCGAGCTGGTGCTGTTGAAGGCCGCGCCCAGCTGGTCGAGCAGGCCCTCCGGCACCACCAGGCCGCGGAAGGCCTCCTCCATGGCGGCGCGGTCCACCACGCCCCAGCGGATGGTCTGCTCGGCCACCTGGGCCTGGAACTGCTCCAGCGGCACCGGCACCGGACCCACATAGCCGTCGTCGAGCAGATGGCCGCGGGCGCGATCGCGGCCCCGATCGGTCAGGAAATAGGTCTCGGTGCCGCTGGGTGCCCCGGGCCGGGCGCCGTGGACCTCGAGCAGGTGCTCGCGGCGCAGGAAGCTCACCGGCTCCTGCAGCAGGGAGGCCGGAATCCCGAGGTCGGCGCCCAGCTCGTCGATGCGCCGGGCGCCGCCCATGTGCAGGTGCTTGAGCACCAGCTGGATGAGCACCTCGGGCCCCACGCCCAGGTCGGCCACCTCGCGCGGGGCGCCCGGATAGGTGGGGCCCGCCGGTGCCGCCTCGCCGGGACCGGCCAGCTTGCGGTGGCGGAAGCTGTCCAGGACCTCGGCCGGTGTTTGGGGGTGGGTGCTGTTGGCGTTCATGGCGGTTCCTTACAGGACGAGGGCCGGGACGAGCCGGACCAGGAAGGCGCTGCCCACGGTGCCCAGGGCGATGGCGATGGCGTAGGGCACCTCCACGCCGGCGGCGCTGGACCCGGACAGGCTGGATCCGGACAGGCTCGATCCGGACAGGCGGGGGGCCCCGCGGCTGGCGATGGATACCCCCACCAGCGCCCCCACCCGGTGCCACCACTGTCCCAGCCCCGCCTGCCAGGCCATGGCCGCGCTGCCCACCAGGCCCCCGGCGAGCCCCACCGTCAGGAGTACCGCCGGGGCGTAGTGCCAGGTGACGAAGCTGCCCACGGCGGCGAGGAGCTTGACGTCGCCCGCCCCCAGCCAGCCGAGGGCGAAAAAGGGAAAGGTCAGGAGAAGCAGCAGGAGGGCCCCGCCCAGGGCGCCCAGGAGGCCCCACGGGCCCCCGAACAGCCCCTGCAGCGCCACGCCGGCCACCAGGCCGGCGATCACCAGCCGGTTGGGGATGCGCCGCTGGCGGACATCAAAGGCGACGGCCAGGACCAGCAGGGCAAGCAAAACGCCGCCCCCGGTCCAGCCAGCCTGTCCGACCATCTCCGCGAATCCGTGCATGTGCCTTCTCCTGACCGTGGGGCTGTCGCCCCTACGGGCTCATGTCCTCTTGGGCGCCCTTGTCCGCGCCCCCCTCGACCTTCTTCTCCAGCGCATCGATCTTCTGGCTCTGGATCTCGTTGATCACCCGTTGGGTGCCGTCATTGACCGCATCGGTGATCATCATCCGGCCGACGACGTAGACCACGATGACCATCACCACGAGAAGGGATGCGAAGAAGGCATACTCGCTCTTCGCCAGCCCGGCTTCCTCGCGGGAAAAGCGCTTGGCCGCTGTCCTCATGGGTTCCTCCCTGAATCTAGGTTGGCTCCGGAGGGGGCGGATGCCGCCCCCTTATGGTCCGGGAGCGCGGTCGGCCGCCTCAGGCGTTGTTCATGGCGGTGGCGGCATTCTGGAAGGCGCGCTCGATGGCGCCGCTGAGGATGCCGATCACGGTGATCAGCGCGACGGCGATCAGGGCCACCAGAATGGCGTACTCGACCATGGTGGCGCCGGACTCTTCGCGGGCGAAACGGCGGATGAGCTCTCGCATGGGTAACCCCCTGGTTGTGGTTGCGAGACGTTGGCTCGGGGACCCTCCCCGGTTTGGTCCAGACCCGGCGTCGGGCGCTCGGCGGCAGGAACCATTGAGGCCATTGTGGGCCGCCCCAAAGCGTCGCGGAATGACGACGGTCAAATTTCCTGACAATACTGCGGGGACAAGAAAAAATTCTGTACCGCGCCCCTGCGCCGGATCCGGACAAAAAAGGGGGGGCGGGCAGCGGACGCGGATGTCCGCTGCCGACCCCCCCTTAAGCCTTTGTACGGCAAGGGGAATGCGATGTCTAAACCGTAGTTTCCCGGACGGGGGTGCGGGCGGCTGGGCCCGGATCCGCGAGGCAGGGGCGGTGTCCCGGCCCGCAGAATGGCCGGGAATTTCCGCGACAGGACCCTAGGCAGGGGCGCCGGAGACGGCGTCCCCCTGGACGCGGTGTCCGCCGGCGCCGATGGCGATGGTCAGGGCCCGGTCCGCCTCGCGGGCGAGGGCGGTGGTGTCGACCGGGCCGGTTTCGGCGGCGGCCAGGCCGGCGCTGATGCTCAGGACGATGTGCTTCTCGCCGCCCAGGCCGCGTTTGCGGGCCTCCTCCGGGCCCTTGCCGCGGGCGGGCGAGCGCAGGAAGAATTCGCGGGCGGCGACGCGGGAGCACAGGCCCTCCATGACCGCGCGCGCCCGCATCCCGTCCAGGCCGGGGAGGAGGACGGCGAAGTCCTCCCCGCCCAGCCGGTAGACCGCCCGATCCGTCGCATCCCGCACCAGCATCGACGCCACCGCGCGGACCACCTGATCGGCCACCTCGTCGCCGTAGGTGTCGCGGATCCACCAGAAGCGGTCGATGCTGACGAAGGCCACGGCGAACGGCGGCCTCAGGGAGCGCAGGTGGCGGCTGAAGTAGCGCCGGGCCGGGAGGTCGGTGAGGGGGTCCAGGTAGGCCAGGCGATAGGCCTGCTGCAGGGCGGCCACCACCAGGGACACCTC
>DATFLO010000149.1:0-6573 GCA_035267605.1 Gammaproteobacteria bacterium
ACCCTGTTCGCCTCCTACATGTGGGGCTTCACCATCAACCGGGTGTCGCTGTTCGCCCTGATCTTCTCCATCGGCATCCTGGTGGACGACGCCATCGTGGTGGTGGAGAACATCCACCGCCACCACATGAAGGGCGAGCGATCGCTTGAGGAGTCCGCCCCCTTCGCCGTGGACGAGGTGGGCAACCCCACCATCCTGGCCACGTTCACGGTGATCGCGGCGCTGCTGCCCATGGCCTTCGTGTCCGGGCTGATGGGGCCGTACATGAGCCCCATCCCGATCAACGCCTCCTTCGCCATGTTCTTCTCGCTGCTGGTGGCCTTCGTCATCACGCCGTGGATGGCCTACCTGCTGCTGCGCGGCAAGGGCGGCCACGGCGGGCATGACCCCGACGGCGGCAGCCAGTCGCTGGAGGACGGCGGCGCCGACCGCCACCCCGAGCAGGGCTGGAGCTTCCGCTTCTACCGCTGGTTCCTGACCCCGTTCTTCGACAGCCGCGGCCTGCGCTGGGCCATGTTCGGCGGCGTCCTCGTGCTCATGGGGGCGGCCCTGTCGCTGGCCTACTTCAAGGCCGTGACCCTCAAGATGCTGCCCTTCGACAACAAGTCGGAATTCCAGGTGGTGGTGGACATGCCCGAGGGCACCGCCCTGGAGACGACCGCGCAGGTGACCCAGAAGCTGGGCCGCTACCTGTCCGGCGTCCCGGAGGTGACCGACTACCAGGAGTATGTGGGCACCCACTCGCCGATCAACTTCAACGGCCTGGTGCGCCAGTACTACCTGCGCAGCGCCGACCACATGGCCGACATCCAGGTGAACCTGGCGCACAAGGAGGACCGCGCGCGCTCCAGCCACGCGATCGCCCTCGACGTGCGCGAGCACCTGCACAAGATCGCCGAGCCCTTCGGCGCCAACGTCAAGGTGGTGGAGGTGCCGCCCGGACCGCCGGTGCTGGCGCCGCTGGTGGCGGAGATCTACGGCCCCTCCTACCAGGGCCAGCTGGACGTGGCCAGGCAGGTGGAGAAGCGCTTCCGGGCGGTGCCCACGGTCACCGACGTGGATTCGTCGGTGGAGGCGGACGCCCCCAAGACCCGGCTGATCGTGGACAAGGAGAAGGCCGCCCGGGCCGGGGTCTCCGAGCGGCGCATCGTGCAGGCCATCCACATGGCGCTGAAGGGCGAGGACATCGCCGCCCTGCACCGCCCGGGCGAGAAGTACCCCCTGCTCATCCGCGCCGAGCTGCCCGCAGGCAACAAGGCCCGCATCGACGACCTGCTGAACATGCGCGTGGCCTCGCGCGAGGGCCGGCTGGTGCCGCTGTCGGAGCTGGTGCACCCGGTGCGGACCTCGCGCGACCAGACCATCTACCACAAGAACCTCAAGCCGGTGGTCTACGTCACCGGCGACAAGGCCCGGCCCAACGACAGCCCGCTGTACGGCCTTTACGACATCTGGGCCGGCCTGCGCGGCACGGCCATCGACCAGGGCTACGAGCTGCCGCAGTTCTTCACCCAGCAGCCGCCTTACGAGTACAAGTACGCCCTCAAGTGGGACGGCGAGTCGCAGGTGACCTACGAGACCTTCCGCGACATGGGCGCCGCCTACGCCGTGGGCCTGGTGCTGATCTATCTGCTGATCGTGGGCCAGTTCCGCTCCTACCTGACCCCGGTGATCATCATGGCGCCCATCCCGCTCACGGTGATCGGGGTCATGCCGGGGCACGCCCTGTTCGGCGCCCACTTCACCGCCACCTCCATGATCGGCATGATCGCCCTGGGCGGCATCATCGTGCGCAACTCCATCCTGCTGGTGGACTTCATCAATGCCGAGACGGCGTCGGGGGTGGACTTCAAGGAGGCGGTGATCCGCTCCGGGGCCGTTCGGCTGCGGCCCATCGTGCTGACCGCGGCGGCGGCCATGGTGGGCGCCTTCGTGATCCTGTTCGATCCCATCTTCCAGGGGCTGGCCATCAGCCTGCTGTTCGGCATCGCCGCCTCCACCCTGCTGACCCTGGTGGTGATCCCGGTGATGTACTATGCCTTCATGCGCCACCGCCTGGACCGCGTCATCGACGCCGGCGGCGGCGAAACCGACTGATTCCAGGGAGGGAATGCCATGAACACCGAGCGCGTGGTGCGCATCTTCGCCGGCACCGTGATCCTCGTCTCCATCCTGCTGGTGCTCTACCACAGCCAGTGGTGGCTGCTGCTGACCGCCTTCGTCGGCGCCAACCTGCTGCAGAGCGGCTTCACCCAGTTCTGCCCGCTCGACCGCATCCTCAACAAGCTGGGCCTGCCCTCCTGCGGCCAGCAGGGCGCCCGCGGGGCCTGAACGCGGCCGCGGGCGCGGCCGCCTGCCACCTGAAGGCAATCAATGGGGCGGCCGAGGGCCTTTGCTAGAATGCGCCCATTCGGGATCGACCGGTCCCGGCCGGCAAGGGGGGCCATCCGCAACGAGGCAGCGCATGAACGCCCCGTCCCCCCGCTCCCGCGTCGCCGCCCCCGGCCCCTGGCTGGCGGTCGTGATTGTGGCCGCGGCCGGGCTGCTCCTGGCCGCGTGCCCGTCCTCCCCGTCGCAGCCCCTGCGCATCGGCCTCAACCCGTGGCCGGGCTACGACTTCCTGTACCTGGCCGCGGAAAAGGGCTGGATCGCCGAGGCCGGCGGCCATGTGGAGATCGTCGAGCTGACCTCCCTGGGCGACAGCCGGCGGGCCTTCGAGCGCGGCCAGGTGGACGCCTTCGGCGGCACCCCGGTGGAGCTGCTATTGAGCCGACAGGGCTCGGACCGCCGGCCGCGCGCCTTCTACGTCACCGACTGGTCCGAGGGCGCCGATCAGGTGCTCGCCCGCCCTCCCGCCTCCGCCATGGCCGACCTGCGCGGCAAGCGCGTGGGCGTGGAGCCCGCCTCCCTGGACCTGCTGGTGCTGGCCACCGCCCTCGACCGCGCCGGCATGGGCTACGACGCCGTCCAGCGGGTGGCGGTGTCCCAGGCCAAGCTGCCCGGCGCCATCGCCTCCGGCCGCATCGATGCCGCCGTCTCCTATCCCCCGGTCGCTCAGACCTTGCGCGAGCGCTTCGGCATGCGCCCGGTGTTCGACACCGCCGACGCCCCGCGCGCGGTGCTCGACCTGTTCATCGCCGACGCCGGGGCCCTGAAGCGCCGGCCCGAGGACTTCACCGCCGTGGTGCGGGCCTTCCACCGGGCAGTGCGCTTCGCCCGTCGGCACCCCCACGAGGCCTACCGCCTCATGGGCCGGCGCGAGGGCCTCAGCGCCGAGCAGGTCCGGAGCACCCTGGCGGGCATGCACGTGCTCGACCTGCCGGCCCAGGGCGATCTGTGGCGAGCGGACGGCGCCGTCGACCGCACCCTGCGCCGCACCGGACGCATCCTGCGTGACGCCGGCCACCTGAGCGCGTCGCCGGCGGTCGCCGACCTCATCGACCCCACCGTCGTGCAGAACGCGGGCTCCCGGCCGTGACTGCCCCGCTGGCGGAGCGGATGCGGCGCTCGCTGCGGGCCAAGCTCCTGGTCCCGGCGCTGGCGGTCGGCGCGGCCGCGGCGGTGGTGACGGCGACCGCCCTGTATGGCGAGTTCAAGCGCCACTCACAGGCCGAGATGAGCCGCTGGGCCCGCAGCCTGGCCAACTCGGTGAACTACGCCGCCGAGACCAGCGACGAGCCGGCCGACCTCGAGCGCTTCGTCACCGCCCTCGGCGCCGAGCCCGCCATCCGCATCATCGTGGTCGCCGCCGGCGAGCCGCCGCAGGTGCTGGCGGCCACCCGCATGGCGTGGTGGAACCACCCCCTGGGGGAGCTCCCGCACGCCGGCATCCGCCGCCAGCTCCGACAGACCATCCGGGAAGGCGCCCGCACCCGCTGGAGCGACGACGGCCAGCGCCTGCTGGCGGCCGTCCCCCTGCGCGTCCACCGCCCCAACATGGACCCCGGCCGCCTGGCGGCGGGGGCGGTGTACGTGGAGCTCGACGCCCGCGCCGAGCTGGCTCATCAGCGTCTGCTCGCGCTCCTCGCCGGGGGCTCGGTGGGCGCGGCCATCCTGGCGATGACGGCGCTCGGCCTGTGGCTGGTGCAGTCCCGGGTCCTGCGCCCCATCGGGCGCATCCAGGAGGCCGTGGAGTGCCGGCGGAGGGGGGACCGGGAGGCCTACGCCCCGGTCTCCTCCGGCGACGAGATGGGCCAGCTGGCCGCGGCCACCAACCGCCTGCTCGACGCCCAGGAGGAGCGCGAGGCCCTGTTCCGGCAGATGTTCTCGGCCCACCCCGCGGTACAGCTGCTGCTCGACGCCCGCAACGGCACCATCGTCGATCTCAACCAGGCCGCCGAGGCGTTCTACGGCTACCCGCGCGACGCGCTCATCGGCGACCCCATCAGCCGTCTCAACACCCTCGCCCCGGAGGAGCTGCAGGAGGTGGTGGACCGCATCCGCGGCCGCGGTCGGCTGCAGGGACAGTTCCACCACCGCCTGGCCGACGGCGAGGTGCGCGAGGTCGCGGTGGAAACCGGGGTGGTGGAGGTGGCCGGACAGGCCTACCTGCACTCCATCATCCACGACGTCACCGAGGAGAACCGCTACCGCCGGCAGCTCGAGACCTATGGCCACCTGTTCCGGAACCTGCCGGTGGGGATGTTCCGGAGCAGCACCGGGAGCGAGGGCCGCTTCCTCGAGCTCAATCCGGCCATGGCCGAGCTGTTCGGTGCCGCCGACACCGACGAGCTGGCCCGCCACACGCTGGTCAGCCTCTATCGCGATGCGGCCGACCACGACACCGTCCTCGCCGACCTCCACGCCCACGGCCAGATCCGGCGCCGCGAGGTGGCCATGCAGCGCCTCGACGGCGAGGCCATGTGGTGCAGCCTGACCGCCTATCTGCTGACCGACGACTACGGCACCCAGTTTGTGGACGGCATCGTGGAGGACATCACCGAGCGCAAGGCGCTGGAGGCGGAGCTGCAGCACCAGGCCACCCACGACCTCCTCACCGGCGCCTACAACCGCCTGCGCTTCGAGGAGCTGCTGGAGCAGGAGGCGGAGCGCGCCCACCGCTACGGCACGCCCTTCGCCCTGATCATGCTCGACATCGACCGCTTCAAGGGCGTCAACGACACCTACGGCCACGACGCGGGCGACGCCATCCTGCGCGATCTGGTGCAGTTCGTGGGCTCCCGCCTGCGCGGCCCGGACACCCTGGCCCGCTGGGGCGGCGAGGAGTTCATGGTGCTGCTGCCCGAGACCGGTCGGCAGGGCGCCGAGGATCTGGCCGAGCAGCTGCGCGCCGCGGTGGCGGGCCACGCCTTCCCGGGGGCGGGCCCCATCACCATCAGCGCGGGGGTGGCGGAATACCATGCCGACCGCCCCCTCAAGGCCCTGCTCAAGGCGGTGGACGACGCCCTCTACCGGGCCAAGGAGCGGGGCCGCAACCGGGTGGAGGCCCGCGGGGACGATTGAGGGGGAGGGATCGTCGCGGCCGCCGGGCTGTCCCATGGAGGAAAGCGGTTGCCTCCGCCCCGGACGCGGGGCATGCTCCCCCGACCCCGGCCCCGAAACCTGGCCCATGGACGCCATCCACTACCTGCTGCCCTACCAGGCCTCGCCCACGCTCATCGCCCTGACCGCCGTCGCGGCGGTGCTGTTCGGCCGCGGCCAGCTGGCGGCACGGCGCGCCGGCGAGCCGGCGGGCTTGTGGCGCGGGCTGTCCTTCTGGCTCGGTCTCGCCGTCACCTACGCCGTGCTGCAGACCCCCATCGACTACCTGGCCCAGCACATGTTCTGGGTCCACCGCGCGCAGCACCTGGTGCTCCACCACATCGGCCCCATCCTCATGGTGCTGGCGGTGCCCCACGAGGTGATGGCCCGCGGCCTGCCGGCGGGCCCGCGCGAGCGCTGGCTGCGGCCGCTGTGGCACCACCCCCTGGTGCACGGCCCCTACCGGGTGCTGCAGAACCCGCTGGTGGCCTCGGTGCTGTTCGCCGGCATCATCTACCTGTGGCTGTACCCGCCGATCCACTTCGCGGCCATGCTCAGCGTCACCTACTACAACGCCATGAACTGGAGCGTGCTGTTCGAGGGGCTGCTGTTCTGGTGGCTGATCCTGGACCCCCGATCCCCGGCCAATGGCGGGCTCTCCTACGGCGTGCGCATGCTCATGCTGTGGGGGGTGATGCCGCCGCAGATCCTGATCGGCGCCTACATCGGCCTCAACGGCGACATCCTGTTCGATGTCTACAACATCTGCGGGCGGGTGTGGGACGTCTCGCCGCTGGTGGACCAGCAGATCGGCGGGCTGCTGACCTGGATCCCGGCGAGCATGATGAGCGCGCTCACCGCCCTGATCGTGCTGCGCATGTGGCTGCGCGAGAGCGAGCGCGGGCCGGCCGCGGCGGGGACGGAGGCGCGGGCATGAGCGGCGCGCGCCTGGGGCTGGCGCTGCTGCTGGCCATGCTGACGGCGGGGTGCGCGCCGCAGGAGGGCTGGCGGCTGACCAACATCACCGGCCTCATGCCCCGGCTGGCCTTCACCCTCACCGATGACGGCGGCGACTCGGTGCACGGCCGGGAC